>NZ_CBYM010000007.1 GCF_000577815.1 Clostridium saudiense | reverse complement strand
GTTGAATTTGATAAGGAGGACAATATGAAAAAGAAAAAATTTAAAATATCCACTTTTGATGTAGTACTAACAATAATAATGTGTTTAATAATAGTAGTAACTGTATATCCTTTTTTAAATGTTTTAGCAGTTTCATTAAATGATGCAGCAGATACAGTAAAAGGTGGAATCTATATATGGCCAAGAAAATTTACATTTGCTAACTATCAACAAGTGTTTTCAGGAAGTAGTAAATTGCCACTAGCATTTTTTAACTCAGTATTAAGAACTGTTATAGGTACACTTACTGGTGTTATAGCAACAGCAATGGTTGCTTATACATTAAGCAGAAGAGATTTCATATTTAATAAATTTGTTACATTATTATTTGTAATAACAATGTATGTAAGTGGAGGATTAATACCAGAATACTTAGTTATAAGAAATCTTGGATTAATAAATAATTTTGCAGTTTATATATTACCAGGGCTTATAAGTGCATTTAATGTAATTGTTATGAGATCCTTTATGGATGGACTTCCAGAAGCACTTTATGAATCAGCTAAAATTGATGGTGCAAATGATTGGACAACATTCTATAAGATAGTAATGCCTTTATGTTTACCAGTTGTAGCAACAATTTCATTATTTATAGCTGTTGGACAATGGAATAGTTGGTTTGATACTTACCTTTATGCAAGAGGAAATAATAGCATGACAACATTGCAATATGAATTAATGAAGATTATTGATAATGCAAGTTCAAATGTAGATATTAATAATCCATTATTACAAAATGCAAGTAAGTCAAATCCACAATCAATTAAGATGGCAATCACAATGGTTGCAACTATTCCAATACTTTTAGTTTACCCATTTGTGCAAAAATACTTTGTAACAGGTATGACTTTAGGTGCAGTAAAGAGTTAATAATAAGATAATTTGTTTTGAATTATCGAGTAAATAAATATAAAATAAAAATATGGTTAATTTAGGGGGAAAAGAAAATGAGAAAACGTAAATTATTATCATTAATTATGGCACTTACATTAACAGCAACTTGCTTTGTAGGATGTGGCTCAAAAGATAATACAGCAAATGAAAAGAGTGAAACACCTCTACTAGACGCAATGGATAAGACGCCTATTACATTAACATTTTTCAATTGTGATTTAAATGAAGATTGGGATTTTACTGATGATGTAGCTAAGAAGATTACTGAATTAACAGGAGTAACTTTAGAGATAACACATCCAGTAGCAGGTGATGCACAAGCAATTCCATTAATGATTGCAAGTGGTGAATACCCAGACTTAATATATGCTAAGGGAGATACAGGTAAGCTTATTGATGCTGGTGCAATTATAAAATTAGATGATATGATTGAAGAAAAGGGAGATAATCTTAAGGCTTTATACGGAGATCAATTAGATAGACTTAGGGCTAGTGCAGATGATCCTAGTATTTATACAGTAGGTACTTATGGTGTTAGTGCAGAGGTATATGAACCAGGTGGAACACTACAAGTTCAACATGATGTATTAAAAGATGCTGGGTATCCAGAAATTAATACAATATATGAATATGAAGAGTTAATTAAAAATTATATAGCAGAAAATCCAACAACTGAAGATGGACAACAAAGAATTGGATTATCATTAATGGCAAGTGACTGGAGATGGTTAATTACTACTGGAAATATAGCATCTGCTGCAATAGGTATTCCAGATGATGGTCAATTCGCTGTAAATGATGAAACAGGTGAAACTACTTATAAATTTACATTACCAGAAATAAAAGAGTATTTCCAATGGTTAAATCATATGAATGACATTGGATTGTTAGATCCAGAATCATTTACTCAAAAAGAAGATACTTATAAAGCTAAGATTTCTTCAGGAAGAGTTGTAGGATTATCAGATGCAGCTTGGGATTATAGTGATGCAGAAAAGACATTACTTTCAGAAGGTAAAGCAGGATCAACTTATGCTAGATTAGCTGTAACAGTAAGTGATGAGTATAAAGACCAATCTTTAAAAGATTATGGATTTGGTGGAGGTTGGGGAATTGCAATCTCTGAATCTTGTGAAAATAAAGAAAGGGCATTTGAATTCCTTGATTGGATGGCATCTGATGAAGCTCAAGTATTATTAAACTGGGGTATTGAAGGTGAACACTATACAATAGAAGATGGTAAAAGAGTGGTTTTACCAGAAGTTCAAGAACAAAAAAATACAGATCCAGACTTCGATAAGAAAACTGGTATTGGTGCATATGTATATCCATTCCCACAAAGAGGTGTTGGAGCTGTAGATTCAACTGGAAATTACTATACAACTACAACTATTGAAAGCGTTGTTGCTAACTACAATGATGCACAAAAAGAAACACTAGCTGGATATGGAATAGATAATTTTACTGAAATGTTCCCATCATCAGAGGAATTAGGAATTTCTAAGCATGGACAAGTATGGCAATATACTATTCCAAGTGATGGTGATATATCTATAATTCAACAAAAGTGTGATGATTATATTCAACAAGCAATAACACAAGCTATTTTAGGAAAACCAGCAGATTTTGATAAGGCTTGGGATGAAATACAAAAAACATTAGTAAGCTATGGTGTAGATACTTTAAATGAAGAGATGACAGCTTTAACTAAAGAAAGATTAGAATTATGGAATGAATAAAATATAATTAGAAAAAGGAGCCAAAGGGCTCCTTTTTCTAATTACTGGATATTTCAATACAATAATTTATAGGGATAAGCACTAATTTTTAAGATAAAATATATGAAATTTGTATGGTATACGATTACAAGTATGCCTTTTATAATTAACATATAAAAATTATTATAAGCAAGACAAGAGGAGTGAATATAATGAAATTCAGTAATGGATGTTGGTTAAATAAAGATGGAATAGTAAGATATAGTCCACAAGAGGTTTATAGTAGCAAGATAGAAGAAAAACTTTTAACACTTTATGCTCCATGTAACAAAATAGATCATAGAGGAGATACACTTGGTGGACCAGTTATTACTTATAAAATATCTTCTCCAATGAAAAACATATTAAGAATTAGAGCTTATCATTATATGGGTGTACAAAATAAAAGTCCAAAATTTGAAATATATGAAGATAATAACTTTAGGCCAGAAATAATTGAAAATGATGAAATTATTACAGTTAAATCTGGAGATTTAAAGGTAAATATAAATAAAGAGTATTTTAGTATGGAATTTTTCAATGGAGATAAATACTTAACAAAGAGTGCTAATAGAAGTTCTTCTTATTATAAAGAAGAAGGAGAAGAATTCCTAAACAGCGGTTCAGTTGGAACTTTTATGAGAGATCAGTTAGCTTTATCAGTTGGTGAGGCTGTATATGGATTAGGTGAAAGATTTACTCCATTTGTTAAGAATGGACAATCGATTGATATATGGAATGAAGATGGAGGTACAAGCACAGAACAAAGTTATAAAAATATACCATTTTATATTACTAATAAAGGATATGGAGTATTTGTAAATCATCCAGAAAGAGTATCTTTTGAAGTTGGATCTGAATTAGTTACAAAGGTACAGTTTAGTGTTCCAGGAGAATATTTAGATTACTTTATTATAACTGGAGATGATATGAAGGAAGTTTTGGAAAACTATACGTCATTAACTGGTAAGCCAGCACTTCCACCAGCATGGTCATTTGGATTATGGCTTACAACTTCATTTACGACTAATTATGATGAAAAGACAGTAACAGAATTTGTTGATGGAATGGCAGAAAGAGATATTCCGCTTCATGTATTCCATTTTGATTGCTTCTGGATGAAAGGATTTAATTGGTGCAACTTTGAATGGGATAATGAAGTATTCCCAGATCCAAAGGGAATGCTTGAAAGATTAAAAGCTAAAGGATTAAAGATTTGTGTTTGGATTAATCCATATATTGCTCAAGAGTCTTCATTATTTGAAGAGGGTGTAGAAAATGGATACTTTATAAAGAAAACTAATGGTGATGTATGGCAATGGGATATGTGGCAACCAGGAATGGCTATAGTCGATTTTACAAATCCAGAGGCTTGTAAATGGTATGCTGATAAATTAAGAGCATTAATGGATATGGGAGTAGATTGTTTCAAGACGGATTTCGGCGAAAGAATACCTCATGAATGTATGTATCATGATGGTTCAGATCCAGTTAAGATGCATAACTATTATACTCAAATGTACAATAAGGTAGTATTTGATGTAATTAAAGAAGTTAAAGGTGAAAATGAAGCTGTATTATTTGCTAGATCAGCAACTGCAGGTGGACAACAATTCCCTGTACACTGGGGTGGAGATTGTACATCAGAATATGAATCTATGGCAGAAAGCTTAAGAGGAGGATTATCACTTTGTCTTTCAGGATTTGGATTCTGGAGTCATGATATAGGTGGATTTGAAAGTACTTCAACACCAGATGTTTATAAGAGATGGGCAGCATTTGGACTTTTATCATCACATAGTAGATTACATGGAAGTACTTCTTATAGAGTGCCATGGCTTTATGACGAAGAAGCTTGTGATGTAGTTAAATTCTTTACAAACTTAAAATGTAGCATAATGCCTTACCTATTTAAAACTGCAAATGATGCAGCAACAAAGGGAATTCCTACAATGAGAGCAATGATTTTAGAGAATCAAAATGATCCAGCTTGCAGATATTTAGATAAACAATATATGCTAGGAGATTCTATTTTAGTGGCTCCAATATTTAATGAAGAAGGTATTGCAGAATATTATTTACCACAAGGAACATGGACAAACTTCATAACTGGAGAAAAATATGAAGGTGGAAAATGGATAACTGAAAAACATGGATATTTAAGTATTCCAATGATGGTTAAGGAAAACAGTATAGTTCCAGTAGGAGCTAATAATCAAATACCTGATTATGATTTTGGAAAAGATGTTACTTTAGAAGTATTTGAATTATTAAACGGAAAAGAAGCAAGTGCACAGGTATTAAATAAAGATTCAGAAGTAGTGTTAACTGCTACAGCTTTAAGAACAGAAAATACAATAGAATTTAATGTAGAAGCAAATGATGCTTATAGTATAGTTCTTAGAGGAATTAATGAAATTTCAAATGTAGAAGGTGCAAGTTTTGAATTATCAGATAAGGGAATTAAACTTATACCAAATGGAAATGTAACTAAGATAGTTTGTAACATGTAAGTGAAACTCCAAATTTGAATTTGGATACTTGAACTTACTCAGCGACTAAAAGGAGTCGAGTTTCCTTAAGTGAAACTCCAAATTTCAATTTGGGCAGTTGAACTTACTCAGCGACTAAAAGGAGTCGAGTTTCCTTTAAAAAATATTATTTTTAAACAGAGTTAAAGGTTGAGAAGGAAAAAGTAAAGCTGGGCTCAGCTTTACTCTCAATCTTTAACTCTTAAATTTTATAAAAAATAGGAGGGTGTTTTAGTATGGAAAAAGAGAAAATAAATTATGAAAAAATAGAAGAAATAATATCAGAACTTAAATTAGAAGAAAAGGTAGCAATGGTCCATGCTGCAGGATTATTTAGAAATGGAAGTGTAGAGAGATTAGGAATTCCTTCATTATATATGTCAGATGGACCAATGGGAGTAAGAAATGAATTTCCAAATGCAAGCTGGGTGCCAGTAGGAAATACTGATGATTATGTAACTTATTTACCATCTATTTCAGCACTTGCTTGCACATGGAATAGAAATTTAGCTTATGAAGAAGGAAATATTTTAGGTAAGGAAGCAAGGGGACGTGGAAAGGATATAATTTTAGCCCCAGGAATCAATATAGTAAGAAGTCCTTTAGGAGGAAGAAACTTTGAATATATGTCGGAAGATCCTTATTTAACAGCACAATTAGCAGTACCTTATATTAAAGGTGTTCAAGAAAATGATGTTGCTGCTTGTGTAAAGCATTTTGCTGTAAATAGTCAAGAAACTGAAAGATTAAATGTTGATGTAGTAATTGATGAAAGAGCAGTTAGAGAAATTTATTTACCTGCTTTTGAGGCTGCTGTAAAGGAAGGAAATTCTTACTCTATAATGTCTGCTTATAATAAGCTTTGGGGACTACATTGTTCACATAATAAATGGCTTTTAAGAGATGTATTAGAAAAAGAATGGGGGTATGATGGCGTATTAGTATCAGATTGGAGTGCAATTAGTGATACTAAACTTGCAGCTGAAGCAGGAATGGATATAGAAATGTCTGTAACAGATAATTTTGATGAATACTTCTTTGCTAATCCTTTAATTAAAGCTGTTAAAGAAGGAGAAATAAAAGAAGAGTTAATAGATGAAAAGGTTAGAAAAATATTAAAGTTAATGTATAGATTAAATATGTTCTCAGATGAAAGAAAATCAGGAGAATATAATAGTTTTGAAAGTAGACGAAAAACTCTTGATATTGCAAGAGAATCAGTTATTTTATTAAAAAATGAAGAAAATTTATTGCCATTAAGCAAGAAAGTTAAAAAGGTAGCTGTAATAGGTCAAAATGCAAATATAAGACATTGCGAAGGTGGAGGTTCAGCTGAGGTTAAATCATTATATGAAGTAACTCCATTAATGGGAATAAAAATGCTTTTAGGTGGAAATTGTGAAGTGGCTTATGCTAAAGGATATACACATGATTTTAATAAAAGAAAAGCAGTAAATGAAGAAGCAATTGAGTTAGCAAAGAATAGTGATGTGGTTATCTTTATTGGTGGATTAAAGCATACTAAAGAAGATTTTTCGTTATTCCAAAATGCACTTCATTCAACAAAAGAAGATAATATGGTTGTTAATATAGATAGTGAAGGTAATGATAAAACTGATATGAAGCTTCCATATAATCAAGATGAAATTATTAATAGTTTATTAGAAGTAAATCCTAATACTATAGTTGTTATTACAGCAGGATCTCCTGTTGATATGAGTTCTTGGGTAGATAAATCTAAGGCATTAGTTAATGTTTCTTACAATGGAATGGAAGGGGGAAGAGCTTTAGCAGAAGTTCTATTTGGTGATGTAAATCCATCAGGAAAATTAACAGTAACAATACCTAAAAAGTTAGAGGATTCACCAGCACATAGTATTGGAGAATTTCCAGGCAAAGCACAAGTAAGATACGATGAAGGAATATTCGTAGGATATAGATATTTCTCAACATATGATGTAGAGCCACAATTTGTATTTGGACATGGACTTTCTTATGCAGAATTCCGATATAATGATATAAAAGTAAATTTAACTGAAGAAAATGAAAAAATAAATGCCACAGTAAAATTTAAAGTAACTAATATAGGTGAAAAAGAAGGGGCAGAAGTAGCACAAGTTTATGTTAATGATGTAGAAAGTAGTGTAAAGAGACCAGTTATAGAATTAAAGGGATTTGAGAAAGTTAGATTAATGCCAGGTGAAAGTAAAGAAGTTACAATTAATTTGGATAAAAAGTCTTTTGCATTTTACAGTGATGAAGAAAATTCTTGGATAGTAGAAGATGGTAAATTTAATATATTAATAGGCTCTTCATCTACAGATATTAGATTAGAAGAATCAATTAATATAAAATCAAAATATAAATTTTGAGGATAAATATTATGAGTGATAAATTAAAATTATGGTATAAAGAAGCAGCAACGGAATGGGTAGAATCACTTCCACTTGGAAATGGAAGATTAGGAGCAATGGTGTCAGGAGATGTATATAATGAAAGAATTGCTTTAAATGAAGATACATTATGGACAGGTATTCCTAAAGATAACAATAATCATGAAGCTATTAATTATATAGATGAAGTAAGAAATTTAATTTTAAATGAACAATATTATGAGGCACAAGAGCTTATGAATAATAAGCTCTTGGCTGGATATACTGAATCTTATGCACCTATGGGAGATTTATATTTAAAATTTAATTATAATGATAAAAATTATAAAAACTATAGAAGAGAACTAGATTTAAGTAATGCCAAAGCAACAATAAGTTATGAAATAAATAATATTAATTATAAAAGAGAAGTATTTATTTCAGCGCCAGATAATGCAATGATAATTAAGATAAGTGCTGATAAAGAAAAGAGCATAAGCTTTTCAGCAACATTAAGAAGTTTATTAAAAAGTAAAGTAAATGGACTAAATCAAGATACTATTATATTAAAGGGAGTAACACCTATATGCGCATTACCTAGCTATGTAAATGAAGAAGAGTCAATAATTTATGATGAAGAGGGTAAGCTTGGAATGAGATTTCAAGTTTACTTAAAGGCAAGAGTTACAGATGGAAATGTTAATGTAACAAATGGTCTTCTTAATATAAAAGAAGCAAGTAGTGTTACATTAGTACTAGTTGCAAATACAAGCTTTAATGGATTTGATAAAGAACCAGGTACAGAAGGTAAGGATGAAGAACTTTTATGCAAAAGTCAGTTAAAATCTTTAGAAGATAAATCTTATGAAGAAATAGAAAGTAACCATATTGATGATTATAGAAAGCTTTTTAATAGGGTTGAATTTTGTTTAGGCAATGATGACTATAGTTACTTACCAACTAATGAAAGGTTAGAAAGACTTAAAAATAATAAAGAGGACTTAGGATTAATAAGTTTATATTTTCAATATGGAAGATATCTTTTAATAAGTTCATCAAGAGAAGGAAGTCAACCAGCAAACTTACAAGGAATTTGGAATGAAGACTTAAGACCAGCTTGGAGTAGCAATTATACAGTAAATATTAATACAGAAATGAATTATTGGGGAGCAGAAACTTGTAATTTATCAGAATGTCATAATCCGCTTTTTAATATGTTAAAAGATTTAAGTGTTACTGGAGCGAGTACTGCAAAAACAATGTTTAATTGTAATGGATGGACTACAAATCATAATGTTGATTTATGGAGATATTCAAGTACAGTACAGGGAAGTAGTGAATGGGGATTTTGGCCTATGGGTGGAGCTTGGATGTGTCAACATCTTTGGGAACACTATGATTTTACAAGAGATAAAAACTTCTTAAAAAATGAAGCCTATCCAATAATGAAGGGTGCAGCTATATTCTTATTAGATTACTTAATTGAAGATAAGGATGGAAACTTAGTAACATGTCCTTCAACATCACCTGAAAATAATTTCTTAGATAATGAAGGAAGAAAATGTTGTGCAAGTATGATGTCTACAATGGATATATCTATAATTAGAGATTTATTTAACAATTGTATAGCTGCTATTAATGTATTAAAAGTAGATAATGAATTTAAAGAAGAACTACAAAAAGCACTTGGAAGATTACCTAAATATAAAGTAAATAAATTTGGAGCAGTTCAAGAATGGTATAAGGATTTTGATGAATATGAGCCAGGCCATAGGCATATGTCACACTTATTTGCACTTTATCCAGGTAGAGAAATTTCAGAAAAAAATAATTTTGAATTACTTGAAGCTAGTAAAAAAACACTAGAACGAAGATTGAATCAAGGTGGAGGACATACTGGTTGGAGTTGTGCATGGATAATTAATTTTTATGCGAGATTAAAAGAAGCTGAATTAGCAAATAAGTATTTACATGTATTATTAAAGAATCTAACATTTATGAATTTATTTTGTGTACATCCTCCATTTCAAATTGATGGGAACTTTGGAGGAACAGCAGGGATAGCAGAAATGCTTATTCAAAGTCATACAGGTATTATAGAAATATTACCTGCTATTCCAAAGGCGTGGAGGTGTGGATATATAAAAGGGCTTAAGGCTAGAGGAGGATTTGTTATAGATTTTAAATGGGATAATAATGAGATAACAAAACTTTCTATAACATCAAAAGTTGGAGGGAAATGTAAAATAAAGTTTGGTAAAAAATATATTGGAACAATGATTAATGAGAGCATTGAAATAGATACTATAGCAGGTAAGAAATATAGATTATAATTAATGCTTAGCATAGTAGTAAAGGCAGAGCTCATAAAAATGATACTCTGCCTTTAGCTATATGTTTAAGAAAAGTGGGATTACATGTGATTATTAAAGTATTATCTATTTATAGTTTACTATACTAGAGTAATAAAAAATACTGCAATAATTCTATCAATAATACTAGTATTATTAGTGATAAAAATTAATAAGAGTATTATAAATTCAATATTGTATACAATTACAAAGAAAAGTGTGGTATATTGTATTTATAGGTAAAAATGTAATTTAAGTGGGTATTTGAGAAATGAGAATAATAGAAAATGTAATAAATAATATGAAAATAAGGAGTAAGTTAATTATTTCTTATTTGTTAATAGTAATAGTAACTGTAGTAATTATTGGTGGATACCTAACATCTCGAATGAATAATATAGTAGTACAAAATGCAATTAGTGAGGGGAGATATAATAATAAAACTATTAAAAGTAGAATGGAGGAATCATTAAAATTAGCAATCAATACTTCAGATATGATTTACCAAGATGATAATATTCATGCGTTAGTTACAGAAAATTACAATAATTATGGAGATGTAGTAACAGCATATTCTAGTTTTAATGTATTAAATGATTATTTAGTATACTATAACGATTTTAATAGCATAAAGCTTTATGTAGATAATGAAACACTATTAAATGGGTCTAATATTATAAAAGTTGATGATGAAATAAGAGAAAGTGAATGGTATAAAAATGCAATTGATGGAAAAGGAATAATAACTTGGCTATATAAAAAGGATGAAACGACTAAGAATTATAATTTATCACTTGTAAGATCTATTAATTCAGATTCAAGAGGAAATATAGGAGTTTTGGTGATAAGTGTTAATATTGGTAAGTTAGGCGATATAGTTAGAGATGAAAGATATCGCTCTTCTATATTATTAGATGGACGAGTTGTATATTCAAATTCTTTACCAATAGGTGAGATGGCAGATTTAGGTAAAAGTGAAGCGGAAGCAAGTTATTATTATGATGTAAAAGAAGAGTTTAATGAAGATGGAGATCATTCAATTTTAAATACGTTTAAAATTGATAAATCATTTAATAATACATTTCAAGTTTTAGTAGAGGTGCCAGTTGATTTAATAACTTTAGAATCCAAAAATGTTATTACAAAAAGTATTATTATAATTGCTTTAGCAATTTTCTGCTCATTAATTGTTATATTATATTTTTCTAAAAATTTTGCGGATAGAATTAATGTATTAAGAAATGAAATGCATAAGGTTGTTAAAGGAAATTTCAATATTAAAAAGAGTATTAGTGGAAATGATGAAATTTCAGAAGTTTATGATGATTTATATTTTATGATGGAAAGTATAAATAAATTAATTGATGAGGTATACGTTAGGAAAATTCAGCAGGAAAAATTGATGGTTAAACAAAAAGAGGCTGAGTTTAAAATGCTATCAAGTCAAATTAATCCTCATTTTCTATATAATACCTTAGAAACTATTAGAATGAGAGCATTTTGTAATGGTGATAGAGAACTTGCGGGAATAGTTAAAAAACTTGGGAAAATAATGAGAAGAAATTTGGAGGTAAGCAATGAAAGTGTTTCCTTTGAATCAGAAATAGAATTAGTGAAAAATTATTTAGAAATACAAGAGTTAAGATTTAAGGGAAAGGTTGAGCATGAATTTAATATTGAAGTAGAATCGAAAAAATATAAGATATTACCACTGTTATTACAGCCAATTGTAGAAAATGCTTTTGTACATGGGTTAGAAGGAACAAAAGAAAAGGGGAAAATAACTGTAAGTGCCTTTGAGGATTTGGGTTATCTAATAGTTGAAATATCTGATAATGGATGTGGAATGACAAGAGATAGGCTAGAGTTTATCAATGAAAATCTAGGTAAAACTAACAAAAAAGAAAATGGACATCAAAGTATTGGAATGGGAAATATAAATGAAAGAATTAAAATTTTTTATGGTGAAAAATATGGTATACACGTATTTAGCGAGTTAAATATTGGGACAAAGGTTGTATTAATATTACCAGCTATTGAGGGGGAAGAGAATAAATGTTAAAAGTTTTAATTGCAGATGATGAACCATATGTAAGAGAGGGAATTAAGAATATAGTTCCATGGGAAGAAGTTGGATTTTATGTTTGTGGTGAAGGTAGTGATGGAGATGATACATATAATAAAATATGTAAGCTAGATCCAGACTTAGTTTTAATAGATATTAAAATGCCCGGAAAGATTGGATTAGATGTAATTAAAGAAAGTATAGATAATGGATTTAAAGGTAAATTTGTAATTATTAGTGGTTATTCTGATTTTGAATATGCAAAGGTTGCAATTAAGTATGGAGTAAAGTGCTATTTATTAAAGCCTATAGATGAAGATGAGCTATATGATATAGCTGTTAATTTAAGAAATGAAATAGAAGAGGAAAAAAATAAATTAAGAAATATTGAAAAACAAAAAGACTACGTTAAAGAATATTCACTATCTCAACTTATGTTAGGAAAAAAGGTAGAGGATTATGAAGAACTTACAAATTCTTTAGATTACTCAAGTTATTCTGTAGCTTTGATATTAAATTATGATGAGAAAACAAAAAATGAAAATTTAATTGAACTTGAAAGTTGTATAAAACAAAAGTTAAGTAATTTAAATGGCATTGAGGTTTGTAAGGTTAAAGATAAGGTTGCAATATTATTTTGTGATGTTAATAGTAATCATTCATTTAATATATTAAATAGTATAAATAAAGAAATTAATAAGTGTTTAAAAGGAAGAATATTTGTAACAGTAGGACAAGAGGTTAGTAGCATAGATGATATTTTATTATCTTATAATACTGCTAATGAATTAATGAAATCTAGATTTTTGTTTTTAAATGAGGAAATTTTAACTACTGAGAGAGTAAGAGAAATTAGTAAAAAAAGATTTTTACTTGAAGAGATGGATATTATAAATAAAATTTGTACTTATGTTGAAATTGGAGAATGTGGAAAGATTAAAGAATTGTTAAAAGGTTTGGCAGAACTTATTCAATCTAAGTTTTATACTGAAGATGAAATTAAAGTGTTAGTTACTAAAAATTGTTTAGAGTTTTATGATAAAATTAAAAGCGATTATGAAATAGATAAAAATTTAATTTTAGATAATGAGGTAATAATAAAGGAGATTTATAGTACTGAAAGTTTAAAAGAAATTATAGATATTTTAGAAAAAAGATTGATTAATGTTTCAAAGGTTATTTCTCTTAATTCTTCAGATAAGTCTATAAAGCGAATAGTTAAATATATTGAAAAGAATTATTATACGGATTTAAAATTAGAACTTTTGGCAGAAATATTTAATTATAATAGTGCATATTTAGGAAAGGTATTTAAAGGTCATACTGGTATGAGTTTTAATACTTATTTAGATAATATAAGAATAGAACAAGCTAAGAAATTACTTATGGAAGACAACATAAAAGTATATCAAGTTTGTGAAAAGGTTGGATATAAAAATATAGATTATTTCCATAGTAAATTTAAAAAATATGTAGGAGTAAGTCCCTTAAATTATAAGAAGCAGATTGAATTAGGAAAATTTAAAGAATTGGTTTAGAAAATAAATGGTAAGGTTTAGTTTATACCTTACCATTTATTTTTGTTTTTTTATAAAGGTTAAAATGAATTGTTAATTTTTATTTATAAGATATATTCTTTCAAGATTTATTAATGAATTTCTTTTTTTGAAAATCTATTGCATGTAATAAAATAAGAAAGAAGTAATACTGTAATTGTAATTAATATTCCTAAAATAGTTAACAGTGTAGGGTTAAAAGTTATATTAATTTCAGCTAATATTTCTAGCAAAGAAGTAGAAAATACTATTGGAGCAATAGCAATAAACATTAGAACATATCTTCCATTTTCAAAGCCTAGTAAAAGAGTAGCAGGCATTAATATTGCTGTGAAAAATATACCTATACCCATAGTAACTAAAGGAATAACATATATAGGCATAGAAGAAACTAAATCATTTGTTCCTAATATATTTACAATTACAGATAGAATTGTAGATATTATTACCGCAATAACTGTGTTTAATAAGCAGTATATATATTTGGAAAAAATATATTCATTTGTCTTAACAGGTAACGAATATATTAAATAATTCATTTTGCTTCTTTCTTCATAAAAAGTAATTGTATAGGTAGCCATCATTAAATACATGGCACCGGCAAAAACAATCATAGTTGGTTGAACAGCAGCAAAAAATATTCCAAGTGCTAATATAATAAGTAAATTTTTCTTTATAGATAGTAATGAATTAAATTGAAGTTTTACTAAATTACTAATATTATTCATAAATTACTCCCTCCTAGTGTAATATAATAAAATATCTTCAAGAGTACATTTTTCATAAATTGCCTCATCACCAAAAAGTTCATAAGCTTTTTTTCTATCAGATATTAAACCTTCAAATCCAAAGGCGTATTCTTTTAATGAAATAAATTCATTCTTAATACTATTATCAATTAAATCTTTTTTGCTTTTTACAAGTGTATGATTATCTAAAATTTCATCCTTTTCACCTTTAAGAAGTATTTTTCCATTGTATATCATAACTATATAATCAGCAGATTTATCTAAATCTGTAGTTATATGAGTAGAGTAAAATACAGTCATATTATCCATTTCCATGTGGTCTTGCATAAGGTCTAAAAATTCATTTCTTATTATAGGATCTAAACTAGAGGTTGGTTCATCCATTATTAATAGTTTTGGATGATGAGATAAAGCTATTATAAGTTCAAATTGCTTTTTTTGTCCCTTAGATAAATCTTTATATTTCTTAGATTCATCTATTTTAAATTTATTTATATATTTTTTATATAACTCTTCATCCCAGTTAGAATAAAATTTAGATATTATTTTATGAAGATTAACTAATTTGCTTTCTTCTAAGAATCCAGATTCATCACCAACATAAGCAATATTTTCTTTTGTTTTAGTATCTTTATTGATATGGGAATTTAGTATTTTTATTTCGCCAGAATCAGGCTTAATCATTCCAAGTAAAGATTTAATTGTAGTAGTTTTACCAGAGCCATTTGGACCAATAAATCCAGTAATATATCCTTCTGGTATTTCAAGGTTATCTATAGTTAAAGAAAAATTCTTATAATTTTTTTGTAAATTACGAATTTCAATAGAATTCATATTTATACCTCCTCATAAATACTTTTTAAAATTTCAATACATTCATCAAGTGTTACCCCTAGAGCTTTAGCACATATTATGACAGCCTCAAGTTTATCTTCCATTTCAGCCATGGCAGCTTCTCTTAACCTTTCAGAATTTGAACCGGAAACAAAAGTTCCTTTTCCAATAACTGTTTCAATAAAGCCTTCTTTTTCTAGTTCTTCATAAGCTCTTTTAGAGGTTATAATACTTACTTTAAGCTCTTTTGCTAATGATCTTATTGATGGAAGTGGATCTCCAGGTTTCAAATTTCCATTTAATATTTGATTTTTTATTTGAGTTTCTATTTGCTCATAAAGTGCAACTGGTGATGAATTGCTAATTAATATATCCAAGTGTTCACCTCCGTGTATAAGTGTATATATATATTATATACACATAATATCAATTTGATGATTAATAGTCAATATGCTTTTAGAAAAAGATTATAAAATTAAAAGAGATTATTTTACTAAATAATTAATAAAATAATCTCTTAACTTTAAGTACCTTAGAATATATAAATTATGAAAAGGTTATATAGTTTAGTCATCACTGCAAACGCAAATTGAGTTTTGCAGCTCTATATATTCCTCTTTACTTAATGATTTAATATATTTATCAAAATGATCATCAGAACAAAAATAACCTATTTTATTTTCTATAAAACTTTTATCTAAATTTTTTTTGCAATATAAACAGCGTTTCATTTTATTTACCTCCAATATATGTTAGTGTGAAAAATTTAATTATATATTATTTGAATTTATGATTAAATAATGAAATATTTTTTCCAATGATTATGCATTTAGAATTAGCACCATGACCAATTTCTTCTGTCTTAGCAATTGGTAAATCAGGATTATCTATTATGCTTAGTACTAATTCTTCAATAGTAGGAGTTATATTATTTTCTTGCATTTTACTAAAGGTACCTAGTATTAGCCCTTGAATTTTATCAAAAACTCCCATTTGCTTAAGTTGATTTAAAAAGGCAGACATAAGTCCAGCTTCGCCACCCATACTTTCTAAAAGTAAAACCTTATCTGTAAAGTCAGGTATATATTTAGTACCCGCTAACTTTAAAAGACAACGAATATTTCCGCCAACAACAGTTCCTTCTATTTTTGAACCTTGAATAAATTTATAAGAAAACTTAAATAAATCATCTTCATTATTAAGTAAGCTATTAGTGAAGTTAGAAATTTGATTTTCACTATCTGAAGATATAAGATTTCTTATTTGATAAAGATAAACAGGGTTATTACTTTGAGAATAAATAGCATTTAAAACCGTAGTTAAATCACTATAACCAAAGAAAGGTTTAGGATTTTTAGATATGTAATCATAATCTAAATAATCTAAAACTTCGTTTGCAAGGTCACCACCAGAGATATCAAAGATAGCTTTTATTTCATTATTTCTATATAAATCCATAAAGGCTTTTCCCTTATCTTTAGCAGCACCATTAAATGGAGATGTAGTTTCATATATGTAGTTACTACAAATAGGATTTAAGCTTAACTTTTTTAAGAGTTCTAATAAATTATCAATTTTGAATTTATTAGCTATAGGTTGACCATTTGAACAAGCAACTATAGCAATTTTGTCATTTTTATTTAATATAGACATAATTTTTCCTCCATTATAAGAATTAATTTATATTATAGTAGCACTAGAAAGTGGAAACTTCAATTAAATTAAATGATTATAAATTAGTGTATATATGAAGTGCGGAATTAATGAGCTTTGCATTAATATAGTGTGTAAAATGAATTATTGGCCAATAAATTTAAAATTAATTAAAAACTTAGTTAATAACCTGCTCTTAACTTAATAATATATAAGGGGAGGTGTTTTAATGTGATAAAAGATATAGCTTTATATTTAGAGGACTTGAACTTGGTTTCTATAATTCTTAGACTTACAATGGCTGTGATCTTTGGAGGGATAATTGGGTATGGAAGAGAGAGAGAAAGAAGACCAGCAGGACTTAGGACTCATATACTAGTATCTATTGGAGCAACTCTTGCAATGATAACTAATATTTATATGTGTAAAATATATAATGGATATACTGATCCAACTAGACTTGGAGCACAAGTAATAAGTGGAATTGGTTTTTTAGGAGCTGGTACTATTATAGTTACTGGAAAGAATAAAGTAAGAGGGTTAACAACAGCAGCAGGACTTTGGGCATGTGCATGTATGGGACTAGCTATTGGGGCAGGATTTTATTCAGGAGCAATTATAGGATGTTTATTTATTTCTGCAGTTACAGTTGCTCTTGCTAATATTGATAAAAAAATTAATAGAAATTCAAGAAATATAACATTGTATATCTTAGTGAACTCAACTACAGCAGCATCAAGATTATTACAAGATATACAAAGTAAAAATGTAAAAATTAGTGATATAGAAATAAGTAATAACAATGTATCATCTAATGATTTAATAGGGATTTTACTTGGGCTTAAGATATCAAGAGAAGTATGTCATTATGATTTTATAGAGTCCATTACAAATAAAAATGAAGTTATTTTTCTTCAAGAAATAAATTAGAAAAATAATTAAATTGATATTAAAGTAATTTAAAGATTAAATGTTAACTTGAGAAAAGAATTAAAGTAAATTTTTAATAGCTTATTTTATGTTATAATTAATTAATATTTTGTATGAGTAAAAGATATAAAGGAGAAGAGAAGATATGAAATTAGCTATTATCGGTTCAGGAATGATAGTAAAGGATTTTTTAGAGATAATGCCATATTTAAACGAAGTAGAATTAAGCGCTATTTATGGTAGAAGAGGTAGTGAGGAAAAATTAAATAAGTTAAAAAGTAAACATAATATTAAAGAAGTTTTTTATGATTATGAAGAATTACTTAAAAGTGATGTAGATACAGTGTATATAGCATTACCAAATAATCTTCATTTTGAATTTTCAAAGAAAGCTTTAGAATATAATAAAAATGTTATAGTTGAAAAACCAATAACATCAAATTATAAGGAAGCTAAAATATTAAATGATTTAGCAAGAGAAAAGAAGTTATTTCTTTTTGAAGCAATTACAACAGAATATTTACCTAATTACTTAAAGGTAAAAGAATTACTTCCCACATTAGGTGATATAAAAATAGTTCAATGTAATTACTCACAATATTCAAGTAGATATAATAGCTTTAAGGAAGGTACTATATTACCAGCTTTTGATCCTGAATTTTCTGGTGGAGCATTAATGGATTTAAATATTTATAATATTCATTATGTAGTTGGATTATTTGGTAAACCTAAAAATGTTGAGTATTATCCTAATATAGAAAGGAAAATAGATACATCAGGAATTTTAATTTTAGATTATGAGAAGTTTAAGTGTGGTTGTGTTGGAGCTAAAGATTGTAAAGCGCCAATTGCAAATAACATTCAAGGAAGTAATGGATGTATATACATGGATACTCCAGTTAATGTTTGTGGGAATTTTAAGATTATAATGAATGATGGAAATACTACTTTGATTAATGAAAATAAGTATGATAATCGTATGGTTAGTGAATTTATAGAATTTATAAATGCTATTAAAAACCATGATTTAGATATGTGCTATAAAATGTTAGAACATAGTTTGATTGTAAGTGAAGTTCAAACTACTGCAAGAAAAAAAGCAGGAATAGTATTTAAAGCGGATATTAATTAATAATATAAATACCCCTACTGTTATTAATAATAAAGTAGGGGTAAACTTATTATAAAGATGTTAAATACATAAATATTACAATAGTAATTATAGCAAGAACTAAATCTATAATAGTTAGTTTATATTCTTTTTTTATAAGTGATATAATTATGCAAATAGCACTAACTAAAAGATTAAGAGCAGCTAACATAATATTAGTGAATAATCCAGCTAAAAAAATTGATTCTAATAAGTATAATGCTGTAGTAATAAATAAAATAATTTGTGTAATTTTAATTATTGGACTTTTTTCTTTAAAGTTTTTAAACATAGTATTTCTCCTTAAGTTTTCATCTTATAGTTTTAATATATTTTATATATTCTATCAGATTTTATTTGAATAGCAAAGTAAAAGTGTAGGGAGAGAAATATAATAGGGAGGTTAAATATGTATTATTCAACACGTTATTCATCACCATTAGGAGCAATAACAATAGCTAGTGATGGAGAAAATTTAATTGGATTATGGCTAGAAGGGCAAAAGTATTTTGGTAGTACTGTATCGGAAAATCTCATTGAAAATAATGATTTAAATATATTTATAGTAACAAAGGAATGGTTAGATAGATATTTTGCAGGAGAAAAACCGAAGATTAGTGAATTACAGTTAGCTCCAAATGGAGGAGAGTTTCGCAAGTTGGTTTGGGATATTTTATGTGAGATTCCCTACGGAGAAACTATTACTTATGGTGAAATAGCAAAAAAGGTAGCATTTAAAATGAATAAAAAAAGTATGTCAAGTCAAGCAGTTGGTGGTGCTGTAGGACATAATCCAATATCTATTATTATTCCGTGTCATAGAGTCATGGGTACAAATGGGAATCTTACTGGATATGCTGGAGGTATTGATAAAAAAATAAAGTTACTTGAGCATGAGGGTGTAGACATTTCTAAACTTTTTGTACCAGCAAAGAGAAAAGGTAATTAGAATTATATTGTAGAGAATTACCTATATATTTAAAGTATAAAGTTAAAGCCTTGATATAGTAAAAATATCAAGGCTTTTAACTTTGTTAGATATATAATTGGTGCCGGCAGAGGGAATCGAACCCTCACGGTAAAACCGCATGATTTTGAGTCATGTGCGTCTGCCAGTTCCGCCATGCCGACCTAATTAATATATACATAATATTACCATGGAGAAGTGGAAATGTCAATATATTTTGATTGAAAAAAGTGGAAAACGGTTTTGACATAAGAAGATTTAATAAATGAATAATTTAATAGTATTTGGAACGTGTTGTAGTATTTTATCATATATTGCTTATATGATGATAAAAATACGAATAATGAAAGGGATACAAAGGTATGGAATGGTTTATGGGCTTAAGTCCAGTTATACAAGGTTTAGTTGCTACGATATTTACATGGGCGATAACAGCGCTTGGGGCATGTTTAGTATTTTTCTTTAAGACTGTTGATAAAAAAATATTAAATTGTATGCTTGGATTTGGGGCAGGTGTTATGGTAGCAGCAAGTTTTTGGTCATTATTAAATCCAGCGATAGAACTGTGCTCTGAACTTGGATATAGTCAGATTATATTACCATCAATTGGATTTTTTGCTGGCGGTATTTTTATAATACTTGCTGATAAAATGATGGATAAATATTCTTATGGAGTAATAACTGAAAGTGATGAAATAGCAAGAGACTCAATAGTGAAAAAGTATAAGAAGAGTATTTTATTAGTAGTTGCAGTAACTCTTCATAACATACCAGAAGGATTAGCAGTTGGAGTAGCTTTTGGTGGAGTAGCAGCAGGGATACCATCAGCAACAATAGGAGCAGCTATAAGTTTAGCTTTAGGTATAGGACTTCAAAATTTTCCCGAGGGAGCAGCAGTATCTTTACCTTTAAGAAGAGAAGGGTTATCTAGAACAAAAAGCTTCTTTTATGGACAAGCATCAGGGATAGTTGAACCAATAGCAGGGTTCTTAGGGGCTATGGCAGCTGTTGGTGTTAGAAGCATGTTGCCATTTTTCTTAGCTTTTTCAGCCGGAGCTATGGTTTCAGTTGTAGGTTCCGAATTATTGCCAGAAGCATCTATTGAAAATAAAGCGTTAACAACTATAGGTTTGATATTAGGATTTATAACTATGATGATATTAGATGTAGCATTAGGATAAGAAAAAATAAACAAATAGTAAAAGGATGACACTAAAGTGTATCATCCTAAGTACATAACGTGGATAGAAAATTTGTTTCGAGAGTTAAAATTTTATAGGAAAATTATTTAGCTACTTTATATTAAAAAAGGCTTTTCTTCCTCTATATTCAGCAACATCACCCAATTCTTCAGAAATTCTAATAAGCTGATTGTATTTTGCAACTCTTTCAGATCTTGCAGGTGCACCAGTCTTAATTTGGCCAGCATTTACAGCTACAACTAAATCTGCTATAGTAGTATCTTCAGTTTCACCTGATCTATGAGAGATAACAGCAGTATATCCAGCTCTGTTAGCCATTTCGATTGCATTTAATGTTTCAGTTAAAGTACCAATTTGGTTTAACTTAATTAATATTGAGTTACCAACCCCTCTTTGAATACCATCTTCTAATCTTGAAGTATTAGTAACAAATAGATCATCTCCAACTAATTGAACTTTATCGCCAAGTCTATCAGTAAGTAATTTCCAACCTTCCCAATCTTCTTCGGCCATACCATCTTCAATTGAGATTATAGGATATTTATTAACCCATTCTTCTAAGAAGTCAACCATTTCAGAAGCTGTTAGTGTTTTTCCTTCATGTTCTAAAACATATTTACCGTCTTTGTAGTATTCAGAAGAGGCAGCGTCTATGGCTATAAACATTTCCTTACCAGGTTCATATCCAGCTTTAGTTATAGCTTCTAATATAACTTCAATAGCTTCTTCATTAGATTTTAAGTTTGGAGCAAATCCACCTTCATCGCCAACACCTGTTGAGTAGTTTTTATCATTTAAAGTTTTCTTTAATGAATGATAAACTTCAGCACAAGCTTGGATAGCTTTATCAAAAGAATCAAAGCCTACAGGCATAACCATAAATTCTTGTAAATCAACAGAGTTGTCAGCATGAGAGCCACCATTGATTATATTCATCATTGGTACAGGTAAAACTTTTGCATTTACACCACCAACATATTGGTATAAAGGAAGTCCTAAGAAATTAGAAGCAGCTTGAGCTACAGCTAAAGAAACTCCTAAAATAGCATTAGCACCTAAATTACCTTTGTTATGTGTTCCATCTAATTCAATTAATTTTTTGTCTATTGCTGTTTGATCAAAAACATTAAATCCAATAAGTTCTTTTGCTATTACTTCATTTACATTTTTAACAGCAGTTTGAACACCTTTACCCATAAAGCAATCTTTATTACCATCTCTTAATTCAACTGCTTCATATATACCAGTAGAAGCTCCAGATGGTACGGCTGCTCTTCCTACAGTTCCATCTTCTAAAATAACTTCTACTTCTACAGTAGGGAAGCATCTTGAATCAAGAATTTGTCTTGCAACAACATTAATTATCTCTACAACATTTTTCATTCGAAAAACCTCCTTTAAATATGGAAATAAGTGTACTCATATAATGAAGTCATTTTATATAAAATTTATTTTATTTATTCATTTAACAAATAATTTAGATTAAATAGATAAATCAAGAATTTACAACAAATGAAAATCATTATCAATACCTTTGTTTTTTAGTATATCAAAATAGATAAATACATATCAATATAAATGAGAATAATTATCAATTTCATTTTTAAAAGGTTTTTAAAAGTCAATATTTTCAAAAAATAATAATAAAAATTAGTAATATGATAAAAAAATCTAATTTTAATATTGTTACAGATTGATTCATCTGTTATTATATAGAAGTAGGATAGATTTATGCCCCTGTGGGATAAATCTTGACCCAGTTAGGTACGGTCTAGATATTTACATATATTTAAGACAAGCTATAACTAATATTAATTAGGGAGGAATAAATATAATGATGTATTCAAAAGAAGTTGAAGAAATGTGCGTTGTTGCTAAAGGCGCTAATCATGCATGTGCTCCAATTCCAGTTGAAGGAAAATGGGTACAAGCTACACAAATATCAGATATTTCAGGGTTAACTCACGGAATAGGTTGGTGTGCACCTCAACAAGGAGCTTGTAAATTAACTTTAAACGTTAAAGGTGGAGTTATCCAAGAAGCATTAGTTGAAACAGTTGGATGTTCAGGAATGACTCACTCAGCTGCTATGGCTTCAGAAATATTACCAGGAAGAACTATATTAGAAGCTTTAAACACAGATTTAGTTTGTGATGCTATAAATACAGCAATGAGAGAATTATTCTTACAAATCGTATACGGAAGATCTCAAACTGCTTTCTCTGAAGGTGGATTACCAATCGGAGCTGGTTTAGAAGACTTAGGTAAGGGATTAAGATCTCAAGTAGGTACAACTTACGGAACTTTAGAAAAAGGTCCAAGATACTTAGAAATGGCTGAAGGATACATTACTAAAATCGCATTAGATGAAGATAATGAAATCATCGGTTATAAGTTCGTTCACCTAGGAAAAATGATGGAAATGATCGGTAAGGGAATGGATGCTAATGAAGCATTAGAAAAGGCTGCAGGTCAATACGGAAGAGTTGCTGACGCTGTTAAATTAATCGATCCAAGACACGAATAATTTGTAAGGAGGAATTTTGACATGGCATTATTTGAAAGTTATGAAAGAAGAATAGGACAAATCACTCCAGTTTTAGAAAAATATGGAATGAAAACATTAGAAGATGCTAAAGCTGTATGTGATGAGTATGGAATAGATCCATATAAAATCGTTAAAGAAACTCAACCAATCGCATTCGAAAATGCTGCTTGGGCATACGTTTTAGGTGCTGCAATCGCTATAAAGAAGGGTTGCACAAAGGCTGCTGACGCTGCTGAAGCTATCGGAGAAGGGTTACAAGCTTTCTGTATCCCAGGTTCAGTTGCTGACGATAGAAAAGTTGGTTTAGGACACGGAAACTTAGGGGCTATGCTTTTAAGAGAAGAAACTAAATGTTTCGCATTCTTAGCAGGACACGAATCTTTCGCTGCTGCTGAAGGTGCTATCAAAATAGCTGAAAAAGCTAACAAAGTAAGAAAAGAACCATTAAGAGTTATCTTAAACGGTCTTGGAAAAGATGCTGCTAAGATAATTTCAAGAATCAATGGATTCACTTATGTTGAAACTAAATTTGACTTCTTCACTGGTAAATTAGAAGTTGTTAATTCAAAAGCTTACTCTAACGGACCAAGAGCTAAGGTTAACTGCTACGGTTCAAACGACGTTAGAGAAGGTGTTGCTATAATGCATCACGAAGGAGTTGACGTATCAATCACTGGTAACTCAACTAACCCTACAAGATTCCAACACCCAGTTGCTGGAACATACAAGAAAGAATGTATCGAATTAGGTAAGAAGTACTTCTCAGTTGCATCAGGTGGTGGTACTGGTAGAACTCTTCACCCAGATAACATGGCAGCTGGTCCAGCTTCTTATGGTATGACTGATACAATGGGAAGAATGCACTCAGATGCTCAATTCGCTGGTTCTTCATCAGTTCCTGCTCACGTAGAAATGATGGGATTAATCGGTGCTGGTAACAACCCAATGGTTGGTATGACAGTTGCAGTTGCAGTTGCTGTTGAAGAGCACGCTAAATAAGAAATTCTTTAAATAGAATTATCTTGGTTAGTATGACTAATTTTAAATAAAATGCACACGTTGTTTAGATTTATCTAAATAGCGTGTGTTTTTTTATTATTTATAAAATAGAATAATTTTATATGATATAATATTTATTATTTTATACAAGAAAGGGTAAATAAATGAATATACAAATATTTGGAACAAAAAAATGTAATGATACTAAGAAAGCAGAAAGATTTTTTAAAGAAAGAAGAATTCCATATCAATTTATAGATTTGAAAGAAAAGGCTTTAAGTAAAGGTGAGCTTCAAAGTGTTAAAAAAGCAGTAGGACTTGAAAATTTAATAAATAAAAATTCAAAAGACTATAAAAAATTAAATATGGATAAAATAAGAGGAGCAGAAACAAGAGAGGATATGCTATTAAAAAATCCAACACTGTATGTAACTCCTATAGTTAGGAATGGTAAGGAAGCAACTGTAGGAAATGCTCCAGAAACATGGAAAGAGTGGGAAAAGGCAAAATAGTTGGTATATTAGAACAGTGATAACAAATCTACCAACTAATCATACAAAAAAAGAGTAGATAGATTTGTTTTTTACACAAATCTATCTACTTTCCCTTACACAAATCTATCTTTTCCTTTTTATAATTATTAACTCAAAATTATTAACTAATTAAATGCTTTATAAATAGCATTAATTCCTTTTTCAAAGTCCTCATTTTCAATTCCAACTAGAACATTGATTTCACTTGAGCCTTGATCTATCATTCTAATATTAACATCAGCTTCAGCAAGTGCAGTAAATATTTTAGAAGCGACTCCCTTAGTATAAGCCATGCCTGTACCAACAGTAGCTATTAATGCCATGTTAGGATAAACAACTACAGAATCGGGATTACATGCCCTTTTGATTTCTTCAACAATAATTTCAGTTTTATTCTTTAAGTTAGAATCAGAAATTACTACACTTACAGTATCTATTCCAGAAGGCATATTTTCGAAAGAAACTCCATTTTGTTCTAAGATAGTAAGGATTTTTCTGCAGAATCCTAACTCACTATTCATCATAGATTTTTCAATAGATAAAACTGTAAAGTTTTGCTTTCCAGCAACTCCAGTAATAGTGTTTTCATGCTTAGTTTCATTACTAACGATTAATGTACCTTCATTTTCAGGTTCGTTAGTATTTCTTATATTAATTGGAATACCAGAAGTTCTTACAGGAAATACAGCTTCCTCATGAAGAACAGAGGCTCCCATGTATGATAATTCTCTAAGTTCGCCATATGTAATGGTCTTAATTTTTTTAGGATTATTAACTATTCTAGGATCAGCCATTAAAAATCCAGAAACATCTGTCCAATTTTCATAAAGTTTAGCATTAATGCTAGCAGCAACTAATGCACCAGTTACATCAGATCCACCTCTTGAGAAAGTAACTATATCACCATGTTCATCTGAACCATAAAATCCAGGAATAACAGCTCTTTCATGGATTGAAAGCTTATCTTTAAGTAAAGAATAAGTTTCTTCCATATTTAATGAACCATATTTATTAAATTTGATAACATCCTTAGCATCTATAAAATCAATTCCTAAATAATTAGCAAGGATTAAACCATTTAAATACTCACCTCTACTTGCAGCATAGTCTACAGAAGCCCCATTTTCTATATCCTTTTTTATAATTTCTAGGTGAGAATTTAAATCAAAATTTAAATCTAATTCGTTGACAATTGAATGGTATCTTTCAGAAATTAATTTAAATACATCATCTAAGGATATGCCTGAATTAACATGAGCATGGCATAGATAAAGTAAATCAGTTACCTTAAAATCTTTAGAAAATCTTTTTCCAGGTGCTGAAGGAACCACATATTTTCTTTCTGAATTACCTTCAATTATGTTTTTTACCTTTTTAAAATGGATAGAATCCGCTAAGGAACTTCCACCAAATTTTGTTACTATAGTATTCATTGTTTTGCCCCCTTATATTAACAAAGTTAAAAATTAACCTTAATAATTATCTTAACAAAAAATGACAAAAAGCTCAACTAGAATAATGGGAATAAGTAAAAATATTTCCTATAAAATAACATATAAATTGTTGTTAAAATGACACAAATTCATAGTATAATAAAGAAGTAGACTTAAAATTTAGTATAAAAATTAAGAAAAGGTGTATTGAAAGATATTGCTTTTAATGCAGTAACTTAAATACATTCAAAGTTTATGGGGAGAGGGAAATAAATGGACAAGTTTCTGGTTGACAGAATTCAAATTACAGTTGATAATTACAGATTAGCTAAGGAAGAACTAAGAAATGATGGAGACATAATAAATCATTTTGCATCTTTAGTTTTTTCACATTATGAAAAAGAAATACTAGTAGAGAGAGTTAAAGAAATAAGAAAAGATATAAAATTAAATACGCCAAGAATATCACCTTTTAGAGGGGATACTTTAAATATACTTTCATTATTAATAGCTACAGTTGATAATGAAAAACAAGAACAGCTTATTCAAGATATGTATGATACAATGGAAATTTTAGAGGAAGAAGGATTCCTTTCAGGATCATACTTAGCTTTAACAGCATTTACTATTAGTAAATACGCACAGTTAAAGGATAAAAGGTATATAATATCAAAAATTAAAGAGTTATTTATTATATTAAAAGAAAAATATTCTAATATAACTAGTGAAGATGATTATTTACTTTGTACATTATGGGTTATAAATGATATTCAAGCAGATACTGTTGATGATTTCATTGAAAATATATTTAATCATATTTCAGATTCAAATATTAGATCTAAAAATGGAATACAAGGATTAGCAAATGCAATTATATTAAATGGATCATCAGGTGAGATGTATAGAAGTATGGAATTTATACTTCAGCTTCAAAAAAGAAATATTAAAATAGCAAATCAATTTTTACCATTAATAGGAGTTTTATCGAATTATAATCCAAGACGAAATGTAGATATTGTTGAAGGGGTTATAGAATATTTATGTGATGAAGAGGGAGAATATGAATATTATATAGATAAAGGATTTAGAACTATTATTGCTATAGTTATCGTATCTTTTTGTTCAATGTCAAGTAAAAGAAGATATATTGATGAACTTTTAGCTCAAGGGATACTTTCATTTATTAATAGTAAGAATAAAGGAATTTTTGAAGAAGTGCTATACTAGGAGAAAAATGGATAAAATAATTTTACATGTAGATATGGATGCCTTTTTTGCAGCTGTTGAACAAGCGGATAATCCAAAGTTAAAAGGTAAGCCAGTAATAGTTGGTGGTGTAAGTGAAAGAGGAGTTGTTTCAACTTGTTCTTACGAAGCAAGAAAATATGGAGTTAGATCAGCAATGCCAATTTTCATTGCTCAAAAGTTATGTCCTAATGGGATATACCTTAAAGTAAGATATTATAGATATAAAGAAATATCAAATAAAATATTTAATATATTTAAAGAAATTACGCCACTTGTTGAACCACTTTCAATTGATGAAGCATTTTTAGATTTAAGTGAAAGTAAATTTGATGATGGATTAGAAGCAGCAAAATATATTAAAAGAAGAGTTTTTCAAGAAGTAGGATTAACTTTATCAATAGGAATATCATATAACAAATTTTTAGCAAAGTTAGCTTCTGATTGGAATAAACCAAATGGAATAAAGATTATTACAAAAGAGATGATACCAGATATTTTAAGGCCATTACCTGTGTCTAAAATTTATGGTTTAGGAGAAAAGTCAGTAAAAAAATTAAATAATATGGGAATGTTTAAAGTAGATGATTTATACGAATTACCAAAAGAATTTTTTATTGAGTATTTTGGAAAATATGGAATTGATATATATGAAAGAATAAGAGGAATTGATAATAGAGAAGTTAAAGTAAATCGTGATAGAAAATCATATGGCAGAGAAAATACATTAAAATTTGACACAGAAGATAAAGAGGATATTTTATATTATGTAAAAGCATTTTGTTTAGAATTAAGTGAAGAATTGAAAAGAAGAAATGTATTTATTAAGACTATAACAGTTAAATATAAAACAAGTAATTTCGAAAGTCATACGAGAAGCAGAAGTCTAAATTATTATACAAATGATTTAAATACTATATATAACGTAGCACAAGAAATAGTAAATGATGAAGTTTTTGAAGATGGGATTAGATTAATTGGAGTAACAGTATCTGGAGTAAAGGAAGAAACTGTTGAACAATTAAAGTTATTTTAAAATTAATGTATACTATTTGATTAAAAAATTTTAAATAATATATACGATTTTAGAAAAAACTTTCCAATCTGTAGTACATCAATTATAATAGATAGGGGCTACTTAAGAAAAATTTCAAATAAATGGAGGTATTATAATGGATAAGGCACAAATAGCTAGAATGATTGACCACACAATATTAAAAGCGGAAGCAACTGAAAAGGAAGTTTTAAAACTTTGTAAAGAGGCAGTTGAGTATAATTTTGCTTCAGTTTGTATAAATCCATCAATGGTTCCTGTTGCAGCAACTGCTTTAGAAGGAACTGACGTTGAAGTTTGTACTGTAATAGGTTTTCCTTTAGGGGCAACTACTACAGAAGTTAAAGCCTTTGAAACAAAAGATGTTATTGAAAAAGGTGCTACAGAAGTAGATATGGTTATAAACGTAGGAAAATTAAAGGAAAGAGATTTAGAATACGTTAAAAATGATATTAAGGCAGTTGTTGAAGCTGCTAAAGGAAAGGCACTTACTAAGGTAATAATAGAAACTTGCCTTTTAACTGATGAGGAAAAGGTTATTGCTTGTCAATTATCAAAAGAAGCTGGAGCTGATTTTGTTAAGACATCTACTGGATTCTCAACAGGGGGAGCAACAGCAGCAGATATTAAGCTTATGAGAGAAACTGTTGGCCCTGATATGGGTGTTAAAGCATCAGGTGGAGTTAGAAGCAGAGAAGATGCTTTAGCAATGATTGAAAATGGTGCTACAAGAATAGGGGCATCAGCTTCAATTGCTATATGTGAAGGAACAAAATCAAATTCAAATTATTAATATAAAATTAATAAAAAGGAAGCATATATTTGCTTCCTTTTTATTATATTTAAAAATATATCAAAAAAATTAAATTTTATTGCTTAAATTAATTATATAAGAATATTAATATAATATATATCATTCTAAGGAAGGCAAAACTATTTAAATTAATAGTTTATGACCTTAGTGGGAGGGTTATGAAAAGAGAGTTAGCTCCATCAGAAATAAAATTCAATATACCATTAACAGAAAGCAAACTTGAAGAAAATACAAAAGGCATTAAAGAGTTTGATGAAGCGTATAAAAAAATAGAAAGGGCAATCACTATAGATAAAGAGGGATACAATCTTTATTTAATAGATACCTTTTCAAAAGATAAATTAAAGGATTTAACGTCTTTTATTGAAAATACGTATAAGGATTTAGAAGCACCTAGAGATATATGTTATGTTACATTAGAAGATGTAAATAAGCCAGAAGCAATATTTGTTGCAAATGGTAAAGGGAATAAATTAAAGGAAACAGTTGATGAAATTAAAAATTCTTATTTAGAAGTTGTAGATGACTTTTATGGTGATTCTAGCAATGATGAAAAGGATTATTTAGTTGAAGATATACAAAATAGAAGAAATAATTATTTAGATGAATTAACTAAAATGGCAAAGGCAGAAGGTTTTGAAGTAAAAGCAACAACTAAAGGATTTGCATTTATACCACTAAGTGGTGATGAAGCCATGAGTGAAAAGGAATATGATAATTTAGAAACAGAAAATAAAAATGTTATAGTTACTAAAGCAGGTACATTAAAAAGAAAGGCAGAGACTATTTTAGAAGAACTTAAGGATATTGAAGTAAAATCTATTAAAAAATTAAAAAAGATATATTCTAAGTTTTTATCTACTCAAATGGAAGAAGAAAAGGATGAAGCTCTTTTAGAATTTATAACTGATGATGATTCATATGAATATCTAGAAAGACTATTTACATGTATTGAAGAAGATTTAATTGATTGTTATACAATGAGTATAGAAGATGATGAAAATGAAATATATGAAATTTTGAATAAATATGATGTAAGAGTTATTGTAGATAATACTAATAACACTTCACCACCAGTTATTTATGAAGAAGACCCTAATTTAAATAATTTAATTGGATTAATAGAGTATGAAAATCATAATGGAATGTATACAACAAATATTTCATTGATTAGTGCAGGATCTATATTAAAGGCAAATGGTGGATGTCTTATTATAAGGTTAAATTCATTAGCTGTTAATAACTTAAGTTATTATTATTTAAAGAAAATACTAATTTCAAATAAGGTTTCTTTTGATACAAATAAGAGTTATTTAGATTTTATTAATATTAATGGATTAAAGCCACAATCAATTCCAGTTAAAGTAAAAGTAATTTTAATTGGTGATTATGAAACTTACGATCTTTTGTACAATTCAGATGAAGACTTTAAAAAGTTATTTCCTTTAAGAGCTGAATTTTCTCCAGTAGTTAAAGTTAATGAAGATTCAATTGCTGGAATAAAAAAAATAATAGATAAAAAGATTAGAAAGAATGAGTTGTTTAATATTAGTGATGAAGGTATGAACGAACTTTTGAAGTATCTATGTAGGAAGAGTAGTAGCAGAAAGAGAATTCTTGCAGAAGAAGATGATATTGATAAATTATTGGTTTTATCAAATAATAACGCTAGAGAAGAAAAGAGAATGGAAATATTAAAAGATGATATACTTGCAGTTGCTTATGAACAGGAATTAATCGAAGAAGAATTTATGAGTATGTATGAAGATGATAAAATTGTTATAGAAGTTAAGGGACGAAAAGTTGGTGCTATTAATGGATTAGCAGTTTTAGATAATGGATATTGTACATTTGGGAAGCCAATGAGAATTACTTGTGTTGCTTATAAAGGTATGGGAAGGATATTCGATATACAAAAAGAAAGTAATTTAAGTGGTAAGATTCATGAGAAATCAATAAGCATATTAAAAGGATTATTGACAAATCTTTTAAATCCTTATGAAAATATCCCTGTAGATTTTCATTTGAGTTTTGAACAAACTTATGGAATGGTAGAGGGAGATAGTGCATCTGTTGCAGAGATTATTTGTATATTATCAGCTTTAAGTAAAAAAGGAATCAAACAAAATATTGCTGTTACAGGATCAATTAATCAATTTGGTGATGTTCAACCTATTGGCGGAGTAAATGAAAAAATTGAAGGATTTTTTAAAGTTTGCAGTATTTTAGACACCTTTGAAGGTAAGGGGGTATTGATTCCAGAAGCTAATAAAGACGAATTAATATTAAAAGCAGAGGTAGAAGAGGCAATTATTAATGGTAAGTTCCATATTTACACTATGAATAATTTAAATGATGCAATAGAAACGCTTCTTTTATCTGATAGTGAAGGTATTGATGATTTTTATGTTAATTTACAAACAGAAATTGATAAATATAAGGATAAGGAAAAGGAAGATATCAAGTAGTGTAATAATAAAGTCGGCTTATGCCGACTTTATTATTTAGTAGGAATATTAACTTGAAGATATAACTTTTAAATAGTGATATCCATAAAAAGGTAAAAAATCATTGACTACAAAACAAATATTATGTTAAAATTATGGAAAAAGAAGGAAAAGATAGGAGGTATAAGCTCTAAATATTTATCTTTAGAGTTAATTTTTATGTTTTTGAAATTTAATAAAATTAATGATAAATTAGTAGTTACACTTGTTGGTGAATTAGATCATCATAGTGCTGAAGAAGTTAGAGTTAAGATAGATGATAGAATAGAAAGAGACAATATAAAAAAGGTTATTATGGATTTTAAAGAAGTTACCTTTATGGATAGTTCAGGAATTGGTGTTGTTATAGGAAGACTTAAGAAGGTACAAAATAGGGATGGAAAAGTATGTATAACCAATGTAAATAAAAGGGTTGATAAGGTATTTACACTTTCAGGACTTTATAAAATAATAACTGTTTATAATAATGTAGATGAAGCACTTGAGAGTATTTAATGGAGGGATTAAAAATATGGAAGAAAATAGAGTATGTATAGAATTTGAAAGTAGGTCTCAAAATGAAGGTTTTGCCAGAGTTGCTGTATCAGCTTTTGTTTCTCAATTAGATCCAACTATAGAAGAAATAGCAGATGTTAAGACTGCAGTATCAGAGGCTGTAACTAATTCTATTATTCATGGTTATGAAAATGATAAAAAGGGTATAATTAAAATAGAATCTACAATTTGTGGAAAAGAAGTAACAATTACAGTAAAAGATTATGGAAAAGGAATAGATAATATTGATCAGGCAAGGGAACCCCTTTATACTTCAAGACCAGACCTTGAAAGATCAGGAATGGGATTTACAGTAATGGAAAGTTTTATGGATACTTTAGAGGTTGAAAGTGAAAGGGGAAAAGGAACTAAAATTACAATGACAAAAAAATTTAGTTAACATGTTAGGGGAGATTTATGGAAAAGGGTGAAGTAAAAAAAGAAAGAGTAAGCTATGAGGAAAATTCACAGCTATTACCTTTGGCTAAAGCAGGTGATACAAATGCCATGAACAAGCTCATAGAAGCTAATTTGCCTTTAGTAACTTCTATAAGTAAAAAATTTATGAATAGAGGATATGAATATGAGGATATTTATCAAATTGGATGCATGGGACTTGTTAAGGCTATAAAAAACTTTGATGATAAATATAATGTTAAATTTTCAACTTATGCTGTTCCTATGATAATTGGTGAAATAAAGAGATTTATTAGAGATGATGGAATAATAAAAGTTAGTAGAAATGTAAAAAGTTTAGCTAAAAAACTTCATTTTGATAAAGAAGCTTTAACTAAAAAATTAAATAGGGATCCGACAATTGAGGAATTAGCTGAATTCTCTAAAATGAATAAGGAAGAAATACTATTTGCATTAGAATCTTCTGCAAGTATGCAATATCTTTATGAAGTAATTCATCAAGATGATGGTTCTCCGGTGCTGTTAATTGATAAGCTAAGTGAAAATGCAGTTGAAGATAAAAATATTACTGAAAAAATTGCTTTAAAAGAAGCTTTAAGAAATTTAGATACAAAATCAAGACAAATAATAGTACTTAGATATTTTAAGGATAAGACACAAATACAGGTAGCAAAAATGTTAGGTATAAGTCAGGTACAAGTTTCGAGAATTGAAAAGAAAGTACTTCAAGAAATGAGAAAACAATTAGATGAAGGATGAACAAATGAAAAAGAATAATACAAAAGTAATTAAAATATAAAATAATCTATATTAAATAAATTATTATTTAATATAGATTATTTTTTTTGTAATTTAATTTTGCTTTGGAGGAATACTATACATATTCAATAAAATATACAAGGAGATATTCTTATGAGTAAAAGAGCACAAAAAGAAGAAAAAATATTACAAGAATTTCAAACAATTTCTAAGGAGATGGCTCCTAAACCAAAGTATTTTAAAAATATTATTTTGGCATTTATTGTTGGTGGTATTATTTGTACCATAGGACAATTTATTTTAAATATGCTATTGAAATTTGGAGTAGAAGAAGAGGCTGCAAAGCAATGGCTACCAATAATAATGATATTTATAGGAGCATTGTTAACTGGATTTGGAGTATATGATAAAATTGCATCTTTTGCAGGAGCCGGAACAGTAGTGCCAATTACAGGGTTCTCAAATGCAGTAGTTTCTCCAGCAATAGAATTTAAGAAAGAAGGATTTGTTTTTGGAGTTGCAGCAAAGATGTTTACAATTGCAGGTCCAGTTCTTGTCTATGGTATAGGAACATCAGTAATTATTGGACTTGTTTATTATGTTCTTGGTTTATTAGGAATTGTTCAATAAGGAGGTATGTAAAATTATGGCTGTTAAAGATAAAAAGGTTGGAAAGCAAACAATAAAATTAGAAAATCCACCTAAAATTATTTCAACTTATTCCATAGTAGGTCCGAAAGAAGGTGATGGACCTTTAAAAGATTATTTTCATGAAATAATTAGTGATGATACATTAGGTAAAGATAGTTTTGAAAAAGCTGAATCTGAAATGATGTATACAGCAATAAAGGGTGCTATAAGCGCAGCTAATTTAACAGAAGAAAAAATAGATTATTTATTTGCAGGTGATTTGTTAAATCAAATAACATCATCAAGTTTTGCAGCTAGAGAACTTAATATTCCATTTATAGGATTATATGGAGCATGTTCTACAATGTCAGAATCATTAAGTATGGCATCTTTATTTTTAGACGGGGGATTTGGAAGTTATATTGTTGCTTCAACATCTTCACACTTTAGTGCAGCTGAAAGACAATTTAGATTTCCATTAGAATATGGTTGTCAAAGATGCCCAACATGCCAATGGACAGTTACTGGTTCTGGAGCTATGGTATTAGGAAGAAGTGGGGATTATCCTAGAGTTACTTATGTTACAACAGGACTAGTAAAAGATTATGGAATAAAGGATGCTAATAATATGGGTGCAGCTATGGCACCGGCAGCTGTAGATACTATATATAATCACTTTAAGGATACAGGTAGAACACCTAAAGACTATGATATTATTGCAACAGGAGATTTAGGAAAGGTAGGAAAGGAAATTACTACTAAGCTACTTGCAGAATATGGTTATGATGTTAAGGATAATTATATTGATTGTGGAGATATGATTTTTGATGATGAAAGACAAAAGACTGATTCAGGCGGAAGTGGATGTGGCTGTTCTGCAGTTGTTACCTGTGGATATTTATATAAAAAATTAATGAGAAGAGAAATTAAAAGTGTATTATTAGTTTCAACTGGCGCATTAATGAGTACTACATCATCTCTTCAAGGTGAGTCTATTCCGGGAATAGCGCATGCAGTTGCTATTGAATTTTAATAAGAAATTGGAGGGAATTTACAATGGACTATGTTAGTGCATTTATTGTTGGTGGATTGATATGTGTTGTTGCTCAAATATTAATGGATACAACAAAACTAACTCCTGCAAGAATATTAGTTATTTTTGTAACATTAGGAGCTATTCTTGGGGGATTTGGTATTTATGATAAGTTAATTGAAATTGGAGGTGCTGGAGCTACAATTCCATTACCGAGCTTTGGTAATTCACTAGCTGATGCCGCAATAAAGGGAGTCAAAGAAGATGGATTGCTTGGGGCATTTACAGGTGGAATTAAGGGTGCAGCTGGAGGTATTACTGCATCAATCTTTTTTGGATACTTAATGGCTCTTATATTTAATCCTAAAACAAAAAAATAAGTTAAATTATACATATTATATAATAATTTAAGCAGTAAAATTGTTGATAATTATTATCAAGAATAATATTAAATTATAAGGTAAAAATAATAGGGTAATGAAGATGAGGAGGTGAATGTTATGGCTAAGAATCCAAGTATTAAATGTAGTGTACAACAATGTAAACATCATGATTGTTCAGAAAATTATTGTACATTAAATTCAATAACTGTTGGTACTCACGAAGCAAATCCAACAGTAGTTGAATGTACAGATTGCCAATCTTTTGTACTAAAATAAGAGAAATAAAGATGATATTAATTTTAATATCATCTTTTTTTATGAAGTATTTTAGAGATATATATTGACAAAGAACTGGTAATAATATAATATAATAATTAATTGAGAATGAATATCAATATTATTTAGGGGGAGAGGAAATGAAGATAGTTTATTATTCAGGTACAGGAAACACAGAAAAAATGGCAAATTTAATTGCTAAAGGGATAGTGAGCGGAGGAAAAGATGCAGAAGTAGTTAATGTTTCTGCAGCTGGATTAGATATTTTTGATAATGAAGATGTTGTTATATTAGGATGCCCTGCTATGGGAGATGAAGTTTTAGAAGAAGGTGAATTTGAACCTTTTATTGAAGGAATATCTTCTAAGATTTCTGGTAAAAAGGTTGCTTTATTTGGATCGTATGGATGGGGTGATGGCCAATGGATGAGAGATTGGCAAGAGAGAATGGAGTCTTTAGGTTGTACATTAATTGATGATGGTTTAATTATTAATTATGAACCAGAAGATGAATCTCCTGAGTGCATAAATTTTGGTCTTAAAATAGCAAAGGTATAGTATAAGATTTGAAACAAGTAGAATTTTATAAAAGTCTTTCTAAAATGGAGGATAGAGAGTGCATTGAAAAATTTTTAATTTACAATGCCTCTCTGGTAATTTCAGGAGTAAAACCATCAGCAACTATTACTATAAAAAAAGATAATGACAACCTATATGATAAATGGATAAAGTATGGAATAAGCTTTTTAAAGAAGATTGATATTCAATATATAAATTTAAGAGAATGTGATAATGCATTAATTATATTAATATATAATGAAAAAAAATTAGAAAATTACGTATTAAAAAAAGAGAATAAAGAATTTTTATTACAGCTAGGATATTGTAATGAAGGTGATATTAATGATCATTTATTAAAATTAAAAGAAAGATACAAACAGTTTAATTGTCCACATGAATTAGGTGTATTTTTAGGATTTCCTTTGAATGATGTTAAGGACTTTATGAATTGTAAAGAAAAGAAATGTTTAACTTGCGGTTACTGGCTTGTATATAATGATTTACATGAAGCAAAGAAAACTTTTCATAAATATGACAAAGTGAAGGAACATACAGTAAGTTATATATTAAATGGGGATTCATCCTATAAGGTTGCTTACAGCATAAAGAATTTATTTAACGAGTTGGAAAGTATTAATATATAAAAGAAAAAGGAGAAAAATATGAGTGTAGTTATTGTTGGTGGTCATGATAAAATGAGCAAAGAATATATTAAGGTATGTAAGAAATATAATTGTAAAGCGAAAGTTTTTACTCAAATGGAAACTGGATTAAAAGATAAAATAGGAATGCCAGATGCTGTAATATTATTAACTGATGTTGTATCACATAAACTTGTGTTAACAGCAAAGAGAGAGGCTGATAAGAAAAATATTATGGTTATAAGAAATCATAAAAGTACAATTAATGCAGTAGAATCACTAATAAAGCAAATAGTATTAAATTAAAAGAGATAAATATGATAATTGTGTATATGAGATTCCTCTAGTTATAATTAATAGTTATATATAGAGGAATTTTTATTTTTTGTAAAAAAAGTATTGAAAATAATTATCAATTGGGTTATAGTGTTTTAAGTGATAATAGAAATCATTTGAAATAATATTTCAAATGATTTGAGTATTCAAAGGAGGAAATGATATTATGATGATTAATAAAAGGTTGATAAACCTTTGTAAAGAGTCAAAAAAGTATATAGCTTTAACTATATTAGTAAATTGGATTTCAGTTTTATGTAATATTATTACCATAATATTAATAGGGCAATTTATTAATAAGATTTATATTGGACAAAGATTAAACGTTGATGGTAATAATATTTTAGGGGCAATGATGGAATTTAATGTTTGGGGACCAATTTCATTATTAGCTGCAATTGTAATAATAGCAATTTTATTAAGTCTAAGATATTCTTGTAATATTTTATATGCTAAATTTTCAAATGCTGCATCAGCAAATGCTAGAGTAACGTTAAGAGAACTTATTTATAAAAAATTATTAAAACTAGGAACAGGTTATACTTCAGTTGAAAGTACATCGGCAGTAGTTCAAGTATCTGTTGAAGGAATTGAGCAACTTGAAATATATTTTGGAAAATACTTATCTCAATTTTTCTACGCTCTTTTAGTTCCTGTAACATTATTTGTATTTATGAGTTTTATATCATTTAAAGCAGCACTAGTATTTATACTTTGTGTACCACTTATTCCTGTATCGATTATTGCAATAATGAAAATTGCTAAGAGAATATTAAAAGATTATTGGAAATCTTATTCAGATTTAGGTGGAACATTCTTAGAAAATCTTCAAGGGTTAACTACGTTAAAAGTATTTAATATTGATGAAGAACGTCATGAAAAAATGAATGTAGAAGCAGAAAAATTTAGAAAAATAACAATGAAAGTTTTAAGTATGCAACTTAATTCTATTACAATAATGGATTTAGTAGCATTTGGTGGAGCTGCTGCAGGAACTATAGTTGCATTAATTCAATTTAAAAATGGACAAATTCCAGTAGGTAGCTTACTTATAATAATTTTACTTTCATCTGAATTCTTTATACCACTTAGATTATTGGGTTCATACTTCCATATAGCTATGAATGGTATGGCAGCAAGTGATAGAATGTTTGGTATTTTAGATGCAGAAGAAAGACAAAAAGATGTTGAAACAAATGAAAATATTAAATTAGATGAAGTTAGAGTTAGTCTAAAAAATGTTGATTTTAGTTATGATGGTGAAAGAGAAGTATTAAAAAATATTAATATGGATATTACACCAGGTGGATTAGTTGCAATAGTAGGTGAAAGTGGTTCTGGTAAGAGTACAATTGCTTCACTTATTTTAAATAATCATAAAGTAACTAAGGGAGAAATTGATATTAATGATACAAATATAGAAAAAATATCATTAGATAATATTTATGGAAATATAGCATTAGTTTCTACTAACAGTTACATTTTTAATGGAACTATTTTAGACAATTTATTAATGGCTAAAAAGGATGCCTCTGAAGAGGAAATTAATAATGCATTAAAGACTGCAAGATTATATGATTTTGTAAAAGGATTAAAAGATGGATTATTAACTGATGTAGGTCAAGCTGGTAGTGCATTATCTGGCGGACAAAAGCAAAGATTAGCACTAGCAAGGGTTATTTTAGCTGATAGACCAATGATTATATTTGATGAAGCAACTTCTAATATAGATGTTGAAAGTGAAGAAAGTATTTGGGAAGCAATTTATGAGCTTTCTAAGGATAAAACTATATTAGTAATTTCGCATAGGTTAGCTAACGTAACAGAAGCTAAAAATATTTATGTTATGAATAAAGGGATTTTAGTTGAAAATGGAACTCATGATGAGTTAATGAAAAATGAATCATGCTACTATGAGATGGTTAATAAACAAAATGAATTAGAAATGATAAGGGAGGTTTGCTAATATGAAAAGAAGATCAGGCTTCCAAATAATGAAGAGATTAATTGTTGAATTAAAACCATTAGCTCCAATTATGGCAATAACTATAAGTATGGGGGTTGTTGGTTTCTTAGCTGCAATAGCAATAGCAAGCTTTGGTGCACTAGCTATAGGGGCTTTTATAGGTGATATTACATTTATAAGCTTTACAGGAGCCATGGTAGTTATGGCTGTAAGTGCAGTTTTAAGAGGATTTTTAAGGTATGGTGAACAGTTATCAGGACATTATATTGCATTTAAAATACTTTATATATTAAGAGATAAAATATTTGCTAAGCTTAGAAAATTAGCACCTGCAAAGTTAGAAGGTCAGGAAAAAGGAAATCTTATATCATTAATTACTTCTGATATAGAGCTTTTAGAAGTTTTCTATGCTCATACTATAGCTCCAATATCAATTGCAATAATAACAAACAGTATCATTTCAATAATACTATATGTTATAAATCCATGGTTTGGAATATTATCAGTTATATTCTTCTTAACTGTTGGATTTGTAATACCATATGCTTCTTCAAGCTTAGGTAAAGAAGCTGGAGTTAGATATAGAAATATGTTTGGTGAATGTAATAATTATATACTTGATTCTTTAAGAGGATTAAAGGAAGTTTTACTATTTAAATCTGGTGATGAAAGATTAAATGAAATTAATTCAAAATCACATAGAATAAATGAAAGCCTTGATAAAATTAAAGAACATGAAGGTATAATAAGAGCCATTACAGATTTAACTATAATGATTGCAATATTAACTTTTGTTGGTGTTGGATTTGCACAATATTCAGTTGGAAATATATCATTTACATGGATGCTTGTTGGAATAGTAATAATAGCATCATCATTTGGTCCGGTAGTTGCATTAAGTAACCTTTCAAATACATTACTTCAAACTTTTGCTTGTGCAGAAAGATTATTTGATTTAATTGATGAGGAACCACATGTAGAAGAAGTAGCAGATGGACATGAAATAAAAGGTGAATCAATAGCGTATGATAATGTAACATTCTCTTATCCTAATAGAAAAGAAAAGATTTTTGATACTGCATCAGTTGATATTAAAAAAGGTGATAAAATTGCACTTATTGGTGAAAGTGGAATAGGTAAGAGTACATTTGTTAAACTTATGATGAGATTCTGGGATGTTAATGACGGAAAAATTAATCTTGATAATAAGAACATTAAAGAGGTTAATACAACATCACTTAGAAATAGTCAAACTTTAGTAAGTCAAGAAACATATTTATTTAATGAATCTATATTAGACAATATAAAGATAGGAAATCCAAAAGCTTCAAAGGAAGAAGTTATAAAGGCAGCTAAAATGGCTTCTATACATGACTTTATTGAAACTTTACCTAAGGGATATGATACAAAAGTTGGGGAACTTGGAGGAAATCTTTCTTCAGGGGAAAAACAAAGAATTGGATTAGCAAGAGCATTTTTAAGTAATGGAGATGTTTTAATACTAGATGAACCTACAAGTAATTTAGATACATTAAATGAAGGTGAAATATTAAAGTCAATAAAAGAAAACTGTGAAGATAAGACAATAGTACTTATTTCACATAGAAAATCAACAACTGCTGTTTGTAATAAGACTTATAAGCTTGAAAATAGCAAGTTAGTAGTAAGCTAATTTAAATGGAAGGCTGTATTGCTATGTAATATGAACATACTTAAGAAATTGGGCAAAGGTTCATTTTAACAAATACAGCCTTTTATTAGAAAGCTATATGATAATGATTATCATTAATAGATTGGGAGAAAATTTATATGGGAAAAATTGATAGGGAAAAAAAGACAATAAAGCTAATGATAGATATATATTGTCAAAAGAAGCATGGGAATAAAAAAGGTGAGCTTTGTGAGGAATGTGCAGAGTTATTAGAGTATGCCCATAAAAGATTAAGTTTTTGTAAGTTTGGAGAAAACAAATCAACTTGCTCAAGATGTCCTATTCATTGCTATAAAAAGGACATGAAGGAAAAAGTTAAAGAAGTAATGAAGTTTTCGGGACCAAGACTTATTATTTATAATCCTCTAGAACTTATTAGACATGCATTAAATAAGTAATGGGTATTATCAAAGTATAAAGATTAGGAAATATAAAATTAATAATTTAAAGGGGAGTAAACATGAATAAGGCAAAGAAGTATTTTTATATAACTTTAGGATTTTTAGCACTTGGAATAGGTCTTATAGGTGTAATATTGCCTATATTACCAACAACACCATTTTTATTAGTAACATCATTTTGTTTTGCAAGGGGATCTGAGAGATTTCATACTTGGTTTACAAATTCTAATATTTATAAGAAGCATCTAGAGAGTTTCGTTAAAGAAAGGGCTATGACACTAAAGCAAAAGGTTGTATTATTAAGCTTTGTCAATTTTATGTTAGCTTTTCCTTTAATTTTAGTGGATGTATTACCTATGAGAATAACTATTATTGTATTAATAATAATTAAATTATATTATTTTACATTTAAGGTTAGGACAATTTCTCCAGAAGAAAAGAAAGATATGGAAGCTTCAAAAGGGGAAATGGCTTAGTAGAATATAAACTTATAAAAGAGAAAGTAGGAAGTTGTAACAATGGAAAGAATATCATCTATGTTTTTTTGCTTATCATTATTAATTTATTATATATTAAAATTATTTAAGGTAAAAAAGAGTATATGCGTAAAAACACATATAGTTTTAGGAAGTATATCAGTTTTGGCTATGATAGCTGAATTTATTTTAAGAATTGGACAAGAAGGATTTATAAAGTATATTGGTTTTGCAGTTATTATGATTGTAATTGGAATAACTGGAGTTATGATGAAAAATAACTATAAATTATATAAGAAAATCCATATTATATTTACTATAGGGTTCTTTGTATATTTACCTATAGCTATTAAATTTCTGTAATTAATAAAAAATAATATTATAAATTATTATAGGCTTTACAAGTAAGTAAAGTCTTTTTTTTGTGTTTGTGATTTATATAATGGAAATTTGGTAATGCTTATTTAATGAGGTGTTGCTCAAATGAATATCAATAAATATAAGGATTTAAGCAATCCGTTAGTATATATTTTTATTACATTTATATTATCGTCTATTTCATATGAAGCATATAGCAAGAATAAGTTGATGGGAGTTTTTTATGTATGTAGTTTTTTTGCCTTTATATTATATTTTAAGGGTATAAAGATAACCATATTAATCTTTCTATTTTTTGTTGTAGCTTTAAATAATAACATATGGTTTTATTCTTATATTCCTAAGGATATAGAGGCTATTAGGATAACTAATATTAGTAATTATTATTATGCTAAAGGAGAAATTAACGGGCGTATAGTAAATTTATATAATATTAATCAAGAAATTAATGTTGGTGATAAATTAATTGCAAGAGGGGAGTTTAGCAAGGATATAAATATTGTAAAAGGAATAGTAGGAGATTATAAAATAGAAGAATATTACATAGAGAAAGATGATATTATTTCTAAGTTTTATAAAAGAAGAGAAGAATTATTTAATAAAATAAGTGAAAAGCTAGGTAGAAGAAAAGCAGCGTTGATTACTTCAGTATCATTTGGATATAAAAGTGAATTAGATGAGGATCATAAGAGTTTAATGAAAAATTTAGGTATATCTCATGCTATTTCAATATCAGGATTACATTTAGCATTAGTATATAGTATTTTAAAAAGAATATTTGGAGTTAAATTAAGTTTGGTTATAGCATTTGCTTATGTGCTATTTACAGGGGCACCAGCTTCGGCTGTAAGAGCTTATATAATGATATTGATATTAAACCTTGGAATGGTTGTTAAACGTAATTATAGCCCTCTAGCAGCCTTGTCGCTTGCAGGTATAATAATTATACTTATAAAGCCATATGATATTTATAATTTAGGATTTATATTATCTTTTTTAGCAACACTAGGAATAATATTATTTAGTAAAAAATTAAATAAAAAGCTTTATAGGCTACCTAATTTATTCAGAAGTACAATTGCAATTTCAATTAGTGCTCAAATACTAACCTTTCCTATAATTTTATTGTATTTTAATGAAATATCCTTAAATTTTATAATTGGTAATATCATAGTTGTTCCATTTATTAATATATTAGTTGTCTTTGGAAATTGTCTTGTATTCTTTGAGTATATTCCTATTTTATTTAATTTTAGTTTGTATATTTGTCATTATATAATTAAATACATAGATGTTATTATGTATAAACTTGATAGTTTTTCTTTTGGCTTAGTTTATTTACATTATACTATTGCTTATTTTTATGTAGGGATACTAGTAACATATTATTTTTATAGAAAAGGATTTAAAGTGTTTTTATATTATCCTTTAATTATAGGAATATATACATTTTTATTAATATATAGTCCTTTTCTTAAAATAAAATATTATAATGATGGAGCACTTTTAATAAGTTATAGAGGGGAGCGGGTTTTGATTCAAACCAAGGAAAAGGTTGATGAAGAAAAATTAAAAGCTGTATGTCTTACAAATAGTATATTAAATGACTTAAATAAGATTAAAATAGATAATAAAATAACTTTAACTAAAAAAGGTGAAAATTACATTTTAACTACAGATAAAAATGAATATTTGCTATTTGTGAATTATGAAAAAAATAATAATGATTATGATATAATAGATTTTAGAAAAGGTGATATAAATGAAATAACGTTATTTAATGATGAGGTTATTAACAATTAGTGAGGAGTGGCATTAAACATTGATTAATATAGATGTTCTAGAAGGAGAACTTAAAAAAAATAATATTGAAAATGGATATATATTTTGTGGGTTAGATGAGGAATTAATTAAATCAAGTATTGATCCAATAATTAAGAAGGTTGTTGATAAAGATTTTTTAGATTTAAATTTTATAAAATTAGATGGTTTAACAACTACTTTTGATGAAATAGAAAATGCTTGTGAGACATTGCCTTTCTTTGGAGAAAAAAAGGTTGTATTAGTATATAGAGCTAATTTTCTAAAGGATAAACCGGATAAAGATGGAGCAAAAACATATACAGAACTTTTAAAATACATAAAGGACTTACCAAAGCATACAGTACTAATTATGTATTATTTATTTAATGATAAGAGAGATACTCCTAAAAAAAATAAAAAGCTATCTACTTTAGATAAATATGTTAAAGTTGTTCATTGTGATAAACTAAAAAAAGATAAATATTATAAAAAAGTTGAAGATTTATTTAAAGAAAAGGGAAGAAGCATAGGTAAAATTCAATTAAGATATTTTGCTGATAAGGTTCAAAATAATTTTGATATTATTAAAAGGGAAGTAGATAAATTAGATTGTTATGCAATTGGGAGAGAAATAACTAAGGAAGATATAGATAAATTAATACAAAATAAAAGTGAAGATGATATTTTTGATTTAGTTGAATATATTTCTATAAGAAGAGTTGAAAAGGCAATAGATTTATTAGATGAACTACTATTTAAAGCAGATCAGCATATGCTAATTATTTCATCTATAGGGAATCATTTTAAAAGATTATATGAAATAAAAGTATATTTAGGAAGAGGTAAAAGGTTAGATTTCTTTATGTCTAAATATAGATTACCTCAATTTGTATGTGAAAAATTAATGAATCAAGCATCTAAGTTTAGTATAAAACAGTTAAGTGAACTCATTAAAGTATGTGTTAATACTGAAACAAAATTAAAATCATCAACAACAGATAAGCAAATGGAAATGGAACTTATGTTATTTAAAACATTTATGGTCAAATAAAATTTTAAATTTTCATAATAAAAAAAGTGTAAAATAATAGCCGGTGATAACTCACCGGCTTCTTATTTTATTACGCCATAGCGTTTAACTTTGCAGCTAATCTTGATTTCTTTCTAGCAGCCATGTTCTTATGAACAGTACCTTTTTGAGCAGCCATGTCTAAAGACTTAGCAGCTTTAACGAATAAAGCTTTAGCTTCTTCAACGTTATTAGCAGCAACAGCAGCTTCAAACTTCTTTATAGCAGTTTTTAATGCTGATTTAATCATTCTGTTTTGTAAAGTTTTCTTTTCAGTAACTTTAATTCTTTTCTTTGCTGATTTAATGTTTGCCATTCAATTCACCCCCTTGATATTTTATAGGGCCTCTGCAGTTTTTTGGGGAAATCTGCGTACGAGTTCATTTTCAACAAATCATATTATAACACCTAAAGTTTTTAAGTTCAAGTATGAAATTAAAACTTATTTGGGAAAATAAATTTGATGACTAAGAAATTTTAGGAGGAACGTTATGATAAATGTAAGAACAGACCTTGCAATTGAAGCAAAACAGGCATATACAGAAGAAAATAAAAGAGAGCTTGATGGAGTAAAAGTAGATGAAGAAATGGAAGGGGAGGTTAAAATTACTACAGTAACCATAGAAAGTGATGAAGCAGGAAAGGAACTTGGTAAGCCAAAAGGACATTATATTACAATAGATTTCCCAGAATTCACACCATATGATGGCGAATCAATGGATGAATTATCATTAATTGTAGGAAGGGTAATGAAAAAGCTTGTAGATATTTCTGAAGATAAGTTAGCATTAGTGGTTGGACTAGGAAACTGGAATGTTACTCCGGATGCATTAGGACCAAAAGTTGCAGAAAAAATAATGGTAACACGACATTTAAAACAAGTAATGCCAGATGCTATTGATGATTCAGTAAGACCAGTATGCGCTATTGCTCCAGGTGTGCTTGGAATAACAGGAATTGAAACCGGAGAAATAATTAAATCATTAGTAGAAAGAATAAAGCCAGATTTAGTTATATGTGTAGATGCATTAGGTTCAAGAAAACTTGAAAGAGTGAATAGAACAATACAAATAGGAGATACAGGAATATCACCAGGAGCTGGTGTAGGAAATCATAGAATGCAAATTAATGAGCAAAGTTTAGGAGTGAAAGTTTTAGCTGTAGGTGTGCCTACAGTAGTTGATGCTGCAACAATAGCAAATGATACTATGGATTTATTATTAGATGACTTAATAAATAAATCACAAAAAGGAAAAGAGTTTTATAATATGCTAAAAAGTGTAGATAGAAATGAGAAAAATATGCTTATAAGAGAAATATTAAATCCATCATTTGGGGATTTAATGGTTACTCCAAAGGAGGTTGATACAGTAATAGAGTCATTAGCTAAAATAATAGCTAATGGAATAAATATCGCAATTCAACCCAATATGGATATGGAAGAGATAAATAAATTCATGAACTAATGAAAAAAGTGAAAAATACTTTTTTAGTTAGAAGTTATAAGTTGGTAGTTTGTATCTAAACTACTAACTTATAACTATTAACTCTTAACTAATAAAACCAATTTGTTTATAAAATTATTAATAATTATGTAAATCCCACCATATATATAGGGTGAGGAGGGATTTACAATGCAGTGGGTTAATGGTAATAAAAAGGCTAAAAAGAAAAAGCATATTAGTATAGGATATATAATATTGTTAGTTCTTATGATTATATTTGCAATAAGAGCAGTAAAGGTTGTAAATAGTTATAGTGAGCGTGGTGGACTAGCATATGTGCAGTTACTTAATTATTCAATGCCAGTTGTTGAAACACAAATATATGATAGTACAGCATATAGGGAAAATAAAGTAAGTTTAAAAAGAGTTATAGTAGAAGCGTTAGGTCTTAATAATATATCTACATATGGAATAGTTGGAAGTGAAGTTTCATTTTTTAAAGAAATATCTAACCATACTGGTGATTCGGGGGCCAAGGCTAAATCTACTTTTAGTTTCTTTGAACCATATGTGATGAAAGAAGAAAGTATAGCTAGAGTTACTGAAGAGGAGAAAGCTGAATTAGAAAAAACAAGTGAGGCATATAATCCTTCTCTAAAAAAGACATTAGATGCATCAAATGTAGAAATATTAATTTATCATACCCATACGCATGAGGGATATGCTGAAGCAGGATCAGATACAGAACAAGAAGATTTTAGTGTTGTAGGAGTAGGTGATGTATTAGCACAAGAGTTGCAGGAGGGATATGGTATTTCAGTTATTCATGATAAGACTATACATGATACTAGTCCATATGATCAGTCATATTATAGATCAGAACCTACAGTTCAAAGTTATATAAATCAATTTCCTAATTTAAAGTTAATTATAGATTTGCATAGAAATAGTGGACCTAGTAAAGAAGCAACAACAACAGTAATAAATGATCAAAGTTTAGCAAGATTATTATTTGTTACATCAAAAAATTCACCTAATTATTCACAAATGATGGAAGCAGTAAATGGAATGATTTCTATTTCTGAAGAACTTTTCCCAGGATTAATGGGAGATGGAAAAGATGGTACGGGATTATATGAATATAATCATGGCTCTAACACATTTAATCAAAAATTGAGTCCGGCATGTATATTAACAGAATTTGGAACTGATCTTAATACTGCACAAGAAGCTAAATTGAGTGCAAAATATCTAGCTAGAGTTATTGCAGAGTATTTAAATAAATAGTAAATAGTTGAATAAAAAAAATAAAATTGAGCATCCTTATAGCTAAGTACTAGGGGGTGCTTTTTATGTTTAAATTGATAAAAAAATATTTTGTACCATTAGTAGCGGTTATTTTATTGATAATAGGATTTGTTAAAATAAATATTGTAAATACTGAATCATTATCACCATTAGGAACTACTGATGATAACTTTAAAGTTGTTAGTACGGAATTTGGTGAAGACTTTCAAGAGTTTATAATGGATAAGAGTCCTGTGAAAATTTATGTTGGTGAAAAAAATGATGGCCTTGCTACAGTTAAGGTGTATGATAAGTCAATTAATTTAACTAATAATAATTTTCTTATTAATTCAATAAAGACTTTAGGAAGTTATATTAGTAATACTTGTTCAAGTTTAAAGGATAAAATAATTAAAATTACAAAAACTAAAAATGAAAATATAAAAAATGAAGATAATAATAAGAGCGAATTTGATAAAAGTGTAGATGAATTTATAAAAAATAATAGTAATTAGTGTGTAGTAATGAAGGATAATATCATTTCAATGCTATTATCCTTGACACTTACTCTATACTCTATGTTATAATTTAGCTTGATTTAACAATATGGGGGTGAAGAAGCTGCTAATTTTATAGCAGTTAAGATATATGCAAAGTAATAGACAATCAAAGATTAGAAACTTTTCAATAGTAGCACATATAGACCACGGTAAGTCAACCCTAGCGGATAGATTATTAGAAATTACAGGGACTCTTACTCAAAGAGAAATGGAAGAACAAGTTCTTGATAATATGGAAATCGAAAAGGAAAGGGGTATTACAATTAAGTCTCAAGCAGCAAGACTTATTTATAGACGTGCTGATGGCGAAGAATATATATTAAACTTAATTGATACACCAGGACACGTAGACTTTACATATGAGGTTTCAAGAAGTTTAGCTGCTTGTGAAGGTGCAGTGTTAGTAGTAGATGCAACACAAGGAATTCAAGCACAAACATTAGCAAACTGCTATTTAGCATTAGATAATGATTTAGAAATTGCACCAGTAATAAATAAGGTTGACTTAGCATCAGCTAGACCTGATGAAGTTAAGCAAGAAATTGAAGATGTTATAGGGATAGAAGCAGAAGATGCACCTATGATATCAGCAAAAACTGGATTAAATGTTGAGCAAGTTTTAGAAACAATAGTAGAAAAGGTACCAGCACCTTCAGGAGATGAAGAAGCTCCATTAAAAGCATTAATATTTGACTCTTATTATGATAGCTATAAAGGTGTAGTTTGTTATGTAAGAATTAAAGATGGTGTTGTAAAACCAGGAACAAAAATAAAGCTTATGGCAACTAATAAGATTTATGATGTAACTGAAGTAGGAGTATTTACTCCAAAGTTCTTACCAATTAGTGAACTTAGAGCTGGAGATGTTGGATATATAACAGCATCTATTAAAAATGTTGCTGATGCTAGAGTTGGTGATACTATAACTGAGGCAGATAGACCTACAGCAGAGCCATTGCCAGGATATAAAAAGGCTATACCTATGGTTTATTCAGGTATTTATCCAGTTGATGGTGCTAAATATGATGAGTTAAAAGAAGCATTAGAAAAATTACAAATTAATGATGCAGCTTTAGATTTTGAACCAGAAACATCTATAGCTTTAGGATTTGGTTTTAGATGTGGATTCTTAGGATTACTTCATATGGAAATAATTCAAGAAAGAATTGAAAGAGAGTTTAATTTAGATATTATAACAACAGCTCCTTCCGTTGTTTATAAGGTAACTAAAACAGATGGAGAAGTTTTAGACTTAACTAATCCAACAAACTTACCAGAACCAACAGAAATTGATTATATGGAAGAGCCAGTTGTTAAAGCATCTATTATTTCACCAACTGATTACGTTGGAGCAATAATGGATTTATGTCAAGAGAGAAGAGGAACGTTCATAGATATGGAATATCTAGAAACTACAAGAGTTTGTATTAACTATGATATGCCATTAAATGAAATAGTATATGATTTCTTTGATACATTAAAATCAAGAACAAGAGGTTATGCTTCATTTGACTACGAATTCAAAGGATATACAAAAACAGAGCTTGTTAAGCTTGATATATTATTAAATGGAGATATAGTTGATGCTTTATCAATGATAGTTCCAAAAGAAAGAGCTTATCATAAAGGAAGAGGAATTGCAGAAAAACTTAAGGAAATTATTCCAAGACAAATGTTTGAGGTTCCAATTCAAGCAGCAGTAGGATCTAAAGTAATAGCTAGAGAAACAGTTAAAGCTATGAGAAAAGACGTACTTGCTAAATGTTATGGTGGAGATATTTCAAGAAAGAAGAAGCTTCTTGAAAAGCAAAAAGAAGGTAAGAAGAGAATGAGACAAGTGGGATCTGTAGAAGTACCACAAGAAGCATTCATGGCTGTTCTTAAAGTAGATTAATAAAGGAAAAGACATTGCAGTTGCAATGTCTTTTTTGTTAAATAATAAGTATGAGTTAATAATCAGGAAGTAAGAATTTTTGAAAAAATAAGATTAGTATAAAATAATAAATATATTTTAGAAACTTTATAATGAGTTTTAAATATAACTTGCTACTTGTCACTTGAAATTAAATAACTTGGAGGATGAAATAATGAAAGAAATTAGTTTATATGTACATATACCATTTTGTAAGCAAAGGTGTTTTTATTGTGATTTCCCTACATTTGCAGGAAAAGAACAATATAGAGAGGAGTATGTAAATGCATTAATTAAGGAAATAGATGAAAAATGCTCGGATTATGTAATTAAAACTATTTTTATTGGCGGAGGAACACCATCTCATTTAGAAACTGAAGAATTAAAGAAATTATTAAAAGCTATAAATAAATTAAAATTTAAGGATAATATTGAGTATTCAATGGAATGCAATCCAGGAACATTATCAAAAGAAAAATTGTTGGTAATGAAAGAAAACGGAGTAAATAGAATAAGTTTTGGATTACAATCATGTAATGATAAATTACTTAAACAAATTGGTCGTATTCATACATTTAGTGAATTTTTAGAAAACTATAATCTTGCTAGAGAAATTGGATTTAATAATATTAATGTGGATTTAATGTATGGATTGCCAAATTTAACGATAGAATTATGGAAAGATACATTAAATCAAATATGTAAGTTAAAGCCAGAACATATTTCAGCGTATAGTTTAATAATAGAAGAGGGAACAGCTTTTTATAAAATGTATGAAAATAATAAGTTGAATCTTCCAGCAGAAGATGAAGAAAGAATTATGGATAAATTAACTAAGAATATATTAAAAGAAAATGGATACCATCAATATGAAATTTCTAATTATGCATTAAATGGAATGGAATGTGAACATAATAAGGTTTATTGGTCTTTAGAAGATTATATTGGAGTTGGATGTGCAAGTAGTTCATATATAAATGGAATAAGAAAAGTAAATGAAAGTAGTATTAGTAAGTATATAAAAAAAATAAAGCAAAATGAGAATGTTGTTGTAGAAGAACATATTAATTCTATAGAAGATGAAATTGAGGAATTTATTTTCATGGGATTAAGAATGTTAAAAGGTATAGATTTAGTAAAGTTTAAGAAAAAATTTGGTGCAAATATTGGGAGTATATATAGCAAAGCCATTGAGAAGAATATAAAAGATGGTTTATTAATTTTAAATAATAATAATATGTTTTTAACTACAAAAGGAATAGAAGTATCTAATTATGTAATGTCTGACTTTATATTAGATAAGTAAAAAATAAAACACTAAGAAAAGAGGAGTATTATAGAGATGGAAAGAGATATTCAAGAAAAAACTAAATTATATAAAAAAATAGTTGAAAATTTGAAGAAATATGAAATTGACAAAAAAAACAAATAAGAATATATTGATAATGTAGTCATTAGCACTCGAGTTAAATGAGTGCTAACAATAGGGGTGATGAAATGGCTATTGATGAAAGAAAAATTAAAATACTTCAAGCCATTATTAATGACTATATAGTAACAGGAGAACCTGTTGGATCAAGAACAATAGCTAAGAAGTATGATTTAGGTGTAGGATCTGCAACCATCAGAAATGAAATGGCGGATTTAGAAGAAATGGGTTATTTAGAGCAACCTCATACATCAGCAGGAAGAATACCTTCTAGTAAGGGATATAGGTTATATGTTGATAAGTTAATGGAAACACCAAAGCTTAGTAAAGATGAAGAGCTTAGAATTAAAGAATATTTAATTAATTCAGCTATGCATGAAGTTGATACAATATTAAAAGAAGCTTGTGTTTTATTATCAGAGTTAACAAATTTAACTTGTATAGTTCAAACACCTTCTATGAAGAGAAGTTATATAAGATCACTACAATTAATAAGAATAGATGATTCTAATTTAATTGCTGTAATAGTAACTGATAGTGGTGTTATTAAAAATCATAGAATTAAAGTAAATAATGTACCAAGTAATGAAGAACTTATTAGAATAAATGAGGTATTAAATTCAAAGCTTAAGAATTTGACAATAGAAGCTATAAATTTAGAAGTCATTAATGAACTTAAGAATGAACTAGTAGGATTCGATGATTTATTTAATGCAATGCTTCCAGCTTTATATGATAGTTTAAATAATAATTCAAAGTCAGATTTGGTAGTTGAGGGAACAACCAACCTTTTCAATTATCCAGAGTATAATGATATTGAAAAGGCAAAGGAAGTACTTCAATTAATAAGTAATAAGGATTGTGTTATAGAACTATTAGAGAATAGTGGAGATATATCAATAAAAATTGGTGATGAAAATTATATTCCGGAAGCTAAGGAGTGTTCAGTAATTACAGCAGAATATTCTTTAGGAGGAAGACCTATTGGAAGTATTGGGCTGATTGGTCCACAAAGAATAAATTATTCAAAGGTAGTTACTATAATGGCTCAAGTTATAAAAGAGTTAAACAAAAGTCTTAAAGACCAAGAGTATTGATTAAAATGAGAAGAGGTGTAAAGATGGAAGAAAATAAAGATATAAAAGATGAAGATATAATCGTTGAAAATGAACCAGTTATAGAAGATACAGATAATGTAGATAAAGCTGAAGCTGCAGAAGCTGAGGAAATCGTAGAAGAATATAGTGAAAATGATGATTTATCTTTAATAAGAAAAATGAAAGATGAAAATAAAAAACTTTCTAATGAAGTAGAAGCTTTAAAAGAAAGATTACTTAGATTAACTGCTGAGTATGACAATTATAGAAAAAGAACGGCTAAGGAAAAGGAAGGAATATATACAGATGCTTGTACAGATGTATTAAAGGAAATGCTTCCTGTAGCTGATAATTTAGAAAGAGCTTTAGCAGTAGATGGAAATGTAGAAGATCTTAAAAAAGGCGTTGAGATGACAATAAAAGGATTCTTAAACTCTTTAGAAAAATTAGGTGTTGAAGAAATTGATACAACTAATGGTTTTGATCCAAATTTACATCAAGCAATTTCAGTTGTTGAAGATGCAAATTTATCAAGTAATGATGTAGCTCAAGTATATCAAAAAGGATATAAGAGAGGCGATAAAGTAATCAGATATTCAATGGTTACTGTAGCAAAATAGTAATTAAGTAAATTTACAATATAGATATGTAAAATTCAAGGAGGAAATATATTATGGGAAAAATAATAGGTATTGATTTAGGTACAACAAATTCATGTGTAGCTGTTATGGAAGGTGGAGAACCAGTAGTTATCACTAACTCAGAAGGTGCTAGAACTACTCCATCAGTAGTTTCATTCCAAGCTAATGGTGAAAGATTAGTAGGACAAATTGCTAAAAGACAAGCAATTACAAACCCAGAACACACAATAATTTCAATAAAGAGAGAAATGGGAACAGATCATAAAACTAAAATTGATGATAAAACTTACTCACCACAAGAAATATCAGCAATGATACTTCAAAAGATTAAAGCTGATGCAGAAGCATACTTAGGTGAAACTGTATCTCAAGCTGTTATCACAGTTCCAGCTTACTTTAATGATGCTGAAAGACAAGCGACTAAAGATGCTGGTAGAATAGCAGGATTAGAAGTATTAAGAATAATAAACGAACCAACAGCTGCTTCATTAGCTTACGGATTAGATAAGACTGATCACAGCGAAAAGATATTTGTTTATGACTTAGGTGGAGGTACATTCGACGTATCTATCCTTGAATTAGGTGATGGGGTATTCGAAGTATTATCTACAAATGGAGATACTCACCTAGGTGGAGATGACTTTGACCAAAAGATTATTGATTATATAGCAAATGATTTTAAATCACAATATGGAATTGACTTAAGAAATGATAAGAGTGCAGTTCAAAGATTAAAAGAAGCTGCAGAAAAGGCTAAGATTGAATTATCTTCATCAATGCAAACAAATATCAACTTACCATTCATTACTGCTGATGCTACAGGTCCAAAGCATATTGATATGAACTTAACTAGAGCTAAATTCAATGAATTAACTCATGATTTAGTTCAAAGATCAATTGAACCAATGAAGAAAGCATTATCAGATGCAGGTTTAACAATTGGTCAAATTGATAAAGTAATCTTAGTTGGTGGATCAACAAGAATACCAGCTGTTCAAGAAGCTGTTAAGAACTTTACAGGAAAAGAACCTTCAAAGGGAGTTAACCCAGATGAATGTGTAGCTATGGGTGCTGCAATTCAAGCAGGTGTATTAACTGGTGAAGTTAAAGATGTATTATTATTAGATGTTACTCCATTAACATTAGGTATTGAAACTTTAGGAGGAGTTGCAACTCCATTAATTGAAAGAAATACAACTATACCAGCTAAGAAGAGTCAAATATTCTCAACAGCTGCAGATGGTCAAACATCAGTTGAAATTCACGTTGTTCAAGGTGAAAGACAAATGGCAACTGACAACAAGACTTTAGGAAGATTTACTTTATCAGGAATAGCTCCAGCTCCAAGAGGAATTCCTCAAATCGAAGTTACATTTGATATAGATGCTAATGGTATTGTTAAAGTATCTGCTATGGATAAGGGAACTGGTAAGGAAGCAAATATTACAATTACTGCATCAACTAACCTTTCAGATGAAGAAGTAGAAAAGGCAGTAAAAGAAGCAGAAAGATTTGCTGAAGAAGATAAGAAGAGAAAAGAATCAATCGAAACTAAGAACAATGCAGACCAATTAGTTTATCAAACTGAAAAGCAATTAGAAGAACTTGGTGACAAGATTTCTGCTGATGATAAGGCTAAAATTACAGCTAAATTAGATGCATTAAAAGCTGTTAAAGATGGAGAAGATTTAGAAGCTATTAAGAAAGCTACTGAAGAATTAACTCAAGAGTTCTATGCTATATCATCTAAGATGTATGCAGATGCACAAGGTGCAGCAGGAGCTCAAGGTGCAGGATTTGATCCAAACAACATGGGTGGAGCAAATGCTAACCAAGGTCCAGCTCATGATGACAATGTTGTAGATGCTGATTTCGAAGTTAAAGATGAAAAATAATAAATAATAAATAATTAGATAGGGAAGACAATAGTCGTCTTCCCTTTTTAAAAGTTAAAGTGTTTACGAAAAAAGTTTTAAGTGATAATATAGACTAATGTAAATATAAATAAGGTGGTGACGTTATAGATGGCAAATAAAGACTATTATGCTGTGCTTGGACTTGAAAAAGGTGCAAGTGATGATGAGATAAAAAAAGCCTTTAGAAAGCTAGCTATTAAATATCATCCTGATAAGAATCAAGGGAATAAGGAAGCAGAAGAAAAATTTAAAGATATAAATGAAGCATATCAAGTGCTTTCTGATCCAGAAAAGAAAGCAAGATATGATCAATATGGTACTGCAGACTTTGATGGAAGTGGATTTGGTTCAGGTGGTTTTGGTGGATTTGACTTCTCTGATATGGGAGGTTTTGGAGATATATTTGAAAGTTTCTTTGGTGGAGGCGGTGGCTCTTCAAGAAGAAGAAATGGACCTATGAAAGGTTCTGATATAGAATATACTTTAAATCTAACATTTGAAGAAGCTATCTTTGGAGTTGAAAAAGAAATTACAATTAACAGAAATGAAAATTGTGAATCTTGTAGAGGAACAGGTGCTCAACCTGGAACTTCGCCAAAGACATGTCCAACTTGTAATGGAAGCGGTCAAGTAAGGATGCAAAGACAAAGTCCTCTTGGAAGCTTTGTAACAACTTCTACATGTGATAGATGTGGTGGTAAAGGAACAATTGTTGAAACACCATGTTCAAGCTGTAGCGGAAGAGGAAAAGTTAGAAAGACTAGAAAAATAAAGATTAATGTTCCTGCAGGTGTAGATACTGGTAATGTTATGCCACTTAGAGGACAAGGGGAACATGGTTCTAATGATGGGCCTCCAGGAGATTTATATATTAGAATAAATGTGGCTAAATCGAAACAATTTGATAGAAGAGGAAATGACATATATATTGAAACTCATATATCAATGGGTAGAGCTACATTAGGTGCAGAAATTACTGTTCCTACGGTTGATGGAGAAGTTAAATATACTATTCCAGCAGGTACTCAATCAGGAACAATGTTTAGATTAAAAGGAAAAGGAGTTCCTAAGGTTCATTCATCAGTAAGAGGAGATCAATATGTTAAAGTAGTTGTTGATATTCCTAAGAACTTAAATTCAAAGCAAAAAGAAGCTTTAGAAGCATTCATGGAAGCTTGTGGAGAAAGTATAGATGGAGAAATAGTGCATAAAAAAGGCCTAAAGGATCTATTTAATAAGAAATAAAAAAGATGTTGCAATGTGCAACATCTTTTTTATTTTACAAATTCATTTAATATTTTAATAGCTTCTTCCGTTCTTTCAGAGCTAATAGCAACTGTTAATATAGTATTCTCTGGAAAGCTGATATTATCTAAAAGATTAAGCTTGTCTACTTTTAATCCATAAATATGCTCATTGCCATCAGAATCTTTAGATCTAACTAAATCATCTTTACTAAAGCTTAGTGAGTTAAATCCATCTAAAGTAGTTAAATCTGCTAGCATATTGTTAGAAGTAAAGTAATTGAAATAGTTTTCATTTAAGAAAAGTAAATCAATTTCATTTGCAGCTAGTTTAACAGCAAATGCTTGTGTAGTGGTAGGGTCATCGCCATAATTAGAATTTGGGTCTATAGTCATTGAATCAATAAAAATAGAGGTTTTTTTATTATCATCTAAAAGCTTTTCATTTAATGTATCTTTTAATTCTGTTAATTGAGATGTATCCATATTAGAACTAAGATAAGTTAAATTGCAATAAGTATCTTGTTTTGTATACATTGAATATCCTATGTAACATACGATTATTATTGCGGCTATAGTACCGAAGATAGGAAGTTTGTAATAATCAAATATAAATTCTAGTTTTTTCTTTCCTTTTAATGTATTGTATTTTTCTTTTGTAGATATTTCTGAATCTAATCTAGGTTTGATTTTTTTATCATTCATTGTTATTCTCCTTTTATATACCATATTATATTTATTTTAAGAAAAAAATACAAAAAAAGCAATTGATATAAATCTTAAAAATTGGTAAACATTAAGAAAGATAATGCTAATCATTAAATAATAAAATAGTTAAATAATAGAAATGTATTGTAATTAATAATATAATTAAATTGTTAATATTAATTCATCAAATAAGGAATATTAAAAAAGAGTAGTAATAATTATGAGGTGATAAGATGAAAGATATAAAAAAAGTGCTTTTACCGGAAATTGAAGAGTTTAGAAAAGTCGGTCATAAGTTTGTAAATGGAGAAATATCTGTAATGGATTTTAAAGGTCAATCAGGCGGTATGGGTGTATATGCTCATCGTGGTGGAAAAGAATTTATGATTAGACTTAGAATACCATCAGGGATAATTACTATGCCTCAATTTAAATTAATATGTGATTGGGCAGATAAATATAAATTAGGAGGATTACATTTTACTACGCGTCAAGCTATTCAATATCATGGTATTTCAATTGATGATGTATGTAATTTAATGAATGATGCATTAGAAAATGATATATATACAAGAGGTGCAGGTGGGAATTTCCCAAGAAATGTTGCGTTATCTCCATTGTCTGGAGTAGATAAGGATGAAGCATTTGATCCTACTCCATATGCTTTAGCAACTGGTGAATATTTTATGGAAAGAATAACTACTTACAAATTACCTAGAAAGCTTAAAGTATCTTTTTCAAATGGTTCAAGTGATACAGCACATTGTACAATACAAGATTTAGGTTTCTTAGCTGTTAGGAAAGATGGAAAAGATTATTTTAGAGTGTATTTAGGAGGCGGTCTTGGAAGAAATCCTAAGGTTGCATTATTATATCCTGAATTAATTGAACCATCTGAAGTTTTAAATTATGTAGAAGCAATGGTTAGATTATTTAAAGCTGAAGGAAATTATGAAAATAAAGCTAAAGCTCGTATAAGATATATTGTTGACAAATTAGGGGAAGAAGGTTTTATTTCTGAATATAAAAAATATGTAGATGAAGTAAAATCAGAGTGTAATTATAAGGTTGATTGTAAGGCTACAGAATATAATAAAGCTGGAATAAAAACTAATATCTCAAATAGTAGATTAGTAGAACAAAAGCAATGTGGTTTATACAGTGTATATGTACATCCAGTAGGCGGACAAATTAAAGTAAATGACTTAAAGGCGATATATGAAACTTTAAGTAAATTTGATAATCCAGAAATAAGACTATCAATGACTGAAGGTGTGTATTTTAGAAATTTAAATGGAAAAGAAGCAGAAGAGTTATTAGAGTTAACTAAACATATTGGAGGTTCAAATGATTTTGAATATAGTGTTTCATGTATAGGGGTACCTACATGTCAAATAGGTATAGCTGAAAGCCAAGCTGCTTTAAGTGAAGTACTATCTTATGTTAAAGAAAAAATTTCTAATACGGATTTATTACCTAAACTACATTTTTCAGGATGTGGAAACTCTTGTGGGGTTCACCAAATTAGTGAAATAGGATTCACTGGTAAAAAGAAAAGAATCAATGATGTTGTACAAGAAGCTTATGAAATTTATGTAAATGGAAACTGTGTAGAAGGAGAAACAAGACTTGGTAAAGCTTATGGTGATATAGCTAGAAAAGATATACCAATGTTCATTTGTGAGCTAGGTAATAAATTAAATGAAGCTAATATAGCATTTGGTGATTATATAAATAGCAATGAAGATGAATTTAAAGCTTTAGTAGAAAAATATAATTGCTAATCAATATTTTAAGTATAAATTTATAAATTGAATTATAATATTGAGATGAGTGCTTAGCTTTATATCAAGGTTATAATTCATTGTCTAGAGGCTAGTATATTCTTAACTTTAACATAAATATATATAAATTAATTAATAATGTTTGGCCATTAGATAAGATATTATGTTTAAAATCTACAATATATCTATTAATAATAGATATATTGTGGATTTTTATTTTAAATAATATAATGTCATAAAGTTGTGATAAGTAATTTAGTTGAAATAAAAGAAATTATCTGTATAATTAATCTATGAACTTAATGAATGATTTGGAGTGAACATAATTATGAGAATGAGAAGAAAGCCTTGGGCAAGACCAGAATTAGAAGGATGTAATTTTTTTATACAAAAGCCAAGTGAATATAAAGGAAGATGGAAAGAGTTTTTTAAAAATGATAACCCAATTTATATGGAGTTAGGTTGTGGAAAAGGAACATTTATGGCAGTTCATGGTTCACAAAATCCAGATATTAATTATATAACAGTTGATATAAAGGATGAAGTTTTAGTTTTAGCTAAAAGAAATATTGAAGCAGCTTATGAAAAGGTAGGACATGAAATTAATAATGTGGCCTTAATGTCTCAGGAAATATTATTAATAGATGAAATGTTAGATGAAAAAGATATAATAGAAAGAATATACATAAACTTCTGTAATCCATGGCCAAAGGATAGACATAAGAAAAGAAGATTAACACATACAAGACAGCTAGAAAAGTATAAGAAGTTTTTAAAACATGGAGCAGAAATTTGGTTTAAAACAGATGATGATGAATTATTTGAAGAATCACTTGAATACTTTAAAGAATCAAATTTAGAAATTAAATATATTACATATGATTTACATTCTAGTGGATTTGAAGGAAATGTTACTACTGAACATGAAGAAATGTTTACAGCTCAAGGTATAAAAACTAAGTTTTTAATAGCAGAATACAAATAAAAAATACTCAAAGGTTTTAGTGCTGTGAAATACTAAAATCTTTGAGTATTTTTGTTAAAGAAAATTAAATAGTTTAATCAGAAAGTTTTAATTATTAAAAGAGGTGAAGGTGTTTTTTTATTTATATTTCTTACTAATCAATTTATCTAAGTAGATAGACTTAAATTGTTTACTTGCAAGGGCTTGCTTTATTGGATTAGCATTTAAAATAGTTGATAAAACAGAGGCCATAAATCTATGACTGGCAAAAGCTTGATTATCAAAAATTAAATTTTGAAGATTTCCTTTTTCAATAGCTTGAATAATAACTCGGTGAGTAGTGTTTGCGGGAGTTAATATTCTTTGTGATCTAGTCTTTAGTTTTATTGCTTTAGTAGGACAATTTCGAACACATACACCGCAACCTAAACAGATACTTTCATCAATACTTGCTTTTTTGTTTTTTAATGATATTACTTCAATTGGACATATTTTAGTACATTTGCCACAACCAATACAAGCATCATTGTTAACGTATGGAAGGAAGTTAGTAGTTGCTATTGGGTGTAAAGCACCATATTTTTTTACAGCCTTTAAACCTTCGCAACAACAGCAACAACAATTACACAAAAAGCAAATTTCATTTCTAACATTTTCTCCACATTGAACTAAATTATTTTCATAACACATATTTAAAATATCTATACATTCTGATGAATCAATTTTCCTTCCATAACCATTTTTTATTAATGAATAAGCTGTTGAATCAAATGTTAAACAAGTGTCCATAGGCTTACTACAATCTTTACCTAAGTGATGCATTTTATGCCTACAATAACACATGCTTAAAGAAATATGTTTTGCATTTTTTATTAAATAGGTGGCACGTTCGTAATCTAAAATATATAGTGAGTTTTCAGGAGTTGGTGTTGAAGCTATGGTTTCTGGTAAAATATCTTCTGATATAAGAACTCGACCAAATCTAGTTTCTGTTCCTAGAAATAAATCTTTAATAAAATCTTCTTCTACATTGAGATATTGATAAAAGAGTTTAGACAGTAATTTTTGATCAATATCACCACGGACTCTCATAAGTGCAAATTCGAAAAAACCTGCCATTGGAGGTGGAATTACAAATTTTCTTTCACCATTATATTCCGTATCTAAAATTAAAGCCTTACTAGCCAAAGATTCAAGCATAAATTCAGCCTCTGAAAGGGATACATTCCAAATTTTACTTGCCATGGAAATATTGAAAGGTCTAATTGGAAGTTTAGCTACTAGTGCAGCTTCTTCTTCAGTATATAAAACACTTAAGATTTTATAAAGTGTTTCAGAGGGTGGAACACCTTGAGGGAATTTGTTTAATCTATCTTCTAAAGATTTAAAGGCTTCTTTAGCAACTATATGTGACAAATTAATAACCTCCTAACTTAATAATTATTATAAAATTTTACCATAATATAAATAAAACTGTAACTATTAGGTATATAAAAAGATTAAATTGAAAAATATATATAAGTAATAAAAAATTAAATGTATTTAATTTATAACAACTTTATTATCAGTTAAGTATATGTAAACGAAAGTATTTTTTTATAAATAAAATAATTAAATGGAGATACTAATTATATATTAATATTTATTAGAAAAATTTATTGAAAAGATATCTAGGGGTTTTGAATTAAATATTTATTATGTGTATACTTATGCAGTTATATGTTTTTTTTTTTGTAAATAATAAGAGTTGGTGGTAAATTATGATATATTATATTATTATGATAGTTTTTTCACCTTTTACAGCTATTATACCAGCTGTATTTGCTGTGAATTTATTGATTAAAGGAAAGATAAAAGTAGAAATGAATTATTGGAATATAGGGTTGTTCTGTTTGTTTATATATTCTATGGTTAGTGGAATAGTAAATAAAAGTATTTTATCTTTTATAGCATCATTTGGTTTCTTATTGTATTTTGCATTATGTATATTTGCTCAGAATTATTTTGTTAAAGTAAGTAGAATTAATACAGTATTAAAAACAACGGTATATTTGAGCACTATTGCTGCTATAGGAGGCATTATAGAAAAAATAGCATTTACATTAGTTGGAATGCCAGAACATAGGATTTTTAGTTCCTTTGGAAATCCTAATATGACAGGTGCATGGTTTGGTAATATAATTTTAATAATATTTTATCTTAAAGGTACAAAAAAGGATAAAAGTGAAGGGGTAACTTATAATATTATAATTGTTTTAATAGTGATAGCATTGATGTTAACGGAATCATCAGGTGCTTTTATAGCATTAGTAGGTGGAATATTTATATATTACTTGATGAAGGAAAAAAAAGATTTTAAAGGATTAATTGCTATTTCTATAACAGTAAGTATATTGGCAATTTTATTTATGACAGTTCAGAATAAAGTTGCAAAAACAACGCCTATAGGAGAAATTGTAACATCATTTAATTCAAGGGTTGGAATATGGAAAGGTGCAATTCAGATGTTTTTAGTAAAACCAATTTTAGGGTGGGGTTTGCTTGGAACATTTGAACATGGATCAAATTTTATTTTTAAAGATGATCCTACTTTACAAAATAAAATTATTTCATTTTTAATTCATCCACATAATTTATGGCTTGCTTTTTTAGTTGGTGTAGGTGTAGTAGGATTAGGAATTTATTTATATGTGAAACTAAATTTATATAGAGATATGATAAAATTATATAAGCAGCATAATAAGTTGTTACCGTTAATTGCATCTATAAATGCTATGGTAATTATTCAAGGAATTGTTGATTGTACATTATATGCACCACAGTTAGGGATAATATTTGTATGTACAGGAGCAATTACGTATAATATGGCTAATGATAAAATGATAAGAAAAGCTAGGTTCATAAAAAGTAAGAAAAGTAATAAAGATATTGTTGCTTGAAAAGGATAAATAGTGGATAACTATAAATAAATAAATAATTCATAGTTATCCTTTTTCTATATAAAATTCTATAGACTTTATGTAAACATATGTGTAAAATATAGTATTAGTCAAAGAGAAAAGATTTGAAAGGATGATTCATAGATGGATGGAACATGGATAGAGGTTAGAGTAATAACTAAGAGTGAGGCATTAGAACCAATATCAGGAATATTTTATAGCTTAGATTGCAAAGGGGTTGCAATAGAAGATCCAGAGGATATTTTAGGAAGAGAACAAGGACCATTAACTTGGGATTTTGCAGATATAAATGTTTTAGAACATAAAGGAAAGGTTGCAGTTGTAAAAGCTTATTTTGCAGAAGAAGATAATATTGAAGATGTTTTAGAGTATGTTAATGAAAGATTAACAGAGCTTAAAGAAATGGGTCTTGACTTAGGTGAAGCTAAGGTTGAGCATGAAAAAATGCATGAAGAAGATTGGGCAAATACATGGAAACAATATTATAAGCCTACAAAGGTTGGAGAAAAAATAGTAGTTAAACCTATTTGGGAAGAATATGAAGCTAAAGATGGTGAATTAGTAGTTGATTTAGATCCAGGAATGGCTTTTGGTACAGGTACACATGAAACTACTAGAATGTGTATTCAATCATTAGAAAAGTATGTTAAAGAAGATAGTACTGTATTTGATGTTGGATGTGGTTCTGGAATATTAGCGATTGCAGCTGCAAAATTAGGAGCTAAATTAGCTGTAGGAGTAGATTTGGATCCTGTAGCAGTAGAGTCTTCTATTGAGAATGTAGGATATAATAAGTTAAAAAATATAGAAATACTTCATGGAAATTTAGTTGAAGTTATAGATGGAAAAGCAGATATAGTTGTTGCAAATATTTTAGCTGAAATAATTTGTATATTAACTGATGATGTTAAAAGAGTACTTAAAGATGGTGGTGTATTTATTACATCAGGTATAATACATGATAGAGTTGATATGGTTTGTGAGAAGCTTGAAGCAACTGGATTTGAAGTTATGGAAAAAAATAGAGATGGTGAATGGAACTGTATAGTTGCCAAGTTAAAATAGTTTTTAGGAGAGAATAAAATAATGCATAAATTTTTTACTCCAAAAGAATTAATTAATGGAGATGTAGCTAAAATCATAGGTGATGATGTAAAGCATATATATAAAGTGCTTAGAATTTCAGAAGGTGAAAAAGTAGTATTAAATAACTGTGAGGGAGCAGAATATTTAGCGAAAGTTACAAATGTAAGTAAACAAGAGGTGTTACTTGAAATAATAGAAAAGCTTGACTTAAATAATGAAAGTGATATTAAAATTTATTTATTTCAAGGGCTTCCAAAGTCTCAAAAGATGGATTTGATAGTTCAAAAAGGTACAGAATTAGGGATAACAGAGTTTATACCAACAATTACTCATAGAGTAGATGTTAAATTAAAAGGTGAGTTTAAAAAATTAGATAGATTAAATAGAATTGCACTTGAGGCTGCAAAGCAAAGTAAAAGAAGTATTGTTCCAAGAGTAATTGAGCCTTTGGAATTTGAAGATGTATTAGGAAAAATAAATGACTTAGATTTATTTATAGTTCCTTACGAAAATGCAGAAAATTTTGGTGTTAAGACTTTAATAAACAAAATCAGAAGTGAAGAAAAGGCTAGCGATATAAAAAGTGTTGGAATATTTGTAGGGCCAGAAGGCGGAATTGAAGAAGAAGAAATAGAAAAGCTAAAAGAAAAAGGTGCTCATATAGTAACCCTTGGAAAAAGAATATTAAGGACTGAAACGGCTGGGTTTGTTGCAACAGCGTTAATACAATATGAGCTAAGTGATTTAGGAGGAAATGATTAATGAAAGTTGCATTTGCTACATTAGGTTGTAGAGTTAATGTGTATGAGTCAGAAGCTATGGCTGAAAAATTCATTAGAGAAGGATATGAAGTTGTAGATTTTAATGAATTTTCAGATGTGTATGTAATAAATACTTGTACAGTTACTAATATGGGAGATAAAAAATCTAGACAGATAATAAGTAGAGCTAGAAGAACAAATCCAGATGCAATAATTGCAGCAGTTGGATGTTACTCTCAAATGGCACCAAAAGAAGTTTCTGAAATACCTGGAGTAGATGTAGTTTTAGGTACGAGAAATAAGGGCGATGTAGTATATTACGTTAATAAAGCTAAAGATGAAGGGCAACCACAGGTTCACGTACAACCAGTACTTCAAAATAAAAAGTTCGAAGATTTAAAAATCGAAGATTATCAAGATAAAACAAGAGCATTTTTAAAAATTCAAGATGGATGTAATAGATTTTGCACATACTGCACAATACCTTATGCAAGAGGTTCTGTTTGCTCAAAGGATCCTGATAAGGTGTTATCAGAGGTTAGAGAACTTGCAGCTCATGGATTTAAGGAAATAATACTTTCAGGAATACATACAGCTTCTTATGGATTAGACTTAGAGGGTAATATAAATTTAATTAACATAATAGAAGAAATAGAAAAGATTGATGGAATAGAAAGAATAAGAATAGGATCTATTGAACCTGCATTCTTTACTGATGAAGTAGTTGAAAAGATTAAAGGATTTAAAAAATTATGTCCACACTTCCATTTATCTCTTCAAAGTGGATGTGATGCAACACTAAAGAGAATGAATAGAAGATATACTGCTGAAGAATATGAAGCATCAGTTAATATGTTAAGAAAAACATTACCTGATGTATCTATTTCAACAGATGTAATTGTTGGATTCCCAGGAGAAACAGAAGAGGAATTTAATGAAACATATGAATATTTAAAGAGAATTCATTTAACTAAAACTCATGTATTTAAATATAGCCCAAGAAAGGGAACAAAGGCAGCTGATATGCCAAACCAATTAGATGGAACTGTTAAAGAAATGAGAAGTAAGGCATTAATAGAATTAAATGACATTAATGAACATGCATTTACAGAAAAGTTCATTGGAAGAGTAATGGACGTATTAATAGAAAAAGAAGTTAAAGATAAGCCAGATTTCTACGAAGGATATACAAGGAACTATATTAAAGTTATAGTACATTGCATGTCAGCTAATATTACTGGTAAAATAGTAGATGTTAAGATAGAAGAAGCTGTAAAAGATTATGCTATAGCAAGCATGGTTTAGGATAGTTAAGAGTTAGGAGTGTATAGTTAATAGTTCATTTTAACTATTAACTATTAGCTATTAACTGGTTAAAAGGGAAACTCCTTCTCTTGAAATCGAAGGAGTAACTTCAATTAGACAAATTGAAAATTTGGAGTTTCAGTTAAAGGAGGTGAGTTTATGGGAGATTGTTTATTTTGTAAAATAGTAGCAGGTGAAATACCATCAAAAAAAATATATGAAGATGATAAGGTCTTAGCTTTTTATGATATAAGTCCAGCTGCTCCTGTTCATTTTTTAGTTATACCTAAAGAGCATATAAGTAGTGCTAATGAATTGGATGAAAAAAATTCCAATATAGTTTCACACATATTCATGGTTATCAATAAAATAGTAAGGGAACTAAATATTGCTGATTCAGGCTACAGAATTGTCAATAATTGTGGAGCAGATGGCGGTCAAACAGTAAATCACTTACATTTTCATGTTTTAGGTGCACGTGAATTGAAATGGCCACCGGGTTAATAGAAAAATAGTATAAATAATATTGACATTTTCGTAATAATTATTGTATAATACAATATGTGTTATTAAGCCCGTAGCTGAGTTAAAGATACTAATTTGAGCTAGCGGAGGGAGGGATAATAGATGTCAGAAATCAAAGTTGGAGAAAACGAAACACTAGAAAGTGCATTAAGAAGATTTAAGAGAAAATGCGCAAGAGCTGGGGTTCTTTCAGAAGTTAGAAAGAGAGAACATTATGAAAAACCAAGTGTTAAGAGAAAGAAAAAATCAGAAGCTGCAAGAAAGAGAAAATTCAAGTAGTTTTTAATTTTTAAAAACGGTATTTAAGTATGCCAACAATAAGAGAAGGCTGCAAGAAAACCGAAAAATATTAAATTTTAAAGTGATTTTAGAATTAATTTTAGAGGTATATATTCTGCATATTGCTAGTAAAAAGACCTGCGGTGTTACGCTTGAGGACGATAAGGTTATAGAGATATTAGCAAAAGAAGTCAAGCAATGTAATTTAATGCTTGAATTTGAAAAGGGAAATAGACAGGATTCTATAAAAGAGGATAAATCTTAATTTGGAATCTTGCTAGGTTACCTTCCTCAGCAATTAAGTGAAGAAGATATTTTACGAATTGTAAAAGAACAGCTACAGAATTGGGTGCATATAGCATGTAAGACATGGGTAAACTTATGTCAGCAGTTAGACCAAAGGTTGTAGATAGAGCAGATGAGAATCTTGTAAGTCAAATTGTTAAAGAGTATTTAAATAGTAAATATAAAAAAAGAACTCAATGTAAATTGAGTTCTTTTTTTTTATTTTTGTGATTTTCTTTAAAATTAAATCATAAGGTACAATGAGAGAGTATTTGAAAAAGGGGAGAAGTTATGGAAAAGAAGTTTAATAGAGGAAAAGAGATGTTAGTAGAAAAACTAGATCTTCCTAAAGATGTGATTTTAGATGTACCAAAGATTATTGTTATAGGAAGAAATGAAATAACTATAGAAAATCACAAAGGAATAATGGTATTTGAAAAAGATAGGATAAAGATTAATACTAATATGTCACCTATAGAAATAAAGGGCAATAGTTTTGAAATATTGTATATAGCATCAGCTACAATAACTATTAAAGGTTATTTTGATTCAATTGAATATGTGAGGTGAATGATAAATGGCTTTTGATAAGATAAAAAAGGGAAAAATATTAGTTGAAATTAAAATCGTAAATACCGAAAGATTATTAAATGTATTTTGGAGTAAAAATATAAGAGTATATAAAATAAAAAGAAAAGATGCAGCAACACTAGTATTAGAAATAGATTATTTGGATTATGCTAAAGTTAGGGAGATTGTTGTAAATTTAGGTGGCAGAATAAATATTATAAAAAGTAATGGGTTTGTATTTTTTTTAGGTGGTATCAAAAAAAGAATGTCATTAGCAATTGGATCTGTACTTTTTTTAGGAATAATATTTTATTTATCTACTTACATATGGTCTATAGAAGTAGAAGTTCAAAAAAATATTCCTCCATTTGAAATTAGAAAAGAATTAAGTGAAATAGGAATAAAGCCTGGGATATCTAAAGATTCTATTGATGTAAAAGAGATAGAAAAGAAATTAGAAAATATGAGCAATGAAATATTGTGGCTTAGAGTAAGGATTGAAGGTTCTACATTAAAAGTTACAGTTGAGGAAAAGATTAATCCTCCACAAGCTGAAAATTATGAATATGGGAATCTTGTAGCCACTAGAGAAGGAGAAATAAAGAGAGTATATACATTTGCTGGAAGAAGTGCTGTGAAAGCAGGTCAATTAGTAAAAGCAGGTGATGTTATAATTGAAGGTATTGATGGGGCTGAAGGTGGGGAATATATTTTGCCGCCAAGAGGAATAGTGATTGCAAATACGTTTTATGAAAAATCTATAAATGTAAAAGTTAGTGGTACTTCTTTAGAAAGAAGTGGAAGAAAAGATAGTGATATTTATATATCTATTTTTGGTAAGAAAATATACTTGAAAAAGGCTATAAAAGATTTTGAACAATATGATAAAATAGAAAAGAGTGGAAAAATATTTAATAAGGTGTTATATTATGAGAGAGTAGAGAAAGAAATTAATTTATCTCAAGATGAGGCAATTGAAAATTCGGTTAAAGAATTAGAAAACTCATTGTTAAATGATTTAAATAGAGATGCAAAGATAGTTGATAAATTAATAGATAATGAAATGCAGGATGAAGAGAATTTATTAGTAAAGGTAGTATTTGTTGTAGAGCAAAACATAGTTAGTGAAGAAACCGTAGGCTATTAAAATTAGGGGAAGATGAGAAGGTGAACTAAATGAAAGATAAAAGTGATGTTTTAAAAAAGGCGCATATGGATAAGTGGAAAAGAATATTTTTATTTACTATTACAGCTATTTTCATTTATTTTATAATGTTGACCGTTGTCACACCAAAGAGATATAAATTAAATGAAGGTGATATTGCAACAGTAGATATTAAAGCACCACGAGATATAATTGATGAAGAAGCTACTAAAGCTAAGGAACAAGAGGTTACGGCAAAGGTAGAAAAAAAATTTACACTTAAAAATGAAATTAAAATAGAAGCAAGTGAGAATATAAAAAGCTTTTTTGATAAGTTAATTAATTTGAAGAGTAATGATATAGACGAAAAAAGTAAGATAAGTGAGTTGAAAAAAATAGATGCATTTAAGCTTTCAGATGCAGAGTATAAAACTTTGCTAGATTTAAATGTAGATAAGGACACAGAATTACAATGGATAGCATTAACTGCTATAGATAAGGGTTATGAAAAGCAAATAGAAGAAGATAATAGCGAGGATATAGCAGAAGCAAAAACAATTGTTGATGATTATTTATCGAGTCAAGAGTTAGAGTCAAATATTGAAGTTATTTTAAGAGAAATGTGTGAAAGTCAAATTAAAGCTAATTATTTTTTTGATCAGTCTAAAACTGACGAAGCTGTAAAAGAAGCATTAAAAAGTGTTTCTAAGGTGATGATTAAAAAGAATCAAACTATTGTTAAAGAAGGAGAGCCGATTACTCAGCAACAAATAAATATTTTGGCAGAACTAGGCCTTGTAGGAGAGGATTTAAGTAAAGATTATATTTATACTTATATAATATTAGCCTTTTTTGTTTTATTTGTATTAGGAATGCAGTATATGTATCTAAAAAAAGAAAAGAAAGAAATCTTAATAGATACAAAATTAGTATTTTTAATTTTATTATTAAATTTATTATCAGTAATTTCGGCAAGAGTATTTACGTTTGTATCATTATTTATAATACCAATAGCTTGTGCTCCTATACTTATGACTGTATTTTTAGATTCAAAGATTTCTATTGTAATAAATTCTTTAAATTTATTGTTTGTAGCAGTTATTGTTGGATTTGATCCACAGGTGATTTTGATTGGGATTGTATCAACTATAGTATCGTCAACTACATTGAAGAAAGTTAGTCAAAGAAATGATATACTATATTCAACTGTTTATGTAGCAGCTGCTGTTGCTGTTGTAATTTTATCTAGTGGAATACTTTTATCTAATAATATAAAACAAATATTATTGGATGTGATATTAGCTGTATTTGGAGCATTTATTTCAGGAATTCTAGCAATGGGGTTATTACCATTTTTAGAATCAAGCTTTAGTTTAGTTACTAATATGAAGTTATTAGAATTGTCTAATCCTAATAATCCATTATTAAAGAGATTATTAATGGAAGCACCAGGAACATATCATCATAGTGTAATGGTAGCTAATTTGGCTGAAGTTGCAGCGGAAGAGGTAGGAGCTAATCCTATGTTAGTTAGGGTAGGAGCCTATTATCATGATGTAGGAAAAATCAAAAGGCCATTTTTCTTTGGAGAAAATCAATTAGGAGGTACAAATCCTCATGATAAAATTTCACCAACATTAAGTACTACAATAATAATTTCACATGTTAAGGATGGTTTAGAGTTAGCTAAGGAATATGATATTCCTAAGGTAGTAAGTGATATGATTGTTCAGCACCATGGAACTACATTAGTAAAGTATTTTTATTATACTTTAAAAAATAGTAGTGAGAATCCAGATGAGATAAGAGAGGAAGATTTTAGATATCCAGGACCAAAACCTCAAAGTAAAGAAGCTGCAATTATTATGATGGCAGACAGTGTTGAAGCTGCTGTAAGATCAATTCAAGAACCAACATTAGAGAAAATTGAAGATATGGTAAATAATATTGTTAAGGATAAAATGAACTCTAATCAATTAAATGAGTGTGATTTAACATTTAGAGAACTAGAAGTTATTAAAGCTTGTTTCTTAAGAGTTTTAAAAGGTATTTATCATCATAGGATAGAATATCCAACTGAAAAGGGGAAAGAGTAAAAAGGGAGGGAAACCTCCCTTTTTATATAAGTTGCGAAGTTCAAATAAAAGACGTATAATGAATAAACGCAAGCAATAATAGTACACATATTATATGATAAGTATAAGGAAGGGAGAAAGTATGTTATATACTGATAATAGACAAAATTCAATTGAGGTAACAGATGACTTAATTAATATTATTAATGAAGTGTGTGATGTGGCATTAAAAGATGAAGAAGTTACAATCCCATATCAAATTTCACTTTTGTTTGTAGATAATAATGAAATAAGAGAAATAAATAATGAAACGAGAGGGATAGATAAAGTAACGGATGTATTATCTTTTCCTATGCTAGATTATCCTGAAAATATGGTATTTAAAAATGTTTATAAAAATAAAAAATTTAATGAAATATATTTAGATGGAGAAGAATTAGTACTAGGTGATATGGTTTTATCATTAGAAAGAGCTAAAGAACAAAGTATAGAATATAATCATTCTTTTGAGAGAGAGGTTTGTTATTTAGTAGTACATTCAATACTTCATTTATTAGGATATGATCACATGAATGATGAAGATAAAGCTAAAATGAGAACTAGGGAAGAAGAGATATTAGGTAAATTAAATATAAAGAGATAGATATGGTAAGAGGGTGAATTTATGGAGATGAAAAAGTTGTTAGAGAGCTTTAATCATGCAATTAATGGGGTAATTGATGCTGTTAGAACACAAAGGAATATGAAAATACATATTGTAGCTTCAATAGGAGTACTTATAGCATGTTTTTTCTTTGATATTTCTAAGGCAGAATTTTTAGCATTAGCAATTACAATTACAATGGTAATTAGTGCTGAACTTGTAAATACAGCAGTAGAAGCTGCTGTAGATTTAAATACTAATTATTATCACCCATTAGCAAAGGTGGCTAAAAACACTGCGGCAGGAGCTGTATTGGTAACAGCAATAAATGCATTGTTAGTAGGATATATTGTGTTTTGGGATAAATTATCGAATTTTTCTTATGAGGTAGTATATAAGATTAAACATTCAGAGCCATATATGATTTTTATTGCGTTAGTAATAGTTATATTAGCAGTATTAATAATTAAGGCTATATTTGGTGAAGGTACACCCCTTAAAGGAGGAATGCCAAGTGGGCATAGTGCATTGGCATTTTCAATATCAACAGCTATTTCGCTTATAACTGAAAAACCTATTTGTATTATATTAGCTTATTTAATGGCATTTATTACAGCTCAAAGTAGGGTTGATTCAGAAGTTCATACTGTTTTTGAAGTAATTGTTGGTGGTGTGTTAGGAATTTTATTAACATTATTAATATTTACTATATTTAAATTATAAAGTTAGTTATAAATATTTAGTTTTTATGAGATATTAAAATTAATATATATGATATACTATTTAAATGGAGGAATAAGAATGGAATATAGAGAATTAATTTTAAGTGCATTAGAAGCAAGGGAAAAAGCTTATTGTCCATATTCAAATTTTAAGGTAGGTGCTGCTGTACTTTTTGAGGATGGAAAAATATATGATGGAAGTAATATTGAAAATGCTTCTTTTGGTGGAACAAATTGTGCTGAAAGAACAGCTATTTTTAAAGGTGTTCATGAAGGGAATAGAGAAATTCAGGCTATAGCAGTAGTTGGTGATATAAAAGCATATACTTATCCGTGTGGAATATGCAGACAGGTCATTGCTGAATTTGCTAAAGATGAAAAGATACCAGTAATAATTATAAAGAATGAAAATGACTATATAGTGAAAACTTTTGAAGAAATACTTCCAGGTGTTTTTTCGAAGAAGGACTTAAAAGGCTAGGAGGATAAAATGTTTAAATCAGGATTTGTAACAATAGTAGGAAGACCAAATGTAGGAAAATCTACATTATTAAATGAAATAATGGGGGAAAAATTATCAATAGTATCTAATAAACCTCAAACAACAAGAAATAATATTCAAACTATATTAACTGGGGATGATTATCAGTTAGTTTTCGTAGATACTCCAGGTATACATAAGCCTAAACATAAATTAGGTGAATATATGGTGAATTCAGCTAAAGATTCAATAAAAGAAGTAGATTTAGTATTGTTTTTAGTTAATCCATGTGAAGAAATTGGTAGAGGAGATAAGTTTATATTAGAAGCTTTAAAAGCTCAAAAGGCACCAGTTTTCTTAGTTGTAAATAAGGTTGATGAAAATTCACATGATAAGGTTGCAAAAACTTTAGAAATGTTTTCTAAGGAATATAATTTTGAAGAATTAATACCAATATCAGCACTAAAGGGGAAAAATGTTGATTCATTAGTAAAATTAATGGTTGATAAAATGCCAGAAGGACCACAATACTATCCAGAAGATATGATTACTGATGTTCAAGAAAGATTTATTGTAGCTGAAATTGTAAGAGAAAAAGCTTTAAAGAACTTAAGAGATGAGGTACCTCATGGAATAGCTGTTGATGTTATTCAAATGAAACAAAACGAGAAAGGTACATATCATATTGAGGTAGACTTGATTTGTGAAAAAGATTCACATAAAGGAATAATAATAGGTAAAAACGGAGCAAGTTTAAAGAAGATAGGTGAAACTTCAAGATATGAAATAGAAAGATTCCTTCGTGCTAAAATTAATTTAAAGATTTGGGTTAAGGTAAGAAAGGAATGGAGAGATAACGGACTTCTACTTAGAGAATTAGGATATAAAAAAAATAAGTAGATAGGAGTTGATTATTCTGTCTATTACAAAAACTAAAGGTGTAATAATTAAATCGATAGATTATAAAGAAAATGATAAGCTAATTTGGGCATATTGTGAAGAGTTAGGGAAAATAACATTCATAGCAAGAGGTGCTAAGAAAAGTAAAAGTAAAAACTTAGCACTTACATTACCATTATGTTTTGCAGATTATATATTTTTCAAGGGAAGAAATTTATATAATTTACAAGAAGGAAGAATTATAAATTCATTTCAAGGATTGTTAGATAATTTAGATAAATTAACATATTCATCATATATTTGTGAATTAATAGATATTTGTGTACAAGAAGGAGAAGTAAATAAAAACTTATTTAGAGATTTCATCACATGCATATATTTATTAAATACAGATGCTATGGAGTATGAATTATTAATAAGAGCTTTTGAACTAAGATTGCTTAATGCTACTGGATACGGTTTGCAATTTGATAAGTGTTCTATATGTAAAAAAGCAATTAATACAAGTGATTATATTTCTTTGTCATATTTTGGTGGAGTTTGTGATACATGTAATAAAGAACATGGAATATATATATCAAGGGCGGGATATAATGCTCTTAGATTTTTAAGTAATACACCAATGGATAAGATATATAGACTAAATGTTACAAAAGAGGTTAAGCAACAAATTGAAAAAGTAACAACGTTTATAATTAATTCAAATTACTCAAGAAAGCCTAAAAGTTTAGAAATGTTAAAATATATAAAGGAGTAGAGAGAGTATGGATATTACATTGGAAAAAGTTGATAAAGTAAAGGAAAGAACTGGAGTTAGCTATAGTGAAGCAAAGGAAGCATTAGAAATATCTAATGGAAGTGTTTTAGATGCAATAATATTTTTAGAAGAAAAATCTAAAAATAATGCAAATAATAATGAAAATATGGAATATAACAAGAAAACTGAAACTATAGATGAATTAAAGGTTTGGTTAAAAGATTTAATAAACAAAGGGAATGTTACTAGAATTAAAGTAAGTAAGGATGGGAAAAAGTTAGTTGATGTACCAGTAAATGCAGGAATAGCAGCAGGAGTTATTGCTATTGTTATTCCACCTATACTAGCATTTGTAGTTGTTGCAGCCGTAGTTACACAAGTAACTATAGAAATAACTAAAGCTGATGGAAGTGTTGAAGTAGTTAACAAATATATTTCTGCAGCTGTAAATGAGGCAAAAGATAAAGCAAGTGATTTTGCAGATAAGGTAAAAGAAAAAGTGCAAGATGTTAATATCGATAGTATTAAAATGCATGGAAAAGGTAATGCCAAAGAAGAGGATGATAGTAACACATTTACTTATACCGTAAATTTTGATGATGAAGATGATAAAAAATAGCAAATCGAAGAAAAACAAAGATATAATATAGATAATTAGAAAAGAATGGGAATATTCAAACGAAATGAAAGAATTTTCTTAAAATTAGGTATAGTAAAAAGATTATAAAATGTTATAATTATACTGTAAATAGAAAAAATTCTTAATTGTCTGAATATTCCTTTAATAGTCGAAAAGAGGGGTAGCATTGAAGTTTACAAACAGACAAGAGGAAATAATTAAAATAGTTAAAGCCGGTGAGCCGGTTACAAGTGAAGCGATAGCTGAAAAGCTAGGCGTAACAAGAGCAGCTTTAAGAGCTGATTTAGCGATACTTACAATGACTGGTACTTTAGATGCTAGACCAAAAGTAGGTTATGTTTATTTAGGTAAAAAGGTTGACGGGGACATATTAGAAAATATATCCAAAATAAGGGTGGGAGACATTATGTCAAAGCCTGTAACCGTTAACGATGCTACGACGGTTTATGATGCAATTGTTCATTTATTTTTACATGATGTAGGAACACTATTTGTTGAGAGTAATGGTAATTTGGTTGGTGCAGCTTCTAGAAAGGATTTCTTAAAGATTGCGATAGGGGGAACTGATATACATAAGGTCCCAGTTGGAGTAATCATGACTAGAATGCCTAATATAATTTATGGTTCACCAGATGATAGTGCTTATTCTTTAGCAAAGAAAATAATAGAACATGAAATTGATAGTATACCGATAGTAGAGAAATCTTGCGATTCAGACGATGGAAAGTTTAATTTAAAAATAGTGGGTAAAATTTCTAAGACTAACATAACTAAGTTATTTGTTAATCTAGGAGAGGCAAAGTAAATTAAAGGGTAACTACAAGATTATAATCTTGTTAGTATATATTTATTGTATGAACGGAGGAGTATTGAGATGGAGAATAAAAAGTATGTTTATCTTTTCAGTGAAGGTGACGGGTCAATGAGAAACCTTCTTGGAGGTAAAGGGGCAAATTTAGCAGAAATGACTAGAATAGGGATTCCAGTTCCTCAAGGATTTATAGTTACAACTGAAGCTTGTAACAAGTATTACGAGGATGGAAAACAAATTACAGATTCAATTGTAGAAGAGATCCATGCAAACATCAAAGAACTAGAAAGAATAACAGGAAAAGAATTTGGAAGCAACACTAATCCATTATTAGTTTCTGTAAGATCTGGTGCAAGGGTATCAATGCCAGGTATGATGGATACAATATTAAATTTAGGATTAAATGACGTTGCTGTAGAAGCTGTTGCAAAGTCAACAAATAATCCAAGATTTGCTTATGATTCATATAGAAGATTTATTCAAATGTTCTCTGATGTTGTTATGGGAATAGAAAAGAGACTATTTGAAAATTTAATAGATGAAGCTAAAGAAGCAAAAGGTGTTAAATATGACACTGAATTAGATGAAAATGATTTAAAAGAATTAGTTGTAAAGTATAAGGAATTATACAAGAAAGAAAAGGGTGAAGACTTCCCACAAAACCCAATAGATCAATTAACAGAAGCTATTACGGCTGTATTTAGATCATGGGATAATCCAAGAGCCATCGTTTATAGAAGATTAAATGATATTCCAGGTGAATGGGGAACTGCTGTTAATGTTCAACAAATGGTTTTTGGTAACAAGGGAGAAACTTCAGGTACTGGTGTTGCATTCTCAAGAAATGCTGCAACAGGTGAAAAAGAAATTTATGGTGAATATTTAATGAATGCACAAGGTGAAGACGTTGTTGCAGGTATTAGAACACCACTTCCAATATCTAAATTAGAAGAACAAAATCCAGCTATATATAAACAATTCATGGATATAGTTCATACTCTTGAAAATCATTATAGAGATATGCAAGATATGGAATTTACTATTGAAGAAGGTAAATTATACTTTTTACAAACAAGAAATGGTAAGAGAACAGCTCAAGCTGCATTAAAGATTGCAGTTGATTTAGTTGAAGAAGGTATGTTAACTAAAGAGGAAGCAATACTTAAAGTTGAACCTAAGCAATTAGACTCTTTATTACATCCAGCTTTTGATGCTAATGAATTGAAAAATGCAAATGCTATAGCTAAGGGCCTTCCAGCATCACCAGGAGCAGCTTGCGGTAAAATTGCATTTACTGCAGAAGAAGCTAAGGAAAGAGCTGAAAAAGGAGAAAAAGTAGTATTAGTAAGACTTGAAACTTCACCAGAAGATATTGAAGGTATGATTGCAGCTGAAGGTATTTTAACTGTAAGAGGTGGTATGACATCTCATGCAGCAGTTGTTGCAAGAGGTATGGGTACTTGCTGTGTTGCAGGTTGTGGAGACTTAAAAGTTAATGAAGAAGCTAGAACTTTAGAAGCTAACGGAAAAGTTTATACTGATGAAGATTATATTTCAATAGATGGATCTACAGGAAATGTATTTGGTGGAGCTATAAAAACAGTTACTCCAGAAATTTCAGGGCACTTTGCAACATTTATGGGATGGGCAGATGATATTAGAAAGCTTAAAGTTAGAACTAATGCAGATAACCCAAGAGATACAAAGCAAGCCGTTGAATTTGGAGCAGAAGGTATAGGACTTTGTAGAACAGAGCATATGTTCTTTGAAGAAGATAGAATTATGTCTATGAGAGAAATGATAGTAGCTAAGAATGAAGAGGAAAGAAGAGCTGCACTTGCTAAATTACTTCCAATGCAAAAGAAAGACTTTATTGGAATGTATGAAGCATTAAAGGGAATGCCAGCTACAATTAGATTTTTAGATCCACCACTACATGAATTCTTACCTCATACTGATGAAGAAATTGCAGATCTTGCAAAAACAATGGGATTAACATTTGATGAACTTAAGGGAACAGTAGAAAGTTTACATGAATTTAATCCTATGATGGGTCATAGAGGTTGTAGATTAGCTGTTTCTTATCCAGAAATTGCTGAAATGCAAACTAGAGCAGTTATTGAAGCTGCAATAGAAGTTAAGAACAATAAGGGATATGATATAGTTCCAGAAATAATGATTCCTTTAGTTGGTGAAGTAAAAGAATTAAAGTTTGTTAAGGATATAGTTGTTAGAACAGCAGAGGAAGTTATGAAAGAAAAGGGAGTTAAATTAGAATACCATGTTGGTACAATGATTGAAATTCCAAGAGCTGCTATAACTGCGGATGAAATAGCTAAGGAAGCTGAATTCTTCTCATTTGGAACAAATGATTTAACACAAATGACATTTGGTTTCTCAAGAGATGATGCTGCTAAATTCTTATCAGATTATTATGAAAGAAAAATATATGAACAAGATCCATTTGCTAAGCTTGATCAAAAAGGCGTTGGGCAATTAGTTAAGATTGCAGCTGAAAAAGGTAGAGCTTCAAGACCAAATATCAAATTAGGTATTTGTGGAGAACATGGAGGAGATCCATCATCAGTTGAATTCTGTCATGATATTGGATTAAATTATGTATCTTGTTCACCATTTAGAGTGCCTGTTGCAAGACTTGCAGCTGCACAAGCACAAGTTAAGAATCCAAGAAATTAAAAATTAAAATAAGAATAAAAATAAAGGAGTGTGAAAACACTCCTTTATTTTTATTCTTAAAATTTTATATCATAGTAACGTTTATATATGTCAATCATATTATTAATATAATCAAGTTGCGCTTCTGAATGATTTAACCCTTTGGTCAATAAAGAAATAAATGAATTTTTATTACACTTATCAATGTTTTTATAGTAATCTCTAGAAATTTTCCAGTATTTTTGAGGAAATGCTAAATAAGCTAAAATATACTTTAAATCTGATTTGCTCAAATTATTATACTTTCTATAAGTATTAAGAATATTAACAGTTAAAGCGGAATTCCAGTTAGTTGTGTTACGCTTAAGTAATCTTCTCAAAAAATAAGAAATATCATGAGCGGAATAATCTATTTTACATTTATCAAAGTCAATAATCCAAACATCATTATTAGATTTATTTATTAATATATTTTTATTTACATAATCACCATGACATAGGGATATACTTAAATCATTATTGTTTATTGATGAAGATATTTCAAGAGATAATTTTGCAAGTGCTAAGTTATTATCAAAGTTTTTTAAATATATTTTAGAAAATTTATCTTTATATGAAAAAGCTAAATTTGCATTTTCTAGGAGTTCATTAAAGTGTTTATTTACAGAAAGATAATAATCTTCTAATCCAATTCTTTTTTCACTACCATCAATTGGGCTGAAGTCTTTAGAACATTTATGTAATTTTGCAAGAGTTTCAATAGACAAATTTAAGTCACTTAGTGAATCAAAATCGCATTTTTCACCTTCAACCCAAGGAGTTAAAATAAAAAGCATACCTTCATAAATAATATATCTGCACTTATCATATGAAGGTAGCAATTTAGGGACCTTGATATTATTTCTATATAACCATTCCATTGCTGAATAAACAAATAGTAAATTCCTTTCATCATAATATACTTTTTTTAAACAATAATTCTTATTATTTGAGCTTATTTTAAATACCGCTCTTTGCTTGTCAGTATCTTTAAATTTAATCATAGTAATATCAGCATTATCTAAAAAAAATTTAGGAAGTATATTTTTCCTTATATTATCAATATCAATGACGTTATTTTCATTGTTCATTATAAATCTCCTTATTAAATTTTCTTATTATAATAATATTATGGAAAATATATAAATATACATAGCTAGGAGAGAGAATAAAATATAATAATGTGATACCTATTATAAAATAGAGGATTTATGAGAAAAATATAGAATAGATTATTTTGAGGTGAGTTATATGGAAATAAGAGAAAGAATAGAAAATAACGAAGACTTGACATTAATTCCAGAAGCTATTCATAGTAATAAAAGTATGGGGAGAGAGATAAAAGAAGAAGCTGATAATATTAGAACTTGTTTTATGGTGGATAGGGATAGAATTATACATTGTAAATCCTTTAGAAGATTGAAGCATAAGACACAAGTATACATACGAACTTTTGGGGATCACTATAGAACTAGACTTACTCACACTTTAGAAGTTGCACAAATAGGAAGAACTATAGGTGCAGGTATAGGATTAAATGAAATGCTTATTGAAGCAATTGCATTAGGCCATGATTTAGGACATGTTGCTTTTGCCCATAATGGTGAAGAGGTACTTAATGAATTTTTAGATGGTGGATTTAGGCATAATGAACAAAGTGTAAGAGTGGTAAAAAAGCTAGAGAAAGATGGAAAAGGATTAAATCTTACTGAAGAAGTTATAGATGGTATACTTAATCATAGTGGATTAGGACAAAAAGAAAATATAGCAAAAACATTAGAAGGTCGAATAGTAAAGTATAGTGATAAGATTGCATATTTAAATCATGATATTGATGATTCAATTAGGGCAGGATTATTACATGAAGAACAATTACCTAAGGAGATTATTAAAGTATTAGGGAAAAATCATTCGGAGAGAATACATGTACTTATTAATGATATGATAAATGAAACAACAGAAAATTTAAAAAATGGTAAATACGATATTAAGCAAAGTGATGAAGTTAAGGAAGCAATGATTGAATTAAGAAGATATATGTTTAAAAATATTTATTTAGCCGATGTTTTAAAGGAGGAGCGTGGTAAAGCAAAATTTATATTGACACATGTAATAGATTATTTTTATAAACATAGTGAAGAATTGCCTAATCTTTATAAAGAAATTGCAAATGAAGAAGGATTAAAAAGAGGCGTTGCAGATTATATAGCAGGAATGACAGATGATTATTGTATTTCAACATTTAATAAAATATATGTTCCAAAGTTTGTAATTTATTAGTAAAAAAATTGTATAATACAAAAAAATTGGGAACAATAAATTTTGTAGAAGAAAAAGGATTTTAAGAATTGAGATAGAATTAATAATATTAGGGTAGAATAACAATAAAAATTCTATGAGTATGACATAATAAAATAAATTTAATTAAAAAAGTTAGAAGGAATTTATAATAATATGTCGAAATGTATAGAGTGGGAAAAAATATTAGGTAAGGAGGGATCTCCTTGCAGATTTCTGAAGAGATTTTAGAAAAAATAAAATCACAAAATGATATTGTAGATGTAATTTCTGAAAGGGTTAGACTAAAGAAGGCTGGTAGAAACTTCACGGGACTATGCCCTTTTCATAATGAAAAAACACCTTCTTTCTCAGTATCTCAAGAAAAGCAAATTTATAAGTGTTTTGGATGTGGAGAAGCTGGAAATGTCATTTCCTTTGTGATGAAAGATAAAAATTTACCTTTTATTGAAGCTGTTAAATATTTAGCTAATAGGGCGAATATTCCTTTGAAATTAGGAAATGGAGAACAAAGCCAAAGTAATAGAAAAAAAGAGTTGTTATATAAAGTAAATGTTGAGGCAGCAAAGTTCTTCTTTTCAAATCTTATGAATAACCAAAATGCAAAAGAATACTTTTTAAATAGGGGAATTAAAGAAGAAACAATTAAAAAGTTTGGCTTAGGATATGCCAATGATAGTTGGAATAGTTTAATGTTCTATTTAAGAAAAAAAGGCATTAATGATGGGTTATTAGAAGAAGCAGGTCTTATTTCTGTTAATAAAGAAAAAGGTAGAAAATATGATAGGTTTAGAAATAGGGTTATGTTCCCGGTGTTTGATTATCAAGGTAAGGTAATTGGATTTGGTGGAAGAGTATTAGATGATTCAAAGCCTAAGTATTTAAATTCACCTGAAACTTTAGTTTTCCAAAAAGGTACTAATTTATATGGATTAAATTTTGCTTTAAAGCATAATATGAGCGAGAGGTATTTTGTTATCGTAGAAGGATATATGGATTTAATATCATTGCATCAATATGGTATAACTAATGTCGTTGCATCTTTAGGAACTGCTTTAACAATTAATCAAGCAAGATTACTAAAGAGATATGCAGATAAGGTTGTAATTTCTTACGATGCTGATTTAGCAGGGCAGATGGCAACATTAAGAGGTCTTGAAATTTTAAGGACTGCAGGTTTTGATGTTAGGGTATTAAGTATCCCTCAAGGAAAAGACCCTGATGAATATGTCAGAAGTAATGGAAGAGAGGCATTTTTAAAATTAATAAATAATGCGGAGCCATTAATAGACTATAGAATTAAGAAGGCTGAAGAAGGAATTGATTTTAAAAATAGTCAATCCGTAATTTTATATTCAAAGAGAATAATGGATATAATTTCAGATTTGGATCCTATAGAAAAAGATGTTTATATTAAAAAGGCATCTGAAAATACTGGCATAAAAGAGCAGGCGTTGTATGATATCCTTAAAATTAAAATGAAAGATAATAGAGAAAATGATTTTAGGAATAATAAGGAAGAAGATAGGTCAAAATTATATGTAGAACCTGGATTTTTAAAAGCAGAAAGAACACTATTAAAAATGATGCTTGAAAATGAAGAGTATTTACAGTATATAGAGGAAAGAATATCAGAAAACGACTTTATTTTGCTAGAACATAAAGAAATTTTCACTGTTATTATATTGGGAAAAGGGGAAAATATAAATAACATAGAATCATTTATAGAATCAAGACTAAGCAATGCAAAAAGTATTGGAGAATTAGTTAAGATTAAAGAAGAGAATATATTCTTTGCTGATAATATAAAAGTACAAATTGATGATTTAATTAATGAAATACATTCGTATAAATTGAAGCAAAGAATCGATCAACTGAGAAAAGAGCAAAAAGAACTTGAGAATCAAGGTAAAATTGAAGAATCAATTAAATTAGCCATTGAATTAGCAAGTATTACAAAAAAGTTGAAAGAGAGTAAGAGAGTGTAGTTGGTCATATAACGAAAGGAGGTAGTCAGCTAGTGGAAGAAAAAACAAAAGTAAATAAGAATAAGCCTAAGGATGGTCAAGATAGAAATAATAGAATGAGTATCGTAAAGAATTTACTTGACAAAGGTAAAAAGAATGGGGTACTAACATATCAAGAAATATTAGATGAGGTAGAAAATATAGATTTAAGTCCAGAACAAATTGAAAAAATTTATGAGGTACTTGAATCAATGGGAATCGAAGTTCAAGGTGTAGCCAATGATGTTGACATTATTGAAGAGGAGATTGATTTATCAGTACCAGAGGGTATTGCAATTGATGACCCAGTAAGAATGTATTTAAAGGAAATAGGTAAAGTTCCACTATTATCATCTGAAGAAGAAATGGAGCTTGCTAAGCAAATTGAAGAAGGAAGTCAGTATGCTAAAAAGAAGCTTGCTGAAGCCAATCTAAGACTTGTTGTTAGTATAGCTAAAAGATATGTTGGTAGAGGAATGTTATTCTTAGACTTAATTCAAGAAGGAAACCTTGGATTAATTAAAGCGGTAGAAAAGTTTGACTTTAGAAAGGGATTTAAATTTTCTACTTATGCTACATGGTGGATAAGACAAGCGATTACTAGAGCCATAGCTGATCAAGCAAGAACAATAAGAATACCAGTTCATATGGTAGAAACTATTAACAAGTTAATAAGAGTTCAAAGACAATTATTACAAGAATTAGGTAGAGATCCTTTCCCTGAGGAAATTTCTAAAGTTATGGATCTTCCAGTAGAGAAGGTAAGAGAAATTCAAAAGATTGCTCAAGAGCCAGTTTCACTTGAAACACCTATTGGTGAAGAAGAAGATTCTCACTTAGGAGACTTTATACCTGATGATGATGCTCCTGCACCAGCTGAAGCAGCCGCATTTACTATGCTTAAAGAACAATTAATTAACGTTTTAGATACATTAACTCCTAGAGAAGAAAAAGTATTAAGATTAAGATTTGGATTAGATGATGGAAGAGCAAGAACACTTGAAGAAGTTGGTAAAGAGTTTAATGTTACAAGAGAAAGAATTAGACAAATAGAAGCAAAAGCATTAAGAAAGCTTAGACATCCATCTAGAAGTAAGAAGTTAAAAGATTACTTAGATTAGTTAATTAGCACCAGAGTTGGTGCTAATTTTTGCATTAAGTAGGTAAATTTAATTAAATAAAATTTTTAAAATAGCATAACTTAATAAAGTCAAGATAAACTGAATTTTTAGCTTTAGCATAGAGTGTTAACTCTATGTGAAGATTGAAATTTGTTATGTCCCAAGGAAACTAGTCTAGTGGCTTATCTGTTATTACATCCAACCTAAAAACAGGTAGAAGTGTTATAAGAGCTAGCCATAATATAAATAATAAGCTTGGATTTAAAAATAATATAAAATATTAGAGCAAATGATTAAATAATATATATAGAGGTAGTTAAAATGGAAGTTAGTAATAGAATAGAATTTATAATCGAAAATTTAGAAAATGTAGAAGTACTTGCAGATATAGGGACTGATCATGGATATGTTCCGTTAATAGCACTAGAAAGAGGAATATGTAATAAAGCTATTGCTTGTGATATTAATAAAGACCCATTAGATAAGGCGAGATTAAATGCAATACTTGAAGGTGCTGGAGACGAATTAGAATTTAGATTAGGTGGAGGGTTTGAGCCACTAGAAGTAAATGAAGCTAATGAAGTTGTAATAGCAGGTATGGGTGGTAATTTAATCAGAGATATATTAGAAGCTGATTTAGAAAAAGTAAAATCTGCTGAATATTTAATTTTAGTGCCAGCACAAAATCCAGAGGTATTAAGAGAGTATTTATATAAAAATAATTATGAGATTATAAAGGAAGACTTATGCCTTGATGAAGGAATATATTATGAATTATTTAAAGTAAGAAGTGCAGAAGGTCAAACAACTGAACTTGATAGTATATATTATGAAATAAGTCCAATATTATTAAGAAGTAAACATTCATTAATGAAAGATTTCTTACAAAATAAAATAGATGAATATAATAAAATTTTAGGATTTATAACTGAAGCAACTGTAAGTGCAAATAAGAGAAGAGAAGAAATAAAAGAGAAAATTAGTATTATAACTAGTATGTTAAATTATTTATAAGGTGATTTTATGATAAAAGTAAATAATGTTATTAAAGAAATGGAAACATTAGCACCAATATGCTTAAAAGAAGATTTCGATAATGTTGGTTTAATGGTTGGGGATAGAAATAAAGAAGTTAAAAAAGTGTTATTAGCATTAGATTGTACTTTAAAGGTAATTGAAGAAGCAAAAGACGAAAATGTTGATTTAATTATAACTCATCATCCTCTTATTTTTAGAAAGCCTAGTAGTATTACAACTGATACTTTGCAAGGTAAAAAAATAATAGAACTTATAAAAAATGATATTTCTCTTTATGCAAGCCATACCAATTTAGATTCAGTAGAAAATGGATTAAATCATACTATTGTTTCTATATTAGGATTTAATGACTCTATAATATTAGAAAAGAATAATAGAGATGATAGTGCTGGATTAGGGAGATTAGTATCTTTAGATGAAGAAATATCTTTAGAAGAGCTAGTAAGTAAAATTAAAGGTGCTTTAAATATATCTAATTTAAGAGTTGTTAAAGGTAAAGATAAAGTTTCTAAAATTGCAATAATAAATGGTAGTGGTCAAGATTTTATTGCTAAAGCAGTTTCAAAGGGAGCTGATTGTATTATTACTGGTGATACAACATATCATTTTGCTTCTGATTATAAGGAAATGGGAATAAACATATTAGATGTTGGACATTTCGCATCTGAGCACGTTACTTTCTTTAACGTAATGGAAAGATTAAAGGAAAAGTTTTCTGATGTTGAATTCATAACTTCTAAAGTTGAAGAGGATCCATTTAGTTTTTATTAAAAATATAAGGTATAAGTTTTACTAAAATGTAAGACTTATACCTTTTTTCTTTATTTGAAATTAAATTGTCAGTTTTATAGTAAAAAAGAAAAAACACTAGACTCAAACCTAGTGTTTTTCATGATGCGAGATAATCCGTAAGCGGAGTTCTGTATTAAGCAATCATCTATCTAGGCTTACTGTTACCAGTAAGCTCAAGCGACACACCACATGGCGGGACGGGCAATCCCATAATGCCATTACTCGGTCTTGCTCCAGGTGGGGTTTACATAGCCATGATGTCACCACCATGCTGGTGAGCTCTTACCTCGCCTTTCCACCCTTACCAGTCATATAAAATGAACTCAGTTAAAAAACTTCTGGCGGTATATCTCTGTTGCACTATCCTTCAAGTCGCCTTGACTGGCCGTTAACCAGCACCCTGCCCTATGGAGCTCCGACTTTCCTCTCCTAGCTTAAAGCTAGCAGCGATTGCATGTATTACTCGCAGGATTTATAATAACATAAATTTTTTAATAATACAAATTTTTTTTTAGACAAAAGATAAAATAATAAACAACATGATTATTATTATCCAACTATAGATACCAATTCCAGAAAAAAGTAATGTAATTCCAATAAGTATTAAAATACATATTCGAGCTTTAGGATTTGGACAATTCGGTTGTTTAGGTTTTGAAGAAGGTGTTTTAATAGCACAAATTATATCATTAACAGTTTCCCTGACTACTTTACCCCAATCAGTTTTCTTTGACAATTATTTCAACTCCAGAAATTTATATTACTATAATATATGCATTTTTATTGTGACAATAACAAAAAATTATTAATACTTTATTACGTTAATAGAAATTTAATAGTAAATTAATATGAAATTATGAAAAGTTATTTTATAATAAATAAATGATAAGAAAGTTAATTCATATAAGAGGAGTGGATTATAAATAGTGAATAAAAATAAAAAATCCTATATAGCTATTTTTATTATTATAGCAATTGCATTGAGTATTATAGGGGTTAAAACTTTAGCTAGTAATTTAAATATAGATTTTAGTGTAGATTCTTTAAGGCAGTTGATTGATTCTATGAAATATTCAGAATTTATATTTGTAATATTATGGTGTATTAGATTAATTAGTCTTATTCCCGGTGTTACATTAATGATATTAGGAGGATTGATTTTTGAACCAGAAAAGGCAGTTATACTATCATTAGTGGGAGTTTTAATAAGTGATATAATAGTTTTTTTTGTTGCGAGAATTAATTTATTTAAAGGATTGAAAGAAAAAATCAGCGAAAAGCATCCAGAAATAATAGAACTTATTGATTCATACAATTATAAGATACTTGCAGTAGGTGTTTTGTGCCCTGTGGCGCCTACAGATATAATAGTGTTTGTATCATCATATATGGGGATTAGTTTTAAGAAATTTACCTTAATATTTACAGTGTCAAATATGCCTGCTATATTTTTATATAGTTATTTAGGGGAAAGTTTTGATGGCTCTATTATTAATACTGTAATGATAGTTATTACTTTGATAATAACAGGAGTTTTTTCTATAAAGTTATGGAATGAAATGAAATATAAATTAATAAAAGATAATTGATATAAAAGGCAAGTTAACCTTATAAAGATTAATTTGCCTTTTTCTATTCTATAGTTGTTAATGAATCCATTAGCTCTCTAACTTTCCATTCATTCTTTAAATCAGTCATAGTAAGAATCGTATCGCCAGCTTTAATAAGAGTATTTCCTTTTGGAACAATAGAAACTTCATCACGCTTAATTGAAACAATAAGAGTGTTTTCAGGTAGTTTAAGATTATTTAAGTATGTTTTTTCTATTTTGGAACCAAAGTGAACTACGTTAGTAATAATAATTTTTTTTGTACTTTTACTGTGATATTCATTAATATTATTTTTAAGTAAAAGTCTTTTAAGTAATGAGTCATATATAGGAGTACTTTTTAGTAAATCAGCAACTATATATGAAATTATAGATACCACTGAAAGTGATAATAAATGTGTAAATGACCCAGTCATTTCTGTAATAAGAATTATTCCTGTAATAGGAGCTCTAACTATTGCAGTAAAGTACCCAGCCATAGAAATTATAATAAAATTATTAAATAGTGCAGGACTTATTCCAAGATAATTAATTGCAATATAACCAAATACTGCACCAAAGGTTCCACCAATAATTAGAAGTGGAAAGAAAATACCACCAGGAGCACCAGAACCAAAGGATATAATAGAAAATAAAAATTTTGCTACAAGCATTAATAAAAGTAAGCTTAAAGTTGTTGTTAAAGACAATTCTTCAACTATTGCATGACCACCACATAAAACTATAGGAAATAATAAGCCTAAGATTCCTGCAAGTAAAAAAGGTATCATTAGCTTTATTGAAGTAGAACATTTTAATTTAGCATATAAATCTTGCGTCTTTAATGTTATCCAGTTATAAAAAGCACCGAAAATTCCTAAGCAAATTCCTAATATTAATAATATCCAATAATTATTTAAAGGAATAGCTTGAGAGGTTGAGAAGTTAAATACTGGATTTAATCCGAAAAACTGTTTTGAAATAAAATCAGCAACAACTGCAGCCGTGATTGTTGATATTAATACAAGAGGTGAAAAATATTTATAAATTTCCTCTAGAGAAAATAAGACACCTGATAATGGGGCATTAAATGCTGCAGCTAATCCAGCAGTAGCACCACTGCTTATAAGAAGTCTTCTTTCAAGTCTTGTACTTTTGAATTTTTTACTTACTATATCACCTACGCTGGAGCCAAGTTGTACAGAAGGACCTTCTCTTCCTAGAGATAAACCAGAGACAATACAAAGTGTGCCTCCAATAAATTTATTGATTATAATTGAGAGAGGTCTATTTTTTATATATCCTCCCATTACACCTTTAACTTGTGGAATACCACTTCCACTTATGTAGGGTTCTTTATCTATTAGTTTTCCTATAAAAAAGGCTAATAGTATTAAAATGATGAACCATATTGGTATAAGATATTTTTTATCTTTAATAAATGAATAAATAAAAAATGAAAAATCTTCTGCATAGGATAATGCAAATCTATATAATACAACTACAAAAGCAGCAATAATTCCAACGAGAAGACCTTTAAGGACTAGTTTAGAATGATGTTCTCTATCGTTAGTGATTATATCAAAGTTTTTCATTTTATTATCACCTCCAATTAAATTGATATAATACTAGTATAGCATTAGTAAAAGTTTTCATGAAAATATAAATAAAATAAATATAAGAGGAAATTATTAGAATATAAATTATTGCAACTTCAATAGTTTTATTATTATCAGTTATTGGATAAAGAAATACTATTAATAATAAAAAAGTTTTTTATATAAATAATAAAGGTTATAATAAAAATAAATAAAGTATAATTAGAATTTCTGAATAAAGGCCATTAATTAAGCAATAATTGAGGGGGAAGCAAATGAAAAAATTAAGTCATGGTTGTACATTAGATTGTGCAGATTGTTGTAAATTTAATGTATATATAGATAAAAATGAAGTAGTAAAAATAGAAGGAGATGAAGGACATCCTTATACTAAGGGATTTATATGTAAGAAAGGTTTAGCGCATTTAAAAAGAGTAAATCATGAGAAAAGATTATATAATCCTTTATTGAAAGTAAATGGAGAATGGAAAGAAATATCTTTTAAGGAGGCCATAGATATTATGGCAAAAAGATTAAAAGATTATAAAAATGAATTTGGAAGCAGATCTATTTTATATTATGAGCAATATGGAAATGGTTCATTATTAAAAAGTATAGGTGAAAAATTCTTTAATTTTTATGGTGGTGTTAGTTTAGCCAAGGGTGGACCTTGTTGGAGTGCAGGAATTGCGGCACAAAAATTAGATTTTGGAGATTCTAAAAGTCATTCATTAGAAGATATGATGAATAGTAATAATATTTTTGTATGGGGTAAAAACCCTGCTAATACAACAATACATACTATGCAAATGATAAGAAAAGCTAAAGCAAATGGAAGCAAAATAATAGTTATAGATCCAATAGAAACTGCAACTGCAACCTTAAGTGATAAATATATTAGAATTAAGCCAAATGGAGATTTAGCCCTAGCATTAGCAATAGGAAAGGTAATAATTGAAAATGAATTTTTTGATGAAAAGTATATAAAATCATATGTTAATGGATTTGAAGAATATAAAGAATATGTTTTATCTTTAAATATTGAAGAGTTAAGTCTTGAATGTGGAGTAGAAATTAATGAAATTAATGAATTAGTAAGATTATATTGTGAAAAGTATTCTACTATTTTATTAGGTTTTGGAATGCAGAAATATAAAAATGGCGGAATTACTATTAGAGCAATAGATGCTTTAGGCGCTATAACAGGACAAATAGGATTTAGTGGTGGGGGAGTAAATTATGCTAATAAAGTTTATCCTAAAATATTAAATAGTGATCCTTATAATAGTGAAAAAGCAGCTTCTAATAGATATTTTTATACTAGTGAGATTAATGAGTTTATAGAAAAATGTTCTTTAGGTAAAACATATTACAAGAATGATATTTTTATCTGTAATAAAGATAAGGAAAGTGATTATGACTTAAACATTCCAATAAAAATGGCTGTAATAACTAAAAGCAATTTAGTAAATCAGCTTCCAAATGTAAATAAATTGAAAAAGTCCCTATCTAAGATAGATTTTAAGGTGTGCTTTGATATGTTTATGACTGATACTGCAAAGGTATGCGATTTGATTATACCAACGAGTAGTCAACTTGAAAGTGAAGATTTATTATTTAGTTCAATGATGAATCCTTATTTAATATACAATGAGAAATTAATAGAACCTAGGGAAAAATTAATGGATGAATATTATTTCTTCATGGAATTAGCAAAGGAAATGAACTTAAATGATTATCCCTATCTAGAAAAGACAGATTATTTAGAAAAAGTAATAGAGCCATTAAAACATATTAATAGTAATATAAATTTAGAGTTTATAAAAAGTAATTATCTTACTTTACATAAAAATATTGCTTGGGAAGATAAAAAGTTTATGACTAAAAGTAGGAAATTTGAAATTATAAGATTATATGATCTTAATAATAAAGTTAAATGTAGTGAAAATAAAGCAAAGATAAGATTATTAACTAATCATGGAAGAGATAGTTTATCAAGTCAACATTTTATAGATGAAGAGGGAATGTCTATTGCATATATTAATGAAAATATGTCAAAAAGTTTAGATATAGATAATGATGAAATAGTATATTTAAAGTCAGAGAATGGACAAATAAAAGTAAGGATAAAAATAGATAGTTCAATTAGTGATAAAGTTGTAATGATGTTTGTTGGTTGGTGGGAAAAACATGGTAATCCTAATGTTTTAACTAATAGTGGTATTTCAGATATTGGTGGACAAATTACTTATAATGAAACTTTTGTGGATATAATTAAAATATAGTGATTAATTTATGAGTCAGCATTTTATGCTGACTTTTTCTTTTAAGTAAAGTTGCAAATTTATAATTTTGATAATTGAAATTACTAATATGGTTCAATATGATTATGAGCTTCTCTATGAAATCAATATAAAGCAATAATATAATAAACAAAAGATAAAAATATCTATAAAATAATAGACAAAAATAGAAAGTATCTATATGATAATTTTAAGAGCAAGAAAAGGAGTAAGAGAAAATGAGCAATGAAAATAAAAATGAGTTATGGGATTCAAAGATAGAAGATATAAAAAAGGGCTATATAGAAAGAGATGAGTATTATAAATGTTTAATTTGTAATGAAGTTTATACAAAGGGGAGGATTTATGAAGTTGATTCATATTTATATGAAGCTAAAAAAGCTATGGAACTGCATATAAAAGAATATCATAAGTCTATGTTAGATTATTTGTTAAATATGAATACAGCATATACAGGTATTACTGAAGTGCAGAGAGAGTTAATTGTTTTAATTGTACAAGGATTAAGTGATAAAGAAATAGCTAATAAACTTGGTGTAGCTGCATCTACAGTTAGAAATCATAGATATAAGCTAAGAGAAAAGGAAAAGCAAGCAAAATTATTCTTATCAATGATGGAATTATTAGCGTCTCATACAAGTAAAAATATTTGTAAAATGGATAATGAAGAAATATGTGATTCACATGCTGGTGCAACAACATTAGATGATAGGTATAACATTACAGATAAAGAAAAATTACAAACTGTTAAAAGTTATATGACAGAAGAAGGAGCACTTAAAAATTTCCCTGCAAAGGAAAAAAAGAAAATTATAATTTTAGAAGAAATAATGAAAAATTTTCGTAAGGGTAAAATCTATTCTGAAAAAGATATAAATAAAACATTAAAAAGAATATATGAAGATAATGCTACTATAAGAAGATATTTAATTGAATATGGATTTTTAGATAGATCAAAGGATTGTAGCAAGTATTGGGTAAAGGAATAAAGGATTAGGAAAAAACTTTTGGAAACTGCTATAAAATTTCTAGTTGATAAAAATGTTGATAAAATAGGACTAATAGTAATTGAGAAAAATAAGGTAGCTTATGAACTATATAAAAAGAGAGGATTTATAAAAGAAAATACCATAAGTGAGTGGATAGAACTATAAATATAATAAAATCCAAAGATGTAATTAATATATCTTTGGATTTTGTTATTGAAATAATTAAATTACATACTATTGGGGAACTATATTAATGTAGCAAGTATTAATAAGTTTAAGGGAGGTGTAATTTATGCAAATAACATTTAATGGTGATCCTATTACTCTTGTTGGAAACATGCTTAAAGTAGGAGATGATGCACCTGATTTCTTAGTGGTAGATAACACTTTAAAAGATGTAAAGTTGAATGACACAAAAGGAAAAAGAATATTTGTAACTGTACCATCAATAGATACTTCTGTATGCGATATGGAGGTAAGAAAATTTAATGAAGAAGCTTCAAAATTAAATGATGTTACAGTATATGTAGTATCAATGGATTTACCATTTGCACAAGTAAGATGGTGTGGAAATGCTGGTGTTGATAGAGTAAAAACAGTATCAGATTTTAAACAAAAAAGCTTTGGTAAACAATATGGAACATTGATACAAGAGTTTGGATTTTTAACTAGGGCTATATTTGTAGTAGATGAAAATAATAAAATTACATATGTTGAATATTGTAATGATGTAATAAATGAACCCAATTATGAAAAGGTATTGGATGCTGTAAAATAATTTTTATAAAAGGAGATTTTATTATGAGTATAAAAGAATCAATCGAAGAAATGAAAATTCATCATGAAGAAAGAAAAGAAGAGAGACATGAAAGACATGAAGAGAAAAAATTTGCTCATGAAATAAAACATCAAATGAAAGAAGAGGAAAGAGAAGAAAAAAAGGCACAAAGAGAAAAACAACATGAATTAAAGAAGGAATTTAAAGAAGAAGAAAAAGGAGCTGAAAAGATAGCAAAGGATTTAGATAAAGAAATAAGAAAGTATGAAAAAGAAGAAAGAAAGGAACAAAAAGAATTTGCTCATGAATTAAAAAAGCAAATGGAAAAAGAAACTGAATAAAAGAAATTAGCATAAAGGCATATAGAGAGTTGTTTTCTATATGTCTTTTAGTTTATTATATATTATGTAAAAAATATCATTTTAATAATAGTTTTAGATAAATATACAAAATAAAGGTAACATATTTGTAAATATTGCATATGGATGAAAACAGTTACAGGTTGTACAATAAATATATCAAATGAAGTTAATAAATTTAGAAGTTGATTTATGGGAGGAATAAAAAATGGCAAATTTATCATTACAACATATTTATAAAATATATCCAGGGGATGTAACAGCAGTTAAAGATTTTAATTTAGAAATTGAAGACAAAGAGTTTATTGTATTCGTTGGACCATCAGGATGTGGTAAGTCAACAACTTTAAGAATGATTGCAGGGCTAGAAGATATTTCTAAAGGGGAATTATATATAGGGGACAAGCTAGTTAACGATGTTGAACCAAAGGAAAGAGATATAGCAATGGTTTTCCAAAACTACGCATTATATCCACACATGACAGTATTCGATAACATGGCATTTGCATTAAAATTAAGAAAAGTTCCAAAAGCTGAAATAGAACAAAAAGTAACTGAAGCAGCTAAAATATTAGATATTGAACACCTATTAAAGAGAAAGCCAAAAGCTTTATCAGGAGGTCAAAGACAAAGAGTTGCATTAGGAAGAGCTATCGTAAGACATCCAAAAGTATTCTTAATGGATGAGCCTTTATCAAACTTAGATGCTAAATTAAGAGTTCAAATGAGAACAGAAATAACTAAGTTATATAGAAAGTTACAAACTACATTTATATATGTAACACATGACCAAGTAGAAGCTATGACAATGGGTACTAGAATCGTTGTAATGAAGGATGGAGTTATTCAACAAGTCGATTCTCCAATAAATATTTACAATAATCCAGCTAACCTTTTTGTAGCTGGATTCATAGGAAGCCCTCAAATGAACTTCTTAGAAGGAAAAGTAGAAAAAGATGGAAATGATGTTTGTGCGGTATTTGGTGAAAATAAAATAATATTACCAGCTGAAAAGGCTCAAATATTAACAAAATCTGGATATGTTGGTAAGTCAGTAACATTTGGTATTAGACCAGAACACTTGAGTGATGATGCAGATTTAATTGCAGCTAATCCAGGAAGCATTGTAAAAGGGCATGTAGAAGTTATTGAACTTATGGGTTCAGAAAGTTATATATATACAAAATGTGGAAATAATCCGCTGAACATTAAAATTGAAGGTAGTACAGAATTAAAGATTGGTGAAGTAGCAAGTCTTTACTTAAAGGCAGAAAAGTTACATGTATTTGATAAGGAAACAGAATTAAGAGTTGTATAATAATTAATTCGTTGGAGGAGATATTGTGAAATGTATTGAGAAACTGGTAAATGAAGTGTATAACAGTTGTAAAATACCTTTCCAATTAATAATGCACGATGTAGGGGAATATTCTACACCGCAATTTGAAATTGCTCAAAATGAAGTTAATAAGAGATTTATTTATAATAACACTGAGTGCTGCATCAAAATAAATGCAGCATTTAGTGTTACACTTGATTTATTACAACTTTATGTAGAAGAAAGGTTAAATAAAGTATTTTTAAGTAAAAAGAGTATTATTTCAGCATTGTTAGATGGTAAGGAAATTGAAGAAGAAATAATTAAAGCTAGTTGGCCAGTGCTAACAAAAGATTTTGATTTAATAAATATATATATTGATAATTATAAGGATGAAATAATATCATATCTTAAACAGGGATATTCATGTAGTAAAGTAGATATTATAAATTATAAAGGTCAAATCCTTATGTTTGGAAAATTTGAAGACATGCTAGAACATGCTAAAAGCATTAAGGATACTATACAAAGTGTAATTACTTGTAAGTGTTATATTAGTTATTGCAATGTTGAAAATTATTTAACATTAAAAAAACATTATGACGATACAAGATATAAAATTGATTTAGCATTTAAATATAATATTATTGATGGAATATTTGATGCAAACAAGATTATTTTAGAGGGTATAATAGACTCAGTTTCGGAAGAAATGAAAAAAGATGTATATGATAGGTTTGAAAAAGGAATATCAAAGTTAGATAATGAAATGATAAGAACTATGGAAGTTTTCTTTAAATGTGGATTAAATTTAAGTGAAGCTGCAAAAGAATTATATATTCATAGAAATACATTAATTTATAGATTAGATAAGATTCAAAAGTATACAAATTATGATATAAGAGATTTTAATGATGCTGTACTATTAAAGATCATATTCTTTATTTGGAAAGAAAAAAAATCTTGAGAATATTTTGAAAATAGTATATAATAACATTGAAAACGATACCGAAACTGTAAATTTAAGGGTAATTAGAATCTCCTAATATTTCTACCAATTTATTTAATTGGTGGAAATATCCTTAAAATGAGTGGGAATTATTTATCAAAACACCAATAGTATATGGGGTATTAGGAGGAGATAGTTTGGGAAATATTGATACCTTAGTTAATGAAATATATAATAATTCACAAATACCATTTCAATTGAATATTGAAGGAATTGGTAAATATACTACACCAAAATTTAAAAATGCAAATAGTACTGTGGAAAAAGCTATTAAATATAAAGGTGTAGATTATAAGGTTATGGTAAATAATCAACACAATTTAGCAATTGATTTATTAATGTTTTGTTTACAAAGTGCACTTAAAAGCATAATTATTGAAAAAGAAAATTTAATTTCTATGCTCTTAGATGATAATGAGGTGGAAAAGTCAATAATATTAGATATATGGCCACGGTTAAATGGAACATTTCAATTAATGAATATATTTGTTGAAGGAGACACTAACAATATATTAGCATGTATTAAGAAAAGTTATATAAATACCGAAGTAGAAGTTGTATTATATAATGGAAATATAATAGTAATAGGTGATTTACAAGAGACTATTAATCATGCAAAAAAAATAAAAGAAATTATAAATACACAATTTAATAAAAAATGCTATATTAGTTATTGTGAAGTAAGTAATTACAAAAAGATAAGACAAGCATATATTGAAAATCTTAAAAAAATTCAAATAGCAATTAAGTATAAAGTTAATTGTGAAATTTTTGATGACAATGAATTAATATTAGAAGTGATAGTTGATTCAATTTCAGATGAGATGAAACTTAGAATGTATGACAAATTTGCATCGAAAATATCGAATTTAGATGGAGAAATGATAAGAACTATAGAAACGTATTTCAAGTGTGGTTTAAATACAAGTGAAGCAGCTAAAGAATTGTTTATTCATAGAAATACTTTGTTATATAGATTAGATAAGATACAAAAAATAACGTCCTATGATATAAGGGAATTTAACAATGCAATGTTAATGAGGATAATGTTTTTTTATTTAGGAATAAAAAAGCAATTTTAATATTGAAAATATTAAAATTATAAGATACAATTATATTTGGAAACGGTACCGAATGGAGGGTATTTAAAACAAATATATTTAGTGAAAGTATTATTTAATCATGTATAGACATAAGTGACTCATTGGTGTAATATTTAGTAAGATTAATGAATCACTCCAATATAAAAAATGTTTTTGGTGTGGTCCATATCGTATTTTTTTAGATTTTACAGGTAACGATACCATAAATATTTTTTTGAGGAGGTATATTGATGAATATAAGGGATATCGCGAAAATATCCGGGGTTGGAGTTAGTACTGTATCCCGTGTTTTAAATAATCATCCTGATGTTAAAGAAAGTACTCGTGAAAGAGTTTTAGCAGTTATTAGAGAAAGTAATTATGTACCCAATAATAGTGCTAGAATATTAAAACAAAATAATACTAAAAATATAGGTGTTTTAGTAAAAGGGGTTTTTAATCCATTTTTCTCTGAGCTTATTAATGTTATTGGAAGCAAAATTAACGAAAAAAATTATACAATGATTTTACAACAAAATGATTATGTGTTAGAGCATGAAGTAGAAAACATAATTTCATTTGTAAAAGAAAAGAGATTACAAGGGATAATTTGCCTTGGAGGTAACTTTATTGATTTAGATGAAGATAGTTTCAAGAATATTGATGTTCCAGTAGTCTTAACGTCAGTTAATACTGTATCACCTTTAGGTAGAGATAAATATTCTACTGTGGGGATAGATAATCTTCAAGCTTCCTATTCTGCTACAGAATATCTTATAAAAAAAGGCCATACAAACATAGCATTAATGATAGGTGAGGAAAATGACTTTTGTGTTAGTTGGTGGAGATATAAGGGATATATAAAGGCTTTACGGGAATATGATATTGAAGTAAATGATGATAATTTACTTATTGGAGATTATGACACTAAAAAAGCTTACGAAGAAACATTAAAGTTTTTAAAACGTAGAAAAGATATTACTGCAATTTTTGCAATTTCAGATTTTATGGCTATAGGTGCAGCTAGAGCAGTTGTAGATAGTGGATTAGTTGTAGGTAAGGATGTATCTATATTAGGGTTTGATGGTATGGATATTAGTTGTTATTATAACCCAGGAATTTCAACTATAAAGCAACCTAAAAAAGAAATGGCTGAGAAGAGTGTAGAGATATTATTCGAACTTTTAAAGGGCAACGGAGAGAATAAACATATTTTATTAGATACAGAACTTTTAGAGAGAGAATCAAGTTCTTGTATTAATAAAAAATAAAATATTTATTAACGTAAATATAATATAATCAATTAAAATTATCGTGATAAAAGGAGCAGAATTATATGGAAAGAAGTGCAGGGGTTATAATGCATATTGCATCTTTACCAGGGAAGTTTGGTATTGGTACTTTTGGTAAAGAAGCGTATGAATATGTTGAATTTTTATTTAAATCAGGGTTAAAATACTGGCAGATATTGCCTTTAGGACAAACTGGATATGGGGATTCACCTTATCAATCATTTTCAGCATTTGCTGGAAACCCATATTTCATAGACTTTGATATTTTAAATAAAGAAGGAATTCTTAATAAAGAAGATTATGTAAATGAAAATTATGGAGATAATGAAGAATATATTGATTATGGGCGTTTATATGAAGTTAAATATATAGTATTAAAAAGAGCTTATGAAAATTTTAAAAAGCTAAATAATATAGATTTAAAAGCCAAATTTGAAGAGTTTACAAAAGAAAATGATTCATGGTTAGATGATTACTCGCTTTATATGGCAGTTAAGGGTAGATTTGGACTAGTTAGTTGGCAAGAATGGGATGAAGATATCAAGAAGAGAGAACCAGAAGCAATTAATAGATACAAAGACGAATTGTCTGATGAAATAGGATTTTGGTCTTTTATTCAATTCCTATTCTTTAGACAATGGAATGAATTAAAGAGTTATGCTAATGAAAAAGGAATAAATATTATAGGTGATATTCCTATATATGTGGCAGAAGATAGTGCTGATGTATGGAGTAATCCAGAAGCATATTTAATATATGAAGATACGTTAAAACCAATATCAGTAGCTGGATGTCCACCAGATGCTTTTTCAGAAACAGGACAACTATGGGGGAATCCTCTTTACGATTGGAACTATATGGAGAAGACAGGCTATAAGTGGTGGATTAAAAGAGTAGAAGAAAGCTTAAAGCTTTATGATGTAGTTAGAATTGATCACTTTAGAGGTTTTGAAAGCTATTGGGAAATTCCTTATGGTGAAGATACTGCTATTAATGGTAAGTGGGTTAAAGGACCTGGAATTAAATTATTTAAGGCAATTAAAGAAACATTAGGTGAAATAAATGTTATTGCAGAAGATTTAGGGTATTTAACAGATGAGGTTATTGATTTCTTACAAGAAACAGGATTCCCAGGAATGAAGGTATTACAATTTGCTTTTGATGCAAGAGAAGAAAGTAATTATTTACCTCATACTTATACAAGAAATTGTATAGCATATACAGGAACACATGATAATGATACTTTTAGAGGATGGTTTGAGTTAACAGGAAGTAAGAGTGATGTTGAGTATTGTAAAGAGTATTTAGCATTATCAGAAGAAGAAGGATATAACTGGGGCTTTATAAGAGGAGCATGGAGTAGTGTTGCAAATGTTTCAGTAGCATTAATGCAAGACTTCTTAAATCTTGGAAATGAGACAAGGGTTAACTTCCCATCAACTTTAGGAAATAACTGGAAATGGAGAGCTAAAGAAGGTAGTTATAATACTGAATTAGCAGATAAAATTTACAAGTATACAAAAATGTATGGAAGATGTTAATTATAATAAAGGACTATTGCGTAAATGCAATAGTCCTTTGATTTTTTATTCATCATATATCAGTTACATATAACATAAATATAAATATATAAATTTATATTTTATGAGGCAAGGGTATGAATAAGAAATGTGTATATGATTTTTTTATAGGATTGCTTGCGCTTATGTTAACGTTAATGTTGATTATAGAAATTTTCATTAATATTCCCAAAGAGGTAAGTTGGACATTTTATTATATTGATAATATAGTCAGATTGATATTTATAGGTGATTACGTTACAAGACTTGCAATAAGTAAAGAAAAAAGGAAATTTATAAAAGAAAATTTAATAGATTTGTTTTCAATATTTTCTATAAGATTTTATGTTAGAGTTTTAGGTTTTACTATTATTCCTTCAAAAGTTAATTCTTCATATTGTATAAAAGCTATTAAATCTATTATGTTAATTATTTGTGCAATAAAATTTAAAATAAGAGTCAAGGATGAAATTAGAAAAAGTAGGTTAAATTTTTTATTAGTTGTTTCTACTATTTTTATAGTAATAGGGGCTGTATTAATATCTATAGTTGAAGGTATGTCAATAGGAGATGCTTTATGGTGGAGTTTTGTAACATTTACTACGGTTGGGTATGGTGATATTTTATTAAAAACTCAATTAGGTAAAGCAATTGCTGTTTTATTAATGATTATAGGTATAGGTGTTATAGGAGTTATAACAACTAGTATTACATTATACATAATAAATGGCGGTAAAAAGATAGAAAAAACATATGAGGAAAAAGTCATTGAAGATATTAAGAGTATGCTTGATAATTTTGATGATTTAAGTAATGAGGATTTAGACAATATTGTAAAGATACTAAAGGCTTTAAAGAAATAAATGGAAAAATATACTTGAAATTAATTTATTAATAACATAAAATTATATTATAGTTTTTAAATTTTGCGCAGGTGTGCTGGAATAGGCAGACAGGATAGATTGAGGGTCTATTGAGGGATTCCTCGTGTGGGTTCAAGTCCCACCATCTGCACCAATAATAGAACTGCATCAAAGGTATATGTGAATATATTTTTGATGTGGCTCTTTTTTTATAGAAATTTTCGGGAGGATTTATAAATGAAAAAAATAGTAATACTTGATGGTAAAACTTTAGGAGATATTAGTATAGAAAAACTTAATGAAATTGGAGAAGTGCAATATTATGAAGCTACAGATGAAAGTCAAGTAGTTGAAAGAATAAAGGATGCTAATATAATATTAACTAATAAAGTAGTGTTAAATAGAAATAACATGAAAGATGCAAAAAATCTTGAATTCATTGCAGAAACAGCTACAGGATTTAATAACATAGATATAGATTATGCTAAAGAGCATAAAATAGGGGTAGCTAATGTAGCTGGATATTCAACAAATGCTGTAGTTCAACATACATTTGCTAGTGCACTAGGACTATTAGATCAAGTAGTATATTATGATAGGTATGTAAAGGAGGGTGAATATTCAAAATCAGGATCTTTTACATGTTTAAATAAACCTTATTATGAAATTGAAAATAAAGTATGGGGAATTATAGGTCTAGGAGCAATAGGAAATAGGGTAGGAAAGATAGCAGAAGCTTTTGGTGCGGAGGTAATATATTATTCTACTTCTGGCAAAAACTCTTCTACTCAATTTAAAAAAGTATCTTTTGAAGAGTTATTAGAAAAAAGTGATATTATTTCTATACATGCTCCATTAAATGAAAATACAAAGGGATTAATTAATTATGAAGCATTAATTAAGATGAAGAGTAGTGCAATACTAGTAAATATGGGCAGAGGGCCTATTGTTGTAGAAAAGGATTTAGCTAGGGCTATTGAGGAAGAGCAAATAAGAGGGGCTGCGCTAGATGTCTATGAGACAGAGCCAGTTGGTGAAGATAATATTTTATTATCAATAAAAAATAAAGATAAGCTTCTTTTATCACCACATATTGCATGGGCAAGCATAGAGGCGCGTGAAAGATTATTTAATGAAGTTGTAGAAAATATTAAAGCTTTTTATAATGGAAAAGATAGAAATAGAGTTGATAAATAAAATAATTATGTTCATTGACAAATATAAAGCAATATAGTAATATTATAGAAAATAAAATAAATATTGCTAGGAATGAGAGTAGTAAAGAATCCATGGTTTTTCAGAGAGTAGACGGTTGCTGCGAGTCTATAAATTATATTTTTGAACTCGCTCATGAGCTATAAGGGTGAACTTTTAGTAGCTCTTATCGGTTAATACCGTTATTTTAATTAAGTATAAATTTTGGATGGTACCGCGTAAATACGCTCCAATGGAGGGTAATATTACGCGTTTTTTTTATTTATTATAATAATATGTTAATAATTTATTTTATTTATATATAAGGGGGCATTTATACATGTTAAATTACAGTAAGTATAGGAGATTTGAAACAATCAGTTTGAAGGAAAGAACATGGCCAAATAATGTTATTGAAAAAGCACCAATTTGGTGTAGTGTTGATTTAAGAGATGGAAATCAAGCTCTTATAAATCCAATGAATATAGATGAAAAAGTAGAATTCTTTAATATGTTAGTTAAATTGGGGTTTAAAGAAATTGAAGTTGGTTTCCCTTCATCATCTCAGATTGAATTTGATTTTTTAAGAAGATTAGTAGAGGATAATTGTATTCCTGATGATGTAGTAGTACAAGTATTAACTCAGGCAAGGCCACATTTAATAGAAAGAACTTTTGAAGCTTTACAAGGAGTAAAACAAGCTATAGTTCATATATATAATTCAACTTCAGTTTTACAAAGAGATGTAGTATTCAATATGAGTAAAGAAGAAATAAAGAATATTGCAGTTGAGGGGACAAAGCTTGTAAAAAAATATACTTCTGATTTTGAGGGGAAAATATTTTTAGAATATTCACCTGAAAGTTTTACTGGAACAGAAGTAGAATATGCATTAGAAGTTTGTGATGCAGTTGCTGATGCTTGGGGTGCAACTAGTGAAAATAAGATTATTATAAATTTACCATCAACAGTACAAATGGATACACCAAATGTATTTGCTGATCAAATAGAATATATGTGTCAAAATTTTAAGAATAGAGATAGAATTATTGTTAGTGTTCATCCGCATAATGATAGAGGTACAGGTGTTGCTGATGCTGAGTTAGCTTTATTAGCAGGAGCAGATAGAGTTGAAGGAACATTATTTGGTAATGGAGAAAGAACAGGTAATGTAGATATATTAACGGTTGCATATAATATGTTTTCACATGGAGTTAATCCAATGTTAAATCTTGAAAATATAAATGATATAATTGAGATTTATGAAAGATGTGTAAAAATACCAGTACCGGTTAGACATCCTTATGCAGGAAATTTAGTATTTACTGCATTTTCAGGTTCACATCAAGATGCAATAAATAAAGGGATGAAGAAATATGAAGAAAGAGGCTCAAAAATATGGCAAGTACCATATTTGCCTGTTGATCCAAGTGATCTTGGAAGAGAATATGAACCATTAGTTAGAATTAATAGTCAATCAGGTAAAGGTGGAGTTGCATTTGTAATGGATCATTGTTTTGGATTTAAATTACCTAAATCAATGCAACAGGAATTTGCAGAAGTGGTACAAAAAATTTCTGAGAAAAAAGGTGAAGTTCAGCCAAACGAAATTATGGATGCATTTAAAGAGCAGTATTTATCTTTACAGGAACCTTTTAAATTAATAAGTATTTCTATATCAGATATCAATAGTGATACAGAGAAAACAACGAAAGTAAATGCTGTTATTAATTATAAAGGAGAAGAACGTGAAATAGAAGGTATAGGTAATGGACCAATAGATTCATTAGGTAAAGCATTATCTAATAGTAAATTAATAGATGTTAGTATAATTGATTATAAGGAACATGCATTGAGTACAGGTTCTGAAGCTGAAGCAGCAGCATATGTTTATATGAGTAGAAATGATACTAACAAAAAGACATTTGGTGTTGGAGTTGATAGTAATATTACGAGAGCTTCAATAAAGTCTATAATAAGTGCTTTAAATAGATTGTATGGAAGTAAATAAAAATTTTTATATTGATTGATTTGAAATTTATGTATATAATAAGCTTTATAAGTTAATATGTTCGGTTGAAGGTAATGGGAGAGCGATTTAGATCCACCGAAGAAGTAAATCTTTCAGGTATTAGGACCGTTACTGGACGAGCCTCTGGAGAGACTCATAAGAGCACCGAAGGAGCAAGGTTTAATTTAAAGTTAAACTGAAACTCTCAGGTAAAAGGACAGGGGATTAAGATTAGTTAAAAGTTAATAGTTAATAGTTAGTAGTTAAGGTTTAAACTCATTATTGAGTTTATTAGTTTTATCTTATGGATAGTAATTTACAACCAATTTTTAGGTTAGAGATAACAAGGAATAAGATTTAGATAACGAATTCTAATATTAAGATTGCATAAAAATTTAATCTTAATATTAGAAATTCACTTTATATTAAAAAATTCAGGTTACCTGAATTTTACCTTAGCGCCTAACTAAAAACTCTTAACTAAAAACTAACTCTAATCTCCTCCTATAAATTTATAATTTTAAGGAGGATTTTTTTATGGAATTTTTAAATGGAGTTGAAAAAGTATTAAATAGTATTGATGGGATAGTATGGGGGCCACCTTTGCTAATATTATTAGTAGGAACAGGAATATACTTTACTTTTAAATTAAAGTTAATACAAGTATTTAAATTACCACTAGCACTTAAATATTTATTTGTTAAAGATGATGAAGAAGGTGATGAAGAGGCAAAAGGTGATGTATCAAGTTTTGCGGCATTATGTACTGCTTTATCAGCTACAATAGGGACAGGAAACATCGTTGGTGTAGCAACGGCTATTGCAGCAGGGGGACCAGGAGCTTTATTTTGGATGTGGATTGCTGCATTTTTTGGAATGGCAACTAAATATGCAGAAGGAGTTTTAGCTATAAAATATAGGGAAGTAGATGAAAATGGACAAATGTCAGGTGGACCTATGTATTATATAGAAAAAGGTCTTGGTAATAAATTTTTAGCTAAAATGTTTGCTGTGTTTGGCGTAGGGGTAGCACTTCTTGGAATAGGTACATTTGGACAAGTAAATTCTATATCTAAAGCAGCATTAATATCTTTTAATATTCCTTTATGGTGTACTGCTATTATAGTAACTGTATTAGTTGCATTAGTAACTTTAGGTGGTATAAAAAGAATATCAAATGTTGCTGAAAAGATTGTACCATCAATGGCTATATTATATATATTAGGTGCATTATTAGTATTAGGATTTAATTTAAAAGAAATACCTTCAGCAATAATGTTAATAATAAATAGTGCATTTAATCCAAAGGCAGCATTAGGTGGTACAGCAGGTATTACTGTAGCTTTAGCCATTCAAAGAGGTGTTGGAAGAGGCGTGTTTTCAAATGAAGCAGGTCTTGGTAGTGCACCAATAGCAGCTGCTGCGGCTAAAACAAAATCACCAGTTAAGCAAGGTTTAATTTCAATGACGGGTACATTTATTGACACAATAATAATATGTACTATGACAGGTCTTGCAATTGTATTAACAGGAAGCTTTAACAGTGGTCTTGAGGGTGCTGAAATGACTACATTTGCATTTCAACAAGGATTACCATTTGCAGTTATAGGAAAGTATATAGTAAATATAGGATTAATTTTCTTTGCATTTACTACTATAATAGGATGGAATTATTATGGAGAAAGATGTATTCAATATTTAACAGGTGTAAAGGGCATTATATTTTATAAGATAATATTTATTGTTTTTGTAGCAGTAGGTCCATTCTTATCACTAGATTTAGTATTTATAATAGCTGATATAGTAAATGGATTGATGGCATTACCTAATTTAGTTGGATTAATTGGATTAAGAAATGTAGTAATAAATGAAACTAATGAGTTTTTTCAAGAATTTAAGAGGGAACAAAGTAATGCTTTAGAGAAAGTTTATGAAATAGAATAATGAAAAAGTTGAATCTGTTATAGGTTTTAGATTATAAATTTAGCCTATAACAGATTTTTTTATTATATATGTATTTTTAAAATTATGGTTACTTTAGTAATAAAAATATACTTAAAAAGGTAAAATAAAGTATAGGAGGTAAATATGATTTATAAATATCCAAAGGTGTAGCTTTAAAATATAGATGGAAAAGTGAAGCCACTAAAGAGTATTTTAAAATTATAGGAGAGTTTAAGATGAAAAGTAATATTAAATACAGAGGTTTAAATAGTTATGTTTTATCTGATAAGAAAACTATGCTTTATAAATTTGCTATGATAATTATTTTATCTTCATTGATGATTGTAACTATATTTAGTACAATAAAAATTAAAATTTCTCAAAGTGTTACAAATGTAAGATATATAAGTGAAGAAACAGGAAATGATAACATAAACGATAGTATTGAAGAGGAAAATAGTGCAGATGTAAATTCAGATATAAGTAATGAAAAAGTAGTAGAGGTAAATTTTAATGTTAATTTGGATGATGATAAGATAGAATTTTTAAATAAAATATCTCATGGCGCTATTAAAAGTTATGAGGAGTATGGGATTTTACCATCAATTACTATAGCTCAAGCCATATTAGAATCAGGATGGGGGCAATCAGACCTTGCAGTTACCCATAATAATTTATTTGGAATAAAAGCAGATTCTAGATGGAGCGGAGCCATTGCAACAGTCTCTACAAGTGAAAATTATAATGATACTACTATAGCTAACTTTAGAAAGTATGATAATATTGAAGATTCAATTGAAGATCATGGAAGATTTCTATATGAAAATTCAAGATATGCGGAATCAGGATTATTTTCAGGAAAGAATTATAAAGAACAGGCGCAAGCATTAGAAAATGCAGGGTATAGTACAGTTAGAAATGCAGATGGGGTAGCAGTTTATGCAGATAAATTAATTGCATTAATAGAAAAATATAATTTAATGGAATATGATAATAAAGTTAAATAGTAATATTAATAAAAGAGTTAAATGATTAAGGATTTATAAACATTTAACTCTTATTTTATGTGAATATAATTAATATTTTTCTGTAAATGTACGCTCATTTGGAAGAATTTCAATTTTCTTTTGGTAAAGTTCATCAACTCTAATGAACCTATTACCTTTTTTTATATCTTTAATATATTTAGTTATAGAAGAATCATCTCCTTGAACTTCCATTTCAACCATACCATTTTCCATATTTCTTACCCAACCAGTTAAATCATACTTTCTTGCAGTCATAGTACAAAAAAATCTAAATCCAACACCTTGGACACGACCATCTACTATTATGTAATATCTAACCATAAAATCCTCCTAAAAATAATATAATCTATTATAGATTATATCATATGTGATTTTGATGTTAATAATATGTTTATTTATAATTTTAAATTATAATATTTATAAAAAAACAGAATTATATACTATGAATGTATATAATTCTGTTTTTTATAATACTATTGAGAAAGCACTTCAGTAAATGCTGATTCGTATAATTTTAAAGTTTCTTGATTTAAATTAGTAAATAAGACACATTTATCTAATATAGAATCAGAAGGATATGCAGCTGGATTATTTTTAGTTTCATCATCAAGTAAATCATATGCTGCAGTATTAGGAGTAGAATATCCTATATAATCAACATTTTCTTTTGCGTTTTCAGGATCGCATAAGAAGTTGATAAATGCTTCAGCACCAGCTTTATTAGGAGCATCCTTAGGAATACATAAAGCATCAACCCATTTATTTGAGCCTTCTTCTGGAATAACATATTTCATGTCAGGATTTTCATTCATTATATATATTGCATCTCCAGACCAAACAGCAGCAAGCATTTTTTCACCTGTAATCATATTATCTTTGACTTCATCAACAACGTAAACAGGATTTGTTAATTTTCTTTGTTCTAATAATTCATCTTTAGCTGCATCTATTTCACTAGGAACATCTGAATTAATAGAATATCCAGCTTTAATTAAAGCTATAGCTAAAGAATCTCTTAAAGAATTAAACATATATACTTCATCTTTATATTTGCTATCCCAAAGTATATCCCAACTAGTTACAGGTTCTGTAATTCTAGAACTGTCATAGATAATACCAATAGTACCCCACATATATGGCACAGAGTATTCATTTGTTGGATCGTAAGATAAGTTTTTATAATTTTCACCTATATATTGATAGTTAGGAATATTGTTATAATCTATTGTTTCTAGCAAATCTTCTTGTATCATTTTTTCAATCATATAATCAGAAGGAACTACTAAGTCGTATGTACCAGGATTAGTTTTTACCTTTTGATACATGATTTCATTAGTATCATAAGTTGAGTAATTAACTTTAATTCCAGTTTCTTTTTCAAATTTTCTAATTAGAGCTTCATCAATATAGTCTCCTACATTAAAGAAATTTATTGTTCCATTTTCACCAACATTACTATTTCCACAGCCAGTGAAAAGAGAAGCAGTTAATATTGCAGCAGCTGCTAATGCAACTAAAGATTTTAATTTTTTCAATCTACACACCCCTTGAAGTAAATTCTTTTCTATTAACAATTAATAATAAAATTAATACTGTAATAAACATTAAAGTTGATAATGCATTTATTGATGGATTGATACCTTTTCTAGCCATGGAGTATATTTCTATAGAAAGATTAGTAACTCCAGGACCTGTTGTAAAGAAACTTATTACAAAATCATCAATAGACATAGTAAATGCCATTAATAATCCTGCAAATATCCCCGGCTTTATTTGAGGAAGTATTATTTTCCACATTGCATAACCAGGTGTTGCACCTAAATCTAAAGCTGCTTCAGTTATATTATGAGGTAATTGCTTTAATTTTGGTAATACTGATAATATTACATAAGGAATATTAAAAGTAATATGTGCTAAAAGCATTGTTCCAAATCCAAATTGAGCATTTATCCCTATTTTATTTAAAATAGGAAATATAAAAATAAATAAACTCATAAGTGAAATACCTGTAACTATATCAGGATTTAATACAGGTAGATTATTTATATTTAGTAGTGTTTTTTTAGGAACACCTTTCATTCTATGAATTCCTATTGCAGCTAAAGTTCCAATTATAGTTGCTATAATTGAAGCAAGTACAGCAATTATTAATGTATACTTTAATGCATCCATTATTCTTGTGTTTTGGAAAAGCTCACTATACCATCTTAATGTGAATCCATTCCATTTTGCAGTTGATTTTGAATCATTAAAGGAGAATATCATTAAGGTAACTATTGGTGTATATAAAAACACAAAAATAATTAGTAGATAAAATCTTTTAATGAAAGATTCAAGCTTTTTAACCATAATATACGTCCTCCTTATTATTTATCATCAGTACCTTCAAATTTATTCATGAAGGCCATAGATATTAAAATTATTATCATCATGAAAATTGCAATTGCAGATCCAAAGTTCCAATCATCCATTGAAGTATATTGAGTTTCAATTAAATTACCAAGTAGCATGTATTGGCCTCCACCTAATATTCTTGAAATAACAAAGGTAGAAACAGCAGGCATAAATACCATAGTAATACCAGAAATTATTCCAGGCATACTTAGAGGGAAAATTATTTTTGTGAAAATTTCCTTTCTACTTGCACCTAAATCTGAAGCTGCATTAATTAAATCAGTATCCATCTTTATTAATACAGTATAAATAGGTAAAATCATAAATGGTAAAAAGTTATAAATCATACCTAATAAAACTGCAAAATCATTATAAAGAAGATTAGCGCGTGCAAAGCCTAGGGTAACTAAAAGAGAATTAATTAATCCGTTTTTACCTAGAATAGGTAGCCAAGCATAGGTTCTTAATAAGAAATTCATCCACATTGGTATTATAAATAGCATAATTAAAATATTTCTTTTACCTTCACGCATTTTTGAAATTAAATACGCAACGGGATAACCTAAAATAAGGCAACCTAAAGTAGCTTCTACAGCTAAAAGAATACTTCTTCCAAAAACTTTTAAGTATTTAGGGTCCATTAATCTTTGAAAATTCTCTAGTGAAAAATGATAACTATCTCCAGATTTTATTGTGAAACCAAAAAATACTACTATTAATAGTGGAATAACAATAAAAAGTGAACTCCACACAACATAAGGTGCTGCAGGTAAAGCACTTTGATTATTTTTCTTTCTCATAGTCTTTCACCTTTCTCATTATATGTATTGATTCTGGATCTATTATTAAACCAACAGTGTTTCCGACAGTTGCGCTTTTTATATTATGAATAATCCAAGTATTATTTTCTGTAATAACTTCAATTTCGTAATGAACTCCTTTGAAGGTAACAGAGTTAACTTTACCAGTTAACATTCCTTTATCGGCAGTAGTTATTTCTATATCTTCAGGTCTAATTACAACGTCAATGTCCTCAGATGGATTAAAACCACTGTCTACACATTTAAATATAGTATCTGCAAATTTAACTTTATAATCCTCAAGCATTATTCCATCTAAGATGTTACTTTCTCCAATAAAGTCAGCAACAAAAGCATTTGCTGGTTCATTATAAATATCTTCAGGAGATCCCATTTGTTGTATTTCTCCCTTGTTCATTACAACTATTGTATCAGACATAGTAAGAGCTTCTTCCTGATCGTGAGTTACAAAGATAAAAGTAATACCAAGTCTTTTTTGAATTTTTTTAAGTTCTAATTGCATTTCTTTTCTAAGCTTTAAGTCTAATGCACCAAGAGGCTCATCTAATAAAAGAACTTGAGGTTCATTAACTAATGCTCTTGCAATTGCAACTCTTTGTTGCTGACCACCACTAAGTGAGTCTACAGATCTTTTTTCAAAACCTTCTAATGCTACCATTTTTAGCATTTCATGAACTTTTTTATCAATTTCATTTTTAGGTAGTTTTTTAATTTTTAGACCAAAAGCAATATTTTCATAAATATTCATATGAGGAAATAAAGCATACTTTTGGAATACTGTATTTAATTGTCTTTTGTAAGGAGGTACATCAGAAATATCATTTCCGGCAAAGACAACCTTTCCACTGTCAGCAGTTTCAAATCCTGCTATTATTTTAAGAGTCGTAGTTTTACCACAGCCACTAGGACCAAGCAATGTTAAAAATTCATTTTTTCTTATATTCAGCGAAAGATTATCTAAGACAGTATTATCACCATAAACTTTAGATACACCTTGTATTTCTATAATATTTTGACTCAAAAAAAACACCTCTTTCTTTAATATTAAAAGGAAACACCTTATCACATTTTTCTAATGAGTATATATAAATTTATCTAAAATGATGGGGGAGTAGAAATCCAAATAACCTTAGCTGTAGTTTTACCATCATTACTGATATAGTGATTTGCTCTAGGTTTAAAATAAAAACTTTCGTTTTTACGGACTTTATAAGATTTATCTCCTAAATGTAGAGTTATACTTCCAGATAATACATATCCAAATTCTTCGCCTTCATGAGGTTCTTCTTCTAGATATTTCCCACCAGATTCAATTGTTATCATTATAGGTTCCATTTCATTTTTTTGTGCATTAGGAACTAGCCACATTAATTTATATTTCAAGTCAGAATTTTCAGTTTCAAACATATCTTCGTATGTATAAGTTATTTTTTCATCCTTATCGTCACTAAAAAATTCTTTTAGGTTTGTCCCTAGTATTTCAAGAATGTCTATTAGTGTTGCTATAGAGGGAGAAGTTAAATCATTTTCTACTTGAGATATAAATCCCTTAGATAATTCACATCTATTAGCAAGTTCTTCTTGTGTTAATCCTTTTTCAATTCTCATTCGTTTAATTTTATCACCAATTTGCACAATTTCACCTTGCCTTTCATTTTGTTTGATAATAACTATTACTAAACTAAAGGTTTAAAATTACTAAACAAACAATGTTATTATATAGACATATAAACAAAAAATCAATAATTTTTAAAAAAAATGTTAAAAATATAATTTTGAATTTTCCTTTTAAAATAAGGGGTTAAAGTAAAAGAAATAAACATAAGTTTAACATTTATACATTAAAAGTTTAGTAAAACTAAGAATTGTAGAATTTAAATAAAAAATTTTAAAAAAAGAATTGTAGTGATAGTACAATAATTACTTTAACTAATACTATATAAAGTTATAATGAGTAAACTAAGCAAAAAAAATACTAATATAATAAATAAATATTAAATTAATTATTATGTGAATTATTATTTTAAACAAATAATAATTATTATGAATAAATAATGATTATGATGAAGTATTAACAAATATAAGGTTAAGGTGTATAATGAAAGAAAGAAAAAATTTAATAATTAAATAAAAAGATATAAGTAAAATTAATTGGTTAATAACTTATAGATAAATTGGAGGAAGTATAATGCTAAAAGGAAGAATACATTCAATAGAAACAATGGGCCTTGTGGATGGACCAGGAATAAGAGTTGTAGTATTTATGCAAGGATGTGCACTAAGATGTCAATATTGTCATAACCCTGATACATGGAGCGATAAAGGTGAAGATAATTTAGAATTAACACCAGAAGAATTAGTTAATAGAATAGTTAGATTTAGATCTTACTTTGAAAGATCAGGTGGTGGAGTTACTTTTTCAGGTGGAGATCCTTTAAGACAACCAGAGTTTTTAAAGGAATGTTTAAAGCTATGTAAAGAAAAAGGAATACATACAACTTTAGATACTTCAGGTGTAGGGGCTGGAAATTATGAAGAAATATTAAAATATACAGATTTAGTTCTTTTTGATGTTAAGCATTTAACAGCAGAAGGGTACAAGTATATGACAGGAATTAATATTGATGAAAGTTTAAAATTCCTTGAGGCATGTAAAAAATGTGATACTAAATTATGGATAAGACAAGTAGTTGTTCCAGGTTTAACAGATAATGAAGAATATATTACTGAATTAGGTAAGTTTATAAAAACTTTAAATAATGTAGAAAAAGTTGAATTATTACCATATCACTTATTAGGAGTAAATAAGTATGAAACTATGGGAATAAAGTATAGATTAGAGGGAACTCCAGCAATGGACAAAGAAAAATGTAAAGAACTATACAAGTTATTAGATATATAAAAAATATGTATAAAAGAGGATGTTTTAATTAACATCCTCTTTTTAGGTTTATAATTAAAGTTGACTAGAAAAAAATCCAGGTTTAATATATTTCTTTTTCATACCTTCTATAACTAAAAGATAAACGGCAGCAGTATCAAATCTTGCATCATGATAATTCCCACTACCTTGGAATAATTCATCAGCTTTTTTTGCAATAGTATCGTCAGAGATTCCTAAGAAGTTTATTACTTCAGAAAGCTTAGGGTTTTTTATGCCATTGCCACTTGGAGAAGGAATTTGACAAATGTTTTTATAGTAAGCCATAGTACAAAATGTCTTTTTAGGTTCCCAAGAACAATCAATCATACCAGCTTCATATAGAGAATTAACTTCGTGCTTTAAGAATTTAACATCAAACTGAACATTATGACCAATTACAAAATCAGCATCAAAGAAGTCAGACATAAAATCTTGAATTTGTTCAAGAAATTCTAAACCATTTGATAATTCATACAATTTTTCTAATGAAAAACCATGAACTTCTTCGGCTGCCGGATCCATTTCATCCACTGTAAAGAAGAAATTTTTCCCTGTTGTAGTTTGGGGTTTAGTTGAAGTATCAACTGTTATATAACTTAACTGACATATATGGCCAGGTCTTACACTAGTTGTTTCAGTATCAAAAAATAAAAGTTTCATCTGTGCCTCCAAAAATATTTTTATTGATTTTATAATATCATAAGTTATGTTAATTAACAATTTTTCATAAAAAAATGCTTTTTACTTACTTGAAAGTAAAAAGCATTTTTATTAATTCAATTCATTTGAGATTAACTTTAGTAATTCAACACATGTTTCTTTTGTTTTATTATTTTTATCTAAATCAGGATTATATTCTACAAAATCCATAGAACTTACTAAGCTTGTACTCATAATTCCTTGAAGAAGTTCTTTACTTTGTGAATAACTTAATCCATCGCTTACAGGAGTTCCTGTCCCAGGAACATAATCAGGATCTAAACAATCAATATCATAAGAGAGATGAATATTTTTTATATTCTTTTCTTTAATTAATGATAATAATTGATTTAATACTTCTTTTGTACCTAAGTTATTGATTTGTTCATTAGTCCATACATGCATATTTAATTCATTTATTAAATCTACTTCACCTTTGTCTAAATCACGACAAGCCAAAATAAAAACATTTTCTGGTTTGATTTTAGCTTTATCAAAGAAAATTGAAGTTAATTTTTCATAACCATAACCCATTGAAGCAGCTAAAGGCATACCATGAATATTTCCTGAAGGTGAGGTCTTGTCTGTATTAATGTCTCCATGAGCATCTATCCAAATTACTGCTAAATCATCTCCAAAATATTTACTTGCACCAGCAAGTGATCCTAAAGCTAAAGAATGATCTCCACCAACTATAAATGGGAAGGTATCATTTTCTAATGCTTCTAAAACTTTAGAAGCTAGTCCATTATTTGCATTAACAACTTGTGTTAAATATTTTAATTTTAAATCACCTTTATATTTTTCTTTTTCGCTAACTTTTTCAACTTCTATATCTCCTAAATCATAAACATTATGATTCTTTTCAAATATATCAATGAGGTTGTTTTTTCTTAACTCTTCAGGGCCCTTTTCTACTCCAGGTTTATCACAACCATAAAAAAGAGGCATTCCAATAATACTTATATTCATAAAAAGACCTCCAAATCTATTAATTTTTCACATTACTTATAATAATACTTTAAGATATATAAGTAAATATTAAAATTTTTTTATTTTAAAATATTCAATAAATAATATTTTCTTTAATAATAGTTTATCCAAAACAAGTAGAATAATGTTAAAATAATTAAAGTATATAAGTAATAAACTACAAAATAATATATAAAAAGAATAAAAAAGACTAGATACAACTTTAATGTGCAATATATACCACTTTTTTAAAAAAAAATTCTAAATCTCTAAAAATTTAATAAAACTTTGAAAGAAATTGTGGTATTATTATATTTATTATTTTATAATTATATAATGTAAGTTGTATAAACTACATTTAGAAAATAATAATAATGCAATATTTAACTTAAAAAATGAATAAACATTTTCGAAGGGATGGCACAGCTATGAATGAACAAAATAAAAATAGAAAAAAGCGTTCTAGTAAAAAAAGATGGTCTACAAAAAAGAAAATAATATTATCGACTGTAGTTGTTTTTGCATTAATAATCGGTATGTTAGCTTCTGGATATCTTTATATAAGGAGTAGAATATATTCAGGGTTAAATCAATCAGAAATAACAAGCGATATTGACTACCAAGAAGTTGATGGTATAACAAATGTTTTATTACTTGGAACAGATGCAAGAACGTTAGATGAAGCTGCAAGAGCGGATTCAATTATTATAGCAACATTAGATAATAACAATAAAAATATAAGATTAACATCATTATTTAGAGATACATTAGTAAATATACCTGGACATGGCGAAGGAAAATTAAATGCAGCTTTAGCATATGGTGGACCAGAGTTACTAATAGAAACTATTAGAAATACATATGGAATAAATTTAGATAAATATATTATTATTAACTTTTGGGGATTTGAAGCTATAATCGATCAAATGGGAGGATTAGAATTTGATGTTGAAGATTATATGCTTGAGGAGTTAAATAAATATATTGGAGAATCTACTGGTGGAAATGATTGTCCAGTAACTGAAGCAGGAGTACAGATTTTAAATGGTAAACAAGCACTATCATATGCAAGAATAAGAAAAGGTGTTGGAGATGAATATGCTAGAACCGATAGACAAAGAGAGGTTTTAATAAAAGTTGCAGAAAAGTTAAAAGAAACAAAACCAAGTAAGTATTTAGGAATTATGAATAGCATGCTTGATTATATTAAAACCAATATTGATCCAATAGAAGCATTAAATATGGCTTATACTATTTATAAATTCCCGGCTTTAGAAATAGAACAATTACAAATACCTATACCAGAATTAGCAGATGGAAGATTATATAAAAATTTAGGTTGGGTATTTTTAATGGATACGGAGCAAAATGCAAAATACTTAAGAGAATTTGTTTTTGAAAATAAAATACCAGATTCATCAACATATGATTATGATTCTTTTAATGAAGCAATGTCAGATTACAAAGCAGAAGAAAGTGATTATAATGATAGACATAATATAAATCCTAAAGACTATGAAGAAAATAGTGTAGATGTTACTGAACCACCAGCATCTAATAATAGTAATCAAGGTGGAAGTACTGGGGGAACACAAACAACACCACCAGTAAGTGATGAAAAGGAAGAGGAAGTAACACCTCCAACAACACCAACAACGCCACCAGTAAGTGATGAAAAGGAAGAGGAAGTAACACCTCCAACAACACCACCACCAACAGAAGAACAAAAGCCAGAAACAACACCAAGTGAGGATATAGGTGAACAAGAAACTAATCCAAATGAAGTAAAACCAGCTGAATAGTAGAAGATAAAGCGATGAATTTAGTTCATCGCTTTTATTTTATTAAATTATTTTAAATAAGATATTATGTACCATAATATGTGATATAATGTTTTTAAAAGAAATGAAAGGAGAGGAAAGATGAGCTCATTTAGAATGCAATTACTTTACCTTATTTTAAAAATTCCGGCTATATTAATAGCTTTTACTGCACAAGGATATGCAAAAGCTTTGGTTGCAGATAAATTAGGTGATAAAACACCTAGATTTCAAGGAAGATTAACTTTAAATCCAGCAGCACATATAGATTTAATAGGGTTTATAATGATTTTAATAGCTGGATTCGGATGGACTAAACCATTAAATACGAATCCTAGTGCATATAAAAGGGGGTATAAAGATGCTATAAAGGTTTCTATTGCAGCACCTTTAGCAAATTTATTCGTAGGTTTTATAGGTATAATTTTACTTGTATTTACATCAAAGTTTTTATCAAGTATATTACCTGAAACAATATTCTTTATATTATTTTATATGTTAAAGTTTATAACTTCAATAAACATAAGTTTATTTGTATTTAATTTATTACCATTACCAGGATTAGCTGGGTTTGAAATATTTAGAGATATATGGCCAAAAACATTTTATAAGGTTTCAGATAAGATATATCAATATCAATTTTTAATACTTATATTAATTATTTTTGCTGGTGGAACTATATTATCAATTCCAGTTAACTTAATTTATAACTTTTTCTATACTATAGCTAAATTAATTTTTGGAATGTAATAAAAAAGGTGGCAATTAATTTTGCCACCTTTCTTTTTCTATAAATAAATCTCTATGATATATTTCTTTAAAGAAATTCTTTCCTCTCAAAGCTTGATGAATTTCAACATCTAAGTTAGAAGGCGATGATACAGTAATTATTACTTTTTCATCATCATAATAAACATTTAACTTTTTAACAACACCAACTAAACTTCTATCTAGACCTTCAGCAATTTTAACTAAAGCACCTAATTTATTAATTATATCAATATCTAATTTGTTAATTAAATAAGAAAACTGAGCTAAAGGTAAATGATAGTCGTTAAATCTATGCGAAGCTGCAACGGCTGCACTCATTAAATGTTCTTTATGAGTTAACTCATTAATTAAGGAATTTAAAATTATATAAAATGAATGCTTATGATGATTTTGATAGTTTATACTAGTACCACAATCATGAAGCATTGAACCTGCTTTTAATATATTTAAATATTTATCATCTAATCTGTGAAGAGGTTTTAATTCTTCAAACAATTGAGCAGATATAAAATACACTTGTTCAGCATGAGGAATATTAGCATTTAGAGAATTTAAAATACCATATATACTATAATCTAAAATATCATCCATAACATTATAATTTTTATAAAGATAATCATAAAGAATACCTTCTCTTATAGTATTATTACAAATTCTAATAACTTCAGGTGAAACCTTTTTTACTAATTCATTTAGGATTAGTAAAGAGCTAAACATGCTATCAACCATATCTAGATCAATTCCATCTATTTTTCTACGTAATTTTAAGTCTTTGCATTTTATTGTATTATAAATTTCATGTATTCCTACAGGAGTAATTTCGTAATTATTGATTATTTCTAAAGGATAATGAGTTTTAAATTTATCCATTTTAACTATGGTTTTAGCTAAATCACCTAGGAATATTATTGATTCATAATTATCATTTAGCCAAGAGATATCATCTAATTTATCTTTTACATATGAAGATGAAACATCTAAATTAGTATTTAAAATTCTATCATTAATATTAAAAGTATATGCTAAATTTATTCCACCAAAAGGAAGAATAGTAAAGTTATTTATTTTACCATCTTTGATATCAATTAAATTAGTTGATGTGCCAGTTATTTCTACAATAAGTGAATTGTTTAATTTCATGCTTCTATTTACTGCTAACACAGTGAATTTAATTTCTTCTTCTTGTGATAGTATTTTTAAATCTAAGTTAAGATTTAGTTTAATCATAGAAACAATAGATTCACTATCTTTTAAATCATGAAAGAAGCTAGTTGTTATTGCAAAAATTTCTTTTGCGCCAGAAGCTTCGCAAAGAGATTTATATGTTTTTATTGTAGATAATATATAATTTAACTTTTCTGAGCATAAAATACATTCCTTTGATAATTCATAACAGATTTTAAATGGAGTTTTCAATTCATCAATAACTTTAAAATAGCCCATTTCTTCTACTTCAGCTAATATCAATCTAATTTTACTAGAACCTATGTGTATTACACCTACTCTAATCATATTTAATCATTCCTATCAAAATACTTTATATAATTCTATCTTATATAAAAACTATATAAAAATAAAGGGGAGTTGACAAAAAATATTTTTAATACCTAAAATATTATGTACATGGGAGAAGATAATATGGATTATAAGATATATATAGCAAAAAAAATAAATGAGTATATTAATTTATCTATTGAAGAAATAGAAAGTATGTTGGAGGTTCCAGTAAAATATGAAAATGGAGACTATTCATTGCCGTGCTTTCACTTAAGTAAAATATTAAAAAAACCTCCTAACTTAATTGCTAAAGAATTAAAAAAACAAATAAAAGATGATATCTTTGAAAAAATAGAGAATTTAGGACCATACCTGAATTTTTTTCTTAATAAAGGGATTTATATTAGGAATACATTAGAGCGTGTTATACAGCAAGGAGAAGCGTTTGGATACAGTTGTATGGGAGAAGGGAAAATTATTTGTATTGAACACTTATTTTGTAAAAAATCAGGATGTTTTGATATAAGTAATCCTTTTACTATTGTAGTTGGCAATTCATTATGCAATTTATTTAGAAATAGAGGTTTTAAGGTAATAGATATTAATAATATAAGTAAAATCTGGAGTGAAGTTGATAAATTAATTTTAACTCAGTTTGATTATGAAAATACTTTTTTCAATTATGAAGTGGATTTATATTATAATGAGTTAATATCGAAATTAAGAAAAAAGAATTTATTAATAAAATTTAATGAAACTTATGTAGTAAATCTTGAAAATTATAATATGCCTCCATATATAGTGAGTAATGAATATAAAATAGATAAAAAAGTATTAAAGATAGCAGATTTATTGCACATAAATAGTAAATATAACTTTTATAAATATTTATATATATCCAGTAATTCGGAAAAAGTGAATGTAAATCAGAAATTTAAAGTGTTAGAATTATTAGATTATGAGTGGGCTAAACAATGTGAACATGTAAAACTTGGGCTTGTTAAATTTGCTAAAAGTGATACATTTATTAAGAATGAAAAATATTTAAATTTTAATGAGTTACTAAGTAATAGTTGTAACGAAATAATGGAAAATCATATAGAATTAAAAAAAGATAAAGGATTATTAAAAGCTATATTACAAAGTGCACTAGTATTTACTTATTTAAGTGATTATAGAATAGGAAATAAAATAATAGATTTTAATAAAATATTTTCAACTGAATATAAAACGGGTGCATATATTATATATTCATATATTAAATTAAAAAGTATGTTGTTAAAGTTTGAGAATTTAAATTGTAACTGTAATTATAGCAAATTGAATTTTAAAGAAGGATTAGAATTAGTAAAGTTGTTAGATGTATATGAATATTTTATACAAACAGCTACTGATGAATTAGAACCAGCAATAATAAGTAGATATATAATTAAGATAACAGATTCAGTTAATGAAATTTCAAATTCTATATTTGACTTGGAGAATGAGAAACTTATTAAACCTAAATTACAATTAATTAAAGCTACGAATATAGTAATAAAAAATGCATTAAGATTACTAGGAATATATATTGATTAGTGTTTTAAATTTGAGAAAGAACCTAAATGATGAATAAAGGTTCTTTTTTTATAAATATCAATATTTAAATAATGGTATATTTGATATAATTAACATAATAATATTATTAAAGGAAAAAGGAGGAGAGAAAGTAATTGATTTTTAAAAATAATAAATATAAGAGTTTAATAATAGCTGTATTAATTACTATTATAGTTGGAATTTTTGCATTTAAGTTAATTGATAATATAGGTATGCTTATTGATATTATAAGGAAATTTATTTCACTTTCAATGGTATTTGTTTATGGGATAATTATTGCTTATATATTAAGTCCAATAGTCAGTTTTTTCGAGAAAAGAGTAAAATTAAGTAGAAACATTTCTATAACTTTAACGTATGCAATATTATTGGGTTCAATAATTTTATTGGCTGTATATGGTATACCAGGTTTAATAGAAAATATAAAAGAAATAGGTAGTAATGTGCCTAGTTATATATCATCAATAGAAGATTTTATTAATAATATACTTGAAAAGGATGATGTAAGTAAGTTTATAAATACAGCTGGTATAAAAGTGAATATAGATATGTATATTGATAAAGCAGGAAATCTTGTAATGACTGCTATTGAAGGATCATTATTGAAAATGGTAACATTTTCATCGGTGATTGTTAAATTTATTATTGGATTGTTAGTAGCAATTTACATATTGATAGATAAAGAACGATTATTATTTGAGTGTAAAAGAGTTTTATATTTAGTAATAAAAAAAGAAAAAAGTGAAAAGATAGTTGAGTTCATTAAAACGTATAATTCAATGATAGGTACATACATAGGAATAAAAGCAATTGATTCATTAATAATTGGAATTATGGCATTTGTGTTATTAAATATAGTGAAATCTGAGTATGCTATTTTATTAGCAATATTAGTGGGGATAACAAATATGATTCCTTATTTTGGACCATTTGTAGGAGAAATTATAGGGTTTTTAATAAATGTATTTGTATCACCAGCTAAAGGGATAATTGTTTTTTTGACTTTATTTGGATTGCAAATGTTTGATGGTTGGTATTTAGATCCTAAACTTATAGGAGATAAGGTTGGGGTTAGACCTTTTTGGATTATATATTCAGTAGTTATAGGTTGAGGATTCTTTGGGCCATTAGGAATGCTTTTAGCATCACCTACAGCTGCAACAATAAAAATATATTATGGAAAACTTTTAGACAAAAATAAAGATATTATAGATGAATTAACTGATTATGATCATAAAAAGATGAATGTTAAAAAAGAGAAATGTAAAAATACAAAAAAAGAAGAGTAGCGAGAATTCTCGCTACTCTTACTTTTTACAACTAGAGCAATTTGATGAACAGCTTCCGCAGTTACAATTACCTTTAGATGATTTTTTTATATTTTTAAAAATTATATATCCAGAAGCAATAACTAAAATTGCAGTTATTATTATTTCCAAATAAATTCACCTTCTTTATAGAATCAGTTTAAAAAAATAATGAACCGATATTAAATACTAAGAATGAAACTATCCAAGCCAAAATTAATTGATAAGCTACAGAGAATAATGTCATCTTAGTGCCAAATTCCTTTTTCATAGTACCAACAACTGTTATACATGGTGTGTAAAGTAATACAAATACCATAAATGATAAAGCTGAAAGTGCTGTAAAATGAAGAGGAAGAAGTGTTTGAAGATTTCCTCCAAATATTACACCCATAGAAGAAACAACTGTCTCTTTAGCAATTAAACCTGTTAATAGTGACACTGATGCTTGCCAGTTACCAAAGCCAAGTGGTTTAAATATTGGAGCAATAAATCCTCCAATTGAAGACAATATGCTATTATTAACATCTGTCATTCCAGTAAAATTAAAGTTTGATAAGAACCATAAAACTATGCTCATTGCAAATATTAATGTACCAGCTTTTATTATAAAGCTTTTACTCTTTTCATAAAGTTGATTAAGTAAATTCCTTAGTGATGGTAATTTATATTCTGGCAATTCAATAAGTAGAGGTTCTTCTTCATTTTTAAATATTGTATGTTTAAAAATAACACCAAGTATGAATGCTAAAACAATACCTAAGAAGTATAGTGAAGCAACTACTAATCCAACGTATTTAGGGAAAAATACGGCTGCAAATATACTATAAACAGGTAATCTTGCATTACAGCTCATAAGTGGTATTAATAATGCTGTTAATTTTCTATCTTTTTCGCTTTCCAATGTTCTTGCTGTCATAATTGCAGGAACAGAACATCCAAAGCCAACAATCATAGGGATAAATGCTTTGCCTGATAACCCCATTTTTCTCATAATCTTATCCATTATAAATGCAACTCTTGCCATATATCCACTATCTTCTAATACTGTTATACATGCAAATAAAGATAAAATAATAGGTAAAAGAACTAATATTCCACCAACTCCACCAATTATACCATCAATGATAAGTGATTGAAACCAAGGGGAAGTAGTATTAATTAAGCCTTCTATTATTGGAACTAATGAATCATTTAATAATGAATCAAGTAAATCTGAAAGAGGTTGTCCAATCCAAGCAAATGTAACTTGAAATGTTAATGCCATTATTGCAAAGAATATAGGATAAGCAAGCCATGGATTTAACATAATATTATCTAACTTTTCTTTAATAGGCTTCTTAGAAGTATTAGATTTTTTTGTGCATTTACTTAATATGCTTTCTATGTAATCATAAGTTTCTTTTTCATCTGAAAAAGAATAGTTAAGAGTATCAATTTTTTTGTAATCAATAGTACTTAGAGCTGTCTTAATATCATCTATTCCCATTTCTTTTGAAGCTTGAATAGGAACTACAATAACATTTAATAATTCTCCAAGTTTTTTATAATCTATGTTTATACCTTTTTTCTCTGCTACGTCAATCATGTTAACTGCTAAAACAATAGGTTTTTTAAATTGTTTTAACTGCATAGTTAAATATAAATTTCTATCAATGTTAGAAGCATCAATAATGTTTAAAATTAAGTCAACTTTTTCATTTTCTAGAAATTCTTTTGATATTTTTTCTTCATTAGAGTAGGTATCCATAGCATATATACCAGGTAAGTCTACTATAGCAAAATCTCCAAAGAATCCTTCTTTTTTATCAACAGTAACACCAGCCCAGTTTCCAACTCTTTGATTAGAACCAGTTAAACTATTGAATAACGTAGTTTTGCCTACATTAGGATTACCAAGTAAAGCTATATTCTTCATTTTGTCATCTCCCTTTATACTTAAGCTGTTAATAATATATTTTTAGCATCTTTTTTACGGATTGCTAAATCAAATCCTCTCAAATTTACAATTAGTGGATCGCCTAATGGAGCAACTCTTTTTAATTCAATTTCTGTTCCTTGAATTAATCCTAAAGCTGAAAGCCTCTTAGAAAGTTTATCATTTCCACTTATAGCATGGATTGTTGCTTTTTCTCCAAGTTTTAAATCACAAATGCACATAAAATTCACCTCAAATTGAAAATCATTCTCACATTTTTTATACATTTATAATAACAAAAAATGTATAGTGGGTCAAGCATAAGGGGATGATAAAAATAATTTCCAGTAAATTTTGAAAAAAGTATGAAGCTCAAATAGTATTCACTACAGTAATAACATGATATAATAAAAAGATATAAGCAATAGTAAAAAAATTAATACAGGAGATAAAATTTATCGAGGAAAGAGTGATATTGTGTGATTATTCGAGAGAATATTGTGGATGTAGAAGAATATAGACTTGAAAGAATGTTGGAATGTAAGGAGGGAAGTTGTAAGCCAGAAGAAAGTATTTATTTTGATTTAGAACATTACGTATATAAAAAACCAAAATGTATAGGAGTCTTTGGAGCATGTGTATACAATAAAGCAGATAATAAAATTTATGTAACTCAATATATGATTGAAAATAAAAATGAAGTTGTAGAAATTTTATTGCTTGCAAAGAGATATTTTATACGTATGAAAAAAGCAGGTAAAAAAACTATAGTTACATTTTCTGGAAATAATGATTTTACAGTAATAAAATACTTATTTAATAAATATAATATTTATTTTGATTTTGACAAGGAATTTAAATCAGTTGATATTCAAAAAGAATACGAAAAAGATATGAACACATCAATTGGATTAAAAAAATTAGAAAAAATATTTGAAATTTATAGAGAAGGCGATGTAATAAGCGGGTCAAATTTAGCTAAAACTTTTCATAAGGTTCTTAAAGATAAAGAATATATTGAAAGAATGCCTAAAGAAAAAATTGAAACTATATTACAGTATAATGAACAAGATGTAGTTAATTTATATAAAATATTTGTTAATTGGAAAAAATATATTAATGTTGAAAGTGAAGATGAAGAAAATATTAATATAAAAGAGGAAAATGTTGATATAAAATTAGATGAAAATGATATATATAATGAAGAACATAGTGATGAAGAAATATTTGAATTAAAAGATGATAAAACTGTAGAAAAAGTAATTGAAAATCAAGATATTGATGACAATATAGAAGAGAAAGAAGAAAGTTCTCCAGAAGAAAATATATTATAAATTAAGAAGATAATTTTATATTATTGATTTAAGGAAATAATCCTTAAATGATAGATGCTCCTAAGAAATTAGGAGCATCTATCATTTATAGGAGAAATTAGTCTTTTAATGAGTCTATAGATATAGTATTACCATTTGAAGTAACTATTATTGTACCATTTAAATCTGTTCTATAAGTTTGTATATTCATTAGTTCAAGATTTAATAGGGTATCCATGCTAGGGTGGTCATATGTATTATTTTCACCTACAGAAATTATTGCAAAGGATGGATTAACTTCATGTAAAAAATTATAAGAGGTAGAAGTTTTAGAACCATGATGACCTATTTTAATTATATCAGATTTTAAATCTATATTATCAGAGAGAAGTTGATTTTCAGTGTAAACTTCAGCATCTCCTGTAAATAAGAAAGAATTATTGTGAAACGTTAATTTAATAACTGAAGAATAATCATTATAATTATCACTAATCATATTTTTCAATGGTGAAAATATCTCTACGTTAGTATTTTCACCAAGGTTTATCTTACTTGCATCTTTTGCTAAAATATTAATTTTTAGAGATTTATCTATTAATGCATTTACCATATTTTCGAAGCAGATAGAGGGATGAGTTACTTTAGGAGAATAAAATTTATCAACATCGAATCTTTTTATAATTGTATCCATATTACCTATATGATCTTCATGAGGATGTGTGGCAATAATGTAATCAAATTTTTTTATCTTTAATTTAGTTAAATAATTCAATAATTCATTTCGGTTGCTAGATGAACCAGAGTCAATTAATAAATTTTTTTCGTTAACTTGAATTAATATACAATCACCTTGGCCAACATCTATATAATGAATAATCATTTCATTATTTAAGGATGAGTTTGAGTATAGTTGAAAATAATTAAGAGAACAAATAATAAAAACTAGAATTAAATTTAAAATAAATAGTTTACGTTTTTTCATTAAATTTCTCCAATAAAAAATATAGTTATTATTAATTATTGCCTATTAAATAGAGTTAATAACAGTGTTTATAAATAATTAACACTTAAATAATGGGAAATTATAGAATAATATGCTATAATTGTATAATATATTAATTTACTGATGGAAATAAAAAAATAGAATCTGTTAAGC
>NZ_CBYM010000006.1 GCF_000577815.1 Clostridium saudiense | reverse complement strand
TTGGTTTACTAGCTCAGTCGGTAGAGCACTTGACTTTTAATCAAGGTGTCCGGGGTTCGATTCCCCGGTAAGCCACCAAAGCAACTAAGAATTTTCTTAGTTGCTTTTTTTTATTAATTAATATTTAAAATGAATAAAAATTAAAATATTTCAGTCAATCTTTAGCAAAAGTTCGGAATAATTAGCAATTATCACTGTAAAAGTAAAAAATATTGGAAATTGTAAATGTATACATTAGTATAAAGATATAAATCTAAATAAGTTATAAGAATTAAACATTTAGATTTTTATTAAGAATGTGAGGGGAAAATATAATGAAAAGAGGATTATGTTCGGTTTTAGCTACTATAGTATGTACAAGTTTATTTGTAGGTTGTCAAGGGAATGATGAAGTAGATAAGAATATTACTGAAATAAAGGATAATAAGGTTACTTTAACAGTTTTAACAAATAGAACAGATATTGTTAATACAGATTTAAAAGCATTTTCTGATAAATATACAGAAAATAATCCAAATGTAAAAATTGAATGGCAAGGTATAACAGACTATGAAGGGGATACAAAGGTAAGGCTTAATTCAAGTGATTATGGTGATGTACTTTTAATTCCAAATAGTTTACCAGTTTCTGAACTTCTAACTTATTTTGAACCACTTGGAAAATCAACAGATTCTGAGATAAAAGATTATAAATCTAATACAAATAAAGCTGTTTATGATGAGGAAAGTGGAGAATATACAGTTTATGGATTAACGTATGGGTTAGGTGCAGAAGGTATAGTTTATAATAAAGCAGCTTTTAAAGAAGCAGGAATAGAAGAGTTACCAAAAACTTTAGATGAGTTATATGAAGCGGCAGAAAAGCTTAAAGAGGTAGGAATAATTCCACTAGCAACCAATTTTAATGATAAATGGCCATTAAAAGAATGGTTTATGTATGGATGGATGTTAAGTGGAAATCAAAATTATAAGAATGAATCTTATAATGAAAAAGATATATTTGCAAGTGATAAGCCATTAGGGAAATCACTTGATGTACTATATGAATTTGTAAGTAATGGATGGGTTGAGGAGGATTTAGCAACTACAAATTGGGAACAATCAAAAGTAGATTTAGCTAATGGTAAAATAGCTATGGCAATACTAGGAACATGGGCAATTCCTCAAGTACAAAGTTTAGCTGAGAATTCAGACGATATAGGATTTATGCCAGTTCCAACAGAAGATGGTACTTTATATTCAGTATGTAGTCCAGACTGGGCATTAGCTGTAAGTAATAAGTCAAAGCATAAGGATGAGGCAAAAGATTTTTTATATGCATTTTTAAAATCTGATTATGCAGATGTAAATGGATTTATTCCAGCTAAAGAAGGTATAGAGTCAAACAATACAGTAATTAAGGAATTCCTAGAATCTGGAGTAAATACATTAGTAGAGGAACCAGCAACAGTTGAACAAGAAGGAAAGTTTGATCTTATTACAAATGAAGGTTCTATTGATATATGGGGAGGAACTTTTGTTCAAGATTCTGCATTAGCAGCTAAGAGAAGTAGGGAAGAGTTTGAAAAAGAAGTAGATAAATTAAATAACTCTTGGAATAAAGCACAAGAAACATTAGAAATAAAATAATAGTTAGTATATAAGGAAATAAAAGACTAAAGTCCAATGATAGACTTTAGTCTTTTTATCGTTAAATATTACAAAAATATTGTAAAATAAAACAAAATTAATAAATACTACAGAAATTATAAAAGAAGTAGTATAAAATTTATATGAAATGATGAAGAAAGGTGAGTTTATGATACGGGTTGAGAATTTAAGCAAAGAATTTAAAAGTAATAAAAAATATCCTGGGTTTAAAGGTGCTATTAAATCTTTTTTTTCTACAGAATATATAACTAAAAAAGCTGTGGATGACATTAGTTTTGAAATAAATGATGGAGAAATCGTTGGATATATTGGAGCAAATGGAGCAGGAAAATCAACGACTATAAAAATGATGACTGGTATTTTAACACCTACAAGTGGAAGGGTTTATGTTAATAATTTAGTGCCTTATGAAAATAGAGAAGAGAATGCAAAAAATATTGGGGTTGTTTTTGGTCAAAAGACTCAGTTATGGTGGGATCTACCTATATCAGAGACCTTTTCATTATTAAAGGATATATATGATGTAAGTGATGCGGATTTTGAAGAGAGAATGAGATTCTTAAAGGAAGTGTTAGGATTAGGGGAGTTCTTTTTAAGTCCTGTTAGAACTTTATCTTTAGGTCAGAGAATGAGGGCAGATTTAGCAGCTGCACTAATACATAATCCGCAGGTAATATATCTTGATGAACCAACGATAGGATTAGATGTAGTTGTAAAAGAAAATGTTCGTAAAGCTATAAAGGAAATTAATTCAAAATATGGAACAACTATCATATTAACTACTCATGATTTAGATGATATTGAGGAACTTTGCAATAGAATTATTATTATTGATAAGGGGAAGAAGATATATGATGGTGAGATTAAAGGGGTTAAAGAAGAGTATGGGTATTTAGCAACTGTAGAAATACAAGTAAAAGAGGAAATTTCTTTAGAAAGCTTAAATATCTTTGATGATATATATAAAGATAAAGATTTTAAAATAGATTTTAAAGAAAATAAACTATTTATTACATTTAATATAAATAAGATATCTTCTTCAGAAATAATAAGTAGAGTAATGAAAAAAATAACAGTGGTAGACTTTGCTGTGAAAGAAACAAGTATAGAGGATATTGTAAAGAAGATGTATAAAAATGAGGTGTAATCGATGTTTAAATTAAATAGATACAAGCCTTATATTCCATTTGCTAGAAATGTTTTTCAAAGATTAATATCTTATAAAGCTAATGTGCTTTTCTTTATGTTTGGTGATTTGCTTATGTTGGCTGTAACATATTATTTATGGAAAGCTATTTATGAAAGTAGTAATGAAAGTATTCTAAATGGATTTGGATTTAATGAAATGATAATTTATATTTTTATATCATTTATTACTTCTGTTATGATAAGTGTTGATATCAGTCATGATATTTCAAGAGAAGTTAAGGATGGATCTATTGCAATAAATTTAGTTAGACCACTGAATTATGAAAAAAGAATGTTGTTTCAGGGGTTAGGAAGTATATTATATAATTTTATTGTAATTTTTATAATTACATTTTCTATAACTACAATTTTGTATTATAAGTTTTTTGGTTATGTAAGTATTGTAAGAATATTATTATATTTTTTTAGTGTTATTATAGGGATATTTATTAATTTTTACTTTAGCTATATATTTGGCCTTGTTGCTTTTAAAATAACAAATATGTGGGGGTTGTCACAAATAATGCAGGCTATAGTGAATTTGTTGTCTGGAATGTTAATTCCAATAGCGTTTTTTCCAGAATGGGCTCAGGCAATAATTAACTTATTACCATTTAGTTCATCTATTTATACTCCAACAATGATTTATTTAGGAAAGATTACTGGAGTAGATATTATAATAGCATTAGGATTACAGATATTTTGGGTAATAGTACTTATGATAATTTCTAAAATAATGTGGAAAGCTTTGATTAAAAATTTAACTATTTTAGGGGGGTAAGATATATGAAGAAGTACTGCAAATTATATATAAAGTTCTTACAACAATATATCAAGACCTTGATAGAGTATAGAGCGGATTTTATTTTAGGGCTTATAGGTTTTTTGTTTGTACAATCTATAGGAGTTATTTTTATAGGGTTAATATTTAATAATATACCATCATTAAAGGGATGGAGTTTTTATGAAATATTATTTATATATGGTTTTGCTCAAATTCCTAGAGGAATAGATCATGTTTTTACAGATCAGCTTTGGATATTTAGTTGGCAAACTATAGTTGAAGGAAAATTTGATAAGTATTTAGTAAGACCATTAAATCCATTATTTCAAGTTATAGTTGAAAAATTTCAACCAGATGGCTTTGGTGAGATAATTATAGGTAGTATTCTTTTAATATTTTCATGGGTTAAATTAGGCGTTGAAGTTACTATTATAAAGATGATATCGTTAGTTATTATTATTATATTTGCAAGTTTTATTTATACAGCCATAAAACTTGCTGTTGCTTCCATAGCATTTTGGGTTAAATTTGCACAAAGCTATCTTTTCATGGTTTATCAATTAAGTACATTTGTTAAATATCCAATAACGATTTATCCAGGTTGGATTAGAGGTGTATTAACATTTATAATTCCTTTTGCATTTACAGGATATTTTCCAAGTGCATATTTATTAGGAAAAGGAAGTTTTGTTTTAGGGGTCGTGATGACTTGTTTTATAGGTGTTGTTAGTTTGTTAGTAGCTTATAGAATATGGCTTTTAGGTATTAGTAGATATGAAAGTAGTGGAAGCTAAAATATAAAAAAGATAGAAAAAAGGTTATATTAATATTTATTTAATATAATCTTTTTTTTGTATTTATAATACCATAACTTTTACTTGTGGTTTTAGAAAGTTTTTAGAGTGGAGTAAAAATAATAGAAGCAAATGCATAAAAAAATCATATGCATATAATTTTTAGTATACTATGCAAATTGAGAGTTTCACAGTTTATGTATATACGATTAACAAGCCTTTTATAGTCCTACTGATTAATTAATTTGAAATCGATATGATATAGATAAATTCTCTAAAGAGCCAATTAGAAAAAGTTGTTATAAAAGTTTTAAATGGTAATTATGATAAAGTTCGATTGTTAATTTAATAACGAAAGTAGTATAGTGAGGTTGTAGATAAAAATTTTTAAAAGCTTAAAATATAGAGTTGGAGGAATAGATATGGGATATAAATTGTTATCAAATGAAGTAAATAATTTATTTGAAGAATTGAAAAGGGAGTATATGATATATGCACCAAAAAGATTCTTAAAACAAGGCAGATATTCAGATACAGATATAATTAAGTATGGTGAAGTTAATTCTTTTCAAGAAATTGTTTATAAAGAAAAATCGACATATCCAGCAAAAGAATTAATTACACCAATTAATCAAACGTTATACTTTTTTACTGAAGATGAATTTAGAGAAAGTAAAAATCCATATGGTGATAAAAAGATATTAATATTTGCAAGACCTTGTGATATAAATGCACAAAAAAGACAAGATAAAATTTACTTGGAAAATGGTGGATTTGAAGACGCCTTTTATAAAAGAATTAGAGAAAAGGTTAAGTTTGTCTGTATAGAGTGTGTTGAAGGATTTGATACTTGTTTTTGTACAACAATGGGAAGTAACAAAACAGATGATTATAGCTTAGCTGTGAGATTTGATGAAAATTCAGCATTATTTAACATTAATGATAACGAGTTTGATAAGTATTTCACAGATTGTGCTAAAGAAGAATTTGAACTTAAATTTATAGAGAAGAATATGGCAGAGGTTAATCTTCCAGAAATAGAAAGTAAGGAAGTATTAAATAAATTAAAAGAACATTCAGTATGGAAAGAGTATGATAAAAGATGTATTCAATGTGGAAGCTGTACTGTAGCTTGTCCAACATGTTCTTGCTATACAACTAGAGATATAATTTACAATGAAAATGCTAATGTTGGAGAAAGAAAAAGAGTACAGGCATCTTGCCATATTGATGGGTTTGATGAAATGGCAGGAGGACACAGATTTAGAACTAATGCTAGCGATAAAATGAGATATAAGATATTACATAAAATACATGACTATAAAGAACAATTTGGAGATAATCACATGTGCGTAGGTTGTGGAAGATGTACAGATAGATGTCCAGAACATATTTCTATTACAGCAACTATAAACAAAGTAGACAAGGCAGTTAAAGAAATTGTTGGAGGTAAAAATTAATGCGCAATATATTAACACCAAAAGCATATAAAATTATTGATGTAAGAAAAGAAAGTAATTTAGAATATACATTTAAAGTTGAAACTGATATTAAAGTTGAACATGGACAGTTTTTACAATTATCAATTCCTAAAGTTGGAGAAGCTCCGATATCAGTTAGTGGGTTTGGTGATGGATATTTAGAATTTACTATTCGTTCAGTAGGAAAAGTAACAGATAAAATTTTTACTTTACAACCAGGAGATACATTATTTTTAAGAGGTTCTTATGGTAAGGGATGGCCAGTTGAAAAATTAAAAGGTAAAAATGTAATTATAGTAGCAGGAGGAACAGGGGTTGCTCCAGTAAGAAGTATGATAAATATGTTTTTTAATGATGAAACATATACAAAAAGTGTTAATTTAATATGTGGCTTTAAAGATGAAAATTCAGTTCTTTTTAAAGATGAATTAGCATTATGGAAAGAAAAATTTGAAGCTATATATACATTAGATAAGGGTGAAAAAGAAGGGTTTGAAAATGGATTAGTTACAACACATTTAGCTAAGCTACCATTCGAAAAATTTGGAGATAATTATGAAGTAATAATAGTAGGACCACCAATGATGATGAAATTTACATCTTTAGAATTTGTAAAATTGGGAGTTCCAGAAGAGAAAATATATGTTTCTTTTGAAAGAAAAATGTCTTGCGCAGTAGGAAAATGTGGACATTGTAGAGTAGATGAAACTTATGTTTGTCTAGAAGGTCCTGTATTTAATTATACTAAAGCAAAGGATTTATTAGATTAGGAGGAATTATATTATGAATCACGATATAGATATAAAGAAGACTAGAATAAATTGTTTCCGTCAATCAAAAGTTCCTGGAGAATTTATGTTACAAATGCGCATTCCAGGGGGAACAATAAATGCAAAATACTTAAGTGATGTAGAACATATATCATTAACTTGGGGGAATGGAACTTTCCACATGGGAATGAGACAAACTTTTAATATTCCAGGAATAAAATATGAAAATATAGAATCAGTTAATGAATATATTAAAGAATATATTAAAGAAGTAGAAGTTGATGAATGTAATTGTAATATGCCTATAGATGATAAGGGATATCCTACAATAGGTGCTAGAAATATAATGGCATGTATAGGGAATACACATTGCATAAAAGGAAATATAAATACTAAGGAATTAGCAACAAAGGTAGAAAACTTAATATTCCCATCACATTATCATATTAAGGTATCAATTGCAGGTTGTCCTAATGACTGTGGTAAGGCTCACTTCCAAGATTTTGGGGTAATTGGTCAAGCTAGAATGGAATATCATAAGGAAAGATGTATTGGATGTGGAGCTTGTGTAAAAGCATGTGATCATCATGCAACAAGAGTATTAAGTTTAAATGAAAATGGATTAGTAGATAAAGATCCATGTTGTTGTGTAGGTTGTGCTGAATGTGTATTAGCATGTCCAACAAGTGCATGGACTCGTAGTCCTAAAAAGTTCTATAGAATAGTTATAGGTGGTAGAACTGGTAAACAAAATCCTAGAATGGGCAAAACATTTGTTAACTTTGCAAGTGAAGAAACAGTTCTTGGAATATTTGCGAATTGGCAAAAGTTCTCAGCTTGGGCGTTAGATTATAAACCAGAATATTTACATGGTGGACATTTAATAGATAGAGCTGGATATAATAAGTTTAAAGAAATTATTTTAGATGGTGTTGAGCTTAATAAAGAAGCGTTAGTTGCAGAAAATATATATTGGGCAGAAACAGAGTATAGATCTAATATAAACGTCAAAGCTATAAGCAAGCATAAATCAATAAGTACAACTAGACCTATTAAAGATAATTAAATATAAAAATATATAAAAATAGTAGCATGATAAAATGTTTAATTTACAACTATTAAATATTAAGAAGTGCTACTATTTATTTTGCTAAAAATTTATAATATAATGATTTTAATATTATAAATGAGAGGTATTAAGTATGAAGGTAACAATAAAGGATGTAGCAAGAGAAGCACAAGTGGCAACGTCTACAGTTTCTAGAGTCTTGGCAAATAGCAGAAAAATAAGTGAAGAAACTAAGGAAAGGGTAAATGAAGCTATAAAAAAATTAAATTATACGCCTAGTATAGTTGCAAGAGGTTTAGCTAATAATAGAACAAGAATATTAGCTGTCCTACTACCAGGGGGTGCAGAGGTTTCGTTTGAAAATCCATTTTTTGTCCAAGCAATGAAGGGAATTAGTATGTATGCAGAAAAAGAGGATTATTATATCATGTATGCATTTAAAGATAAAAAGGCTGATGAAGAAGAATGGGTAAAGAAAGTAACAGAAGGTAATCTTATAGATGGTTTATGTCTTTTTAATGTAAAAGACAATGATATTACAATTAACTATTTAAAGAAAAAACAATTCCCTTTTGTTGTTATAGGTAGGCCAGAACAAATAGATGGTGTTTTATGGGTTGATAATGATAATTTTGCAGCTGTATATAATTTAACTCAAAAACTGATTGAAAGAGGAAATAAAACTATCGCATTTATTGGAGCTAAATCAGATATAAATGTTTCGAAAGATAGATTAAATGGATACAAACAGGCTATGTATAGCAGGAATATAGAAATTGATAATGAGTTAATAATTGAAATGAATAATTTTACTGAAGAAGAAGGATACATTGCAGCGCATAGAATTTTAGAAAAAAATAAAGTTAATGCTATTATTGCTACAGATGACTTATTAGGTTTTGGAGTACAACGAGCAATAGAAGAATTAGGATATAAAGATATATCTGTTGTTGGATTTAATAATATTCCTTTATCTCAATATAAGAATCCACCTTTAGCTTCAGTGGATATAAACTCTGAAAAATTGGGTAGATATGCAACAAAGCTTATTATAGATAAGTTAGAAAATAGAGAAAATAAAGGTTATCATGTTATAGAAACCAATTTAATAGAAAGAGAATCATTAAAGTAAATATATAAATTATGCAACCGATTGCATTAATGAGAGAAAAAGGAAGATAAATAAATGTAATCGTAAAATTTGAGAAATTTTGGCCCAAATTAGTGTTGTAAACAATTTCTTAAAATGTTATATTAAATTTAGAAATTTTAAAAAAGACAAGCTTATAGTCTTTTTTTAATATGTACAGCTGTGAAGCTGTACATATTATTTAAACAGTTATGCAACCGATTGCATGAATTAGGGGTGAAAATATGGAGAGAGTTTGGTGGAAAGAAGCGGTTGGGTATCAAATATATCCAAGAAGTTTTAAAGATTCTAATGGTGATGGAATTGGGGATTTAAAAGGAATAACATCTAAGTTAGATTATTTAAAAGATTTAGGAATTGATGTTATTTGGATATGTCCTATGTATAAATCTCCAAATGATGATAATGGATATGATATTAGTGATTATCAAGATATTATGAGTGATTTTGGGAATATGGATGATTTTGATGAATTACTTAGGGAAGTACATGCTAGACAGATGAAATTGATAATTGATTTAGTTGTAAATCATACAAGCGATGAACATAAATGGTTTATAGAATCAAAATCATCAAAAGATAATCCAAAAAGAGATTGGTATATTTGGAGAGCTGGAAAGGATAATAAGGAGCCTAATAATTGGGAAAGTATTTTTAAGGGATCTGTATGGGAATTTGATAAAAATACAGAAGAATATTTTATGCATTTATTTACTAAGAAACAACCAGATTTAAATTGGGATAATAAAGAAGTAAGAGAAGCTATTTATTCAATGATAAACTGGTGGTTAGATAAAGGAATTGATGGATTTAGAGTAGATGCAATAAGTCATATTAAAAAAGAAGATGGATTAGTAGATATGCCAAACCCTAAAGGGTTAAAATATGTAGAATCATTTGATAAACATATGAATGTTTCTGGAATTCATAAATATTTAAAAGAACTTAAAGAAAGAACTTTCGATAAGTATGACATTATGACTGTAGGAGAAGCTAATGGAGTAGATGCTGAAGAAGCAGATTTGTGGGTTGGAGAAAAAGATGGGAAGTTTAATATGATATTCCAATTCGAACACTTACATTTATGGGGAGCTGAAAGTGAGAACAATTTTAATGTTAGAAATTATAAGAAAGTATTAACAAAATGGCAAAAAGCTTTGGATGGAAAAGGGTGGAATGCACTATATATAGAAAATCATGATATACCTAGAGTTACATCAACTTGGGGAAATGATAAAGAATACTTAAAAGAATGTGCAACTGCTTTTGGTCTTATGTATTTTATGCAACAAGGTACACCATTCATTTATCAAGGACAAGAGATAGGGATGACAAATGTAAAATTTGATTCTATTTATGACTATAACGATGTTAAGGGAATAAATATCTATAAGGAAAAGGTTGAACAAGGATTAAGTGGTGAGGAAGCATTAAAATATGTATGGGCAGTATCAAGAGATAATTCACGTACTCCAATGCAATGGGATAGTAGTGAAAATTCTGGATTTACTACTGGAAAGCCGTGGATCAAAATAAATAAAAATCATAAATATATAAATGTAAAAGATCAATTAAAAGATGAAAATTCTATTTTAAACTTTTATAAAAAAATGATTAATATAAGAAAAGAAAATAAAACTCTTATATATGGTAGTTATGATTTAATACTAGAAGATCATGAGAAAATATATGCTTATACGAGAATTATGAGGGAAGAGGAATTTGTAATAATAGTTAATTTATCTCATGATAATGTTAAGTATTCTTATGATATTAACCTTCATAGTGATGGATTATTATTAAGTAATTATAATGTTGAAAAACATGCTTTATTAACTGAGTTTGATTTAAGGCCATATGAAGCAAGAATTTATAAGGTTATAAAATAAAGAATATTTAAAAGTATTAATAATTAAAAATATTTGTAATAAATTACATTGCAAATGAAAAAAGGGGAATTTAAAATGGGTAAAACAAAGAAAAAGGGCAAATTATTATCATTTGATTTTTGGCAAAAATTCGGAAAAGCTTTATTAGTAGTTATAGCTGTTATGCCAGCAGCTGGATTAATGATTACTTTTGGTAAGCTTTTAGGAATGTATTTTGAAGCTGATATAATACAAGCTATATCTAGAGTAATGGATAATATAGGGTGGAGCATTATAGGAAATCTTCATATATTATTTGCAGTTGCAATAGGTGGATCATGGGCTAAAGAAAGAGCTGGAGGGGCTTTTGCAGGATTATTATCATTTGTGTTAATTAATCGTATTACAGGAGCAATTTTTGGTGTAACTACAGAAATGTTATCTGATAGTACAGCAACAGTTAAATCTTTATTAGGAGCTACATTAACTGTTCCAGATTACTTCACAAATGTTTTAGGATCACCAGCACTTAATATGGGAGTGTTTATTGGTATTATCTCAGGTTTCTTAGGAGCAACATTATTTAATAAATATTACAATTATAATAAACTACCACAAGCTTTAAGCTTTTTTAATGGAAAAAGATTTGTTCCTTTCGTTGTTATTTTATGGTCAACAATTACAGCATTAGTATTATCAATAGTATGGCCTTTTGCACAAGGGGCATTAAATAGTTTTGGTATTTGGCTTGCAAATTCAAAAGATACGGCTCCTGTTTTAGCACCATTTATATATGGAGCTTTAGAACGTTTGTTACTACCATTTGGTTTACATCATATGCTTACTATTCCTGTTAACTATACTGAGTTAGGTGGGGTTTATACATCTTTAACTGGTGCAGCTGCAGGAACTGTGATTGCAGGGCAAGATCCATTGTGGTTTGCATGGATTACAGATTTAATTAACTTTAAATCTGCAGGAAATATGACAGAATATAATAACTTATTAGCTACAGTTGTTCCAGCAAGATTTAAAGTAGGACAAGTAATTTTATCAACTGCATCATTATTAGGGGTTGCCTTTGCTATGTATAAAAATGTTGATGCAGATAAGAAGAAAAAATATAAATCTATGTTTGTATCTATAGGATTAGCAGTATTTTTAACAGGTGTAAGTGAACCAATAGAATTCTTATTTATGTTTATCTCACCAGTACTTTATATTGTTTATGCAATACTTACAGGTTTAGCATTTGCATTAGCAGATATAATAAATTTAAGAGTTCATGCCTTTGGAGCAATAGAACTTATAACTCGTATACCAATGCTTGTTAATGCTGGATTAGTTGGAGATGTTATTAATTTTATAATTGCATGTTTAGCGTTTTTCGGAATTAATTTTGGAGTATTTAATTTCTGCATTAAAAAATTTAAAATACCTACTCCAGGACGTCTAGGAAACTATGATGAAGAAAAGGAAAGTGAAGAGGTCAAGGAAGTGGCTGTAGATAAAACAACAGCTAACGATACATTAGCCGTAAAAATAATTTCTTTATTAGGAGAGAAAGAAAATATTGAAGATGTAGATGCTTGTATGACTAGGTTAAGAGTTACTGTAAAGGAAGTTTCTAAAGTAGCTGAAGAAAAAGAGTGGAAGAGAAATGGTGCATTAGGATTAATATTAAAAGATAATGGAGTACAAGCAATATATGGGCCAAAGGCAGATGTTTTAAAATCTGATATTCAAGATTTATTAGGAGTATAATATGAAGCTTTTAACTTTAAATTGTCATTCTTGGCAAGAAGATAATCAAATTGAAAAAATTAAATATTTGGCTAAGATAATAAAAGAAAAACAATATGATGTCATAGCGCTTCAAGAAGTTAGTCAAAAAATTAATTCGAAATTATTACAGGCTATGATAAAAGAGGATAATTTTGCACAGCTATTAATTGAAGAGTTAAATAAAATTAATGAAAGTAAATATAACTTTATATGGGATTACTCCCATATAGGTTATGATATATATGAAGAAGGATTAGCCATATTAACTAAACATAAAATAAAAGATTGTAAATCATTTTATGTTTCTAAAAGTGATAATAAAAGAAATTATAGAAGTAGAAAAATTATAAGTATCACAGTTAATATTGAAGGTAATGATGTTGATTTTTATAGTTGTCATACTGGATGGTGGAATGATGATATAGAACCTTTTAAATATCATGCTGATATGCTTATTGAAAATATAAGTGATGATAGATTAGCTTTTGTTATGGGGGATTTTAATAATAATGCATATGTAAGAAATGAAGGTTATGATTATTTAATGAAATTAGGTTTAAAAGACACTTATGTAATGGCTGAGGAAAAAGATGATGGTGTTACAGTAAAAGGTAAAATTGCAGGATGGGAAATGCAAGAAGAAGATAAAAGATTAGATTTAATACTGACAAATAGAGAAATAAAAGTTTTGAGATCTAAAGTTATCTTTAATAAAGATAATAAACATATTATCTCAGATCACTATGGGGTAGAAGTTTTAATATAAATATGATGATGATATTTATTTATAACTGTTAATAAAATTTATTATCATTTTAAAAGAAAAAAGGAAGAGAGTGTAAATATTATGCAATATTCACACTCTCTAATTTTATTAACTTATTTTTTTGTGGAGTTAGTTATTTCATTCCTTGTTCGTATTGTTCAACCATTCTCTTAACCATTTCTCCACCAACGCTTCCGCATTGTTTAGAAGTTAAGTTTCCGTTGTAGTCTGTGAAAGGAACACCCATTTCGCTTGCTACTTCATTCTTAAATTTTGATAATCCGTTTTTTGCTTCTGGTACTAACTTTTGAGCCATAAAAGACCCTCCTTTAAATAAATTAATATTTATTTTCCTTTGTAAGTAATCTTTCTTACTTACACTAGTATTATGTGTAGAAGTAAATTATATAATCTATAAAAGTAAAGGAAGTATAGGAAAAAAAGAATATATTAACTAAGATGTGGAAGTGGAAAAATATCATAAAAGAAAATTCAATGCATATTTTGATAAGAAGTTTATCAAAATATGCATTCAAAAATAGTTAATTTCTTTTAAGTTTAAGCATTGTAACGACTATTGGAATTGTTATTAGGGCTGAAACTATAGCTTCAGGAATTCCGTTTGTTAATCCAACAGTAAGCAAAGTGCCAGCAACAGCTTCTCTTGAAATTTCTCTAGCTTGTGCATATTGATCAAGATATAGAATATAAGTTAATCCTAATACACCAATTGTATTAGTTAATGTTCCTAAAACTGCAGCTATTCCAGCACATACTCCTGTATTTTTAATTTTACTTTTAAATAGTTTGAATGAATAATAAGCTACAATACCAATTAACATTCTTGGAATTAATGCCACAATAGGATTCCAGAATATAAAAGAAGTTAAGCCAGGAGCAGTAATGTTTTGATACATTGAAAATAATCCAAAAATTAAACCTACTGATATTCCGACTACTGGGCCTTCTAATAATGCTCCTATGATTACAGGAATATGCATAATAGTAAGACTGAATATTGGTAAACGTATTAATCCTAATCCGCTTACACCAAGGAATATTGAAATTCCACCTAGAGCTCCTATGAGAACAAGTCTTCTAGTCTTAGAGCTAGATTTTTTTTTATTTTTCATTGATCTCTCTCCTAATTTATTATTAAAATTTTATAACTATATTCAAACATTAATTTAATATAAAGCGATAAATTATTCAAGTATTATTCATCATATAAATAAATAAAACACTGAATAATGAAATAAAATGTTGAATAGCACAGGAAATGTAGTATATTATGAAAGTGTAAACTAATTACACAAGGAGATGAAGAAAATGAGATTATTTAGTATTAATGATTTGAATTTTAATGAAGAGGATTTTTTAGATAATATAAATGAATATGAAGATATAATTCCTATAATTGAAGAACTGCAAAATTTTTTAAGTTATGATGAAATTGAATGTGTTGGTGAAAATGAATGTTGTAATAAAACCAATAAAAATTATATAGTAGAAATTCAAGGATTTATAGATGGAAATGATGAGTTTATAACTAAGGAAGAACTTGAAAATAATCCTACAAGAGCACAAGGTGAAATAATGGATTTATTTGTAATAAGATTATATAAGTGTGTTGATTGTGGAAAATGGATTATAGATATTTTGGAGTAAGATTAAATGGCAAAAGGAACTATTATGTTTAAGAATATGGCCAACAAATTTAAAGTTTATTTAGAATGTAAAATAAGTGATATAAAAAATATAAAAGAATTAGGGATAATAGAAGTATTAAATAGAACTAAGGTAATTATTATTTCATTAATTTCTTTTATGATGATTTTTGGATTTATATTGTTTAATGCAATAAATATAAGTGAAGAGGAAATGCTAGAGGATTTAAAAAAGTCATTAATTACTGAAAATAGCTTCAAAATAGCTAAAATTATAAGAGTAAGGGATGAAAAAATATCAGAAAGTGAATTTAAGCCTCTTTTTAATTATTACAGTGGAAATGAAGATAAAATAAAAAAATTAATAAATGAATTAAGAAAAAATGGAGAATACGGAAATTTTGAAATAAAAAGTAAGCAAGGACTATTTTATAAAAGATATTATATTGCTTTAGATACTGTTGAAGTTGAATTTACTACTAACACAAAAGATATAAAGGTTGAATTTGAAGATAAGAAATTTAATTTGCAGGATGTTGCCCAGTTTGATGTTATTCCAGGTATTTATAATGTTAAATATACTTATGAAACACAATTTGGAGATATTTGTAATGATATTAATATAAGCATACTTGAAGACAAAAAGGTTGAACTTAAGATTGATGGCAATTATGTTACTTTATATTCAAATTTTGATGATGCAAAGGTATTAATAAATAATGAGAATACAGGTTTATTAGCAAAGGAGATTAAAAACTTTGGGCCTATACCTAAGGAAAAAGATATAGTAATTAAATTACAGAGAGAATTTCCTTGGGGAACTATAGAAAGTGATGAAGAAAATATAAGTAATCAGGAATATATTAAGCTAGATATAAGCATGGTAAATGATGAATTAATTAATATTGTAAGTAAAGATATTAATGGGTTTTATGAATCCGTATTTGAAGGATTAAATAAAAGAAATAAGGAGAACATCATTAATTGTACAGAGAGTGTTAGAGATTCAGTATATAATTATATAAATGAAAAAACATTACTATTTTCTAATAATTATGAAATTGCAGATATGAATGTAGAAATTGAAAAAAGTGATTTTAAATATGAAGATAGTGTATATAAGGCAAGTGTTGTAACAAAGATTAATTATAATATCTATAAAAAAATATTACCTTTCTTTAAAACTTATAATGAGAGTTCATTTATATTAGGATTAGAATATATTGATAATAACTTTCGAATAACTGAAATACAAAAGGTTGAAATAGAGTAAAGTTTAAAACAAATGATGATAAGATGGGGGATATATGAAGTTTAAAAACAAAATTATTTATGCAGTATTAATTATATTGTTAATTAATACAAATTATGTTTTTGCCGAAAAAAGTGATTCAATTAAAAATGAAATAGAAGATAATAAAAATAAAATTGAAAGTTTAGAAGAGGAAAAATCTAATCTGAATAGTGAAATTCAAGGGAAAAAAGATGAAGTTAGTGATTTAGAAGAGATTATTACTGAAAAGGAAAATGAGTTGTATGCTCTTCAAGTTGAAATAAGTGAATATCAAAAACAAATAGATAATATGCAAAGTGAAATTTCTGAGTTAATTAACTCCATAAATGAAAGTAAGTTAGAAGTTGAAAATAAAGAGAAATATGTTGTGGAACTTAAAGAGGAAGAGAATAGAATCAAGGAATTATTAGACGCAAGAATTAGAAGTGTTTATAAGGTGGATTTATCAAAACAATATATTTACATGTTAATTAAAAGTAAGAATATCTTTGAAATTTTTCAAAATCTAAATAATATAAATCAAATAATAAATTTTGATAAAAGTTTAATTAAGAGCTATAAGGAAAATCAAGAAATTATATCAGATGAGATTGCACAAATAGAACTTAAAATTAAAGAGCAAGAAGAGTCGCAGTTAGCAATAGAAGAGAAGCAAAGTGATATAATGGAAGCAAAAAATAAAGTTGTTGCAATTCAAAATGAAGAGGAAAGCAAGAGAAATGAACTTTTAGCAATGCAACGAGAAAAGCAAGATAGTATTATTGCTTTAGAAAATGATAGTGAAAAGATTAGTAGTGAAATAGCACATTTAGAATCACATAATGAAGAGTTAGAAGCAGAACTTGATAGAATAATAAATAATGTTAGTGGTAGCAATGGGAGTAATGGGGTAGACAATAATTTACAAACAGATAGTGGATTTTTAAGACCTGTTCCAGGTAGAATTACTAGTAATTATGGATATAGAGTTAATCCTGTTACAGGAGAATATAAATTACATAAAGGTATAGATTATGCAGGGAATTATGGAGACCCAATTAAAGCATCTAAAAGTGGTGTAGTTGAATATTCAGGGTGGATTACAGGATATGGAAATACAATTATTTTAGGACATGGAAATGGGGTACAAACATTATATCCACATGCTCAAACATTAGATGTTGATTATGGAGATACAGTTAAGCAAGGTGATGTAATTGCTACTGTAGGTTCAACTGGAAATAGTACAGGCCCACATTTACATTTTGAAATAAGAATTAATGGGCAAGCTGTTGATCCTTTAAATTATATACCGTATTAAAGAGATAAAAGCTGTATCTTTAAAGATACAGCTTTTTGAATAATTAAATATAATAAAGAAAATAATACTCAGGTAGTTTTTGTTTTATAAAGAATAAAAACCTGTGCAAAGTGCACAGGTTAAGGGATTACAATCACTTAAGAAAGGGAATAAGTGATTGTGTGGGGTTTTATTAAAACTCTATAATTTATTAAATTATAGAGCGGTATGGGCTATATTAATAAGTATTTTATTGAATACTATAGTTATATTATACAATATAATTTAATAAAATCAAATAATATTTACAAAAAAAAGTTGAAAAAATTTTTTTTGTGTATAAATCTAGAAGAAAATAGATGGTAAAATTAAATAAAATAACAATTATAGGGAGGAATAAAAATGAAAAAAAGAGAAAATATGCTTAAGGATACCCCGGATTATGAACCTTATTCAGAAAATGAAGTTAAATTAAGTATTAAGGAAATGAGGGAGTTAGGGCTTATTAAATGCGGTGGTTGCTGCAATAAGGGGGGAGGAGCATGTGATAAAAGAAAAGGATGTAATAAAAAGTGCTGTAATAATAAATAAAGATATAAAAGGAAAAAATGAAATGTCGAATTCTAAGGAAGAAAACTTTGGAAAAAATATAAAATTATAATAGATTTGTAGAATAAAAATATTGTTAATTATAAATGAAATTAATATTAATATCTTGAATATATATTTAATTAAAGGGAAAGCATTTATTAATGAAGGTGTATTAGAAGATGTGTGAAAAAATTTTTAAGAAGAATATAAAAAGGGATTAAGAGTAATAATTTATATTAGTAATGTCTTGAAAGAACATGTGATAATTGGTAAAATATATCGTAATTAGTTAATTGATTTTTTGGTTAAGAATAATAGATTGGTTATATAGGAAAAGACATATTAATTATTAATATATACAGATGGTAATTTGTGTATATTATGTGTAGTAAGAAAAATATTAGATGTTTTTTGCTTTTTATGAACAAACATTTGAAAAAATTAGCTTTAATATGTTATAATAAGCTAGTTGTATTAATCAAACAAGAGATACTTTTTTAGGAGGAATATACAATGGAAGCTAAAATGGAAAAAATCGACGTAAATGTCGTTAAATTTGAAGTAAAGGTTGAAGCTAATAAATTCAATGAAGCTTTAACAAGAGCTTATAAGAAGAATGTTAAGAATTTTAATGTGCCTGGATTTAGAAAAGGTAAAGTTCCAATGAATGTAGTTAAGCAATATTACGGTGTTGGAGTTCTTTTAGAAGATGCAGTTAATTTTGCAATCGATGGATCTTATAGTGAAGTATTAAAAGAAAATAACATAATCCCAGTTGACTATCCAAAAATAGATGTAGTAGAAGTTGGAGAAGGAAAAGACTTTGTTTATACTGCAGAAGTAACTGTTTATCCAGAAGTTGAATTAGGTGAATATAAAGGATTATCAGTAGAAAAGAAAACTTACGAAGTAACTGAAGAAGAAGTTGCTAAAAAGCTTAAAGAAATGCAAGAAAAGAATGCAAGAGTTGAATCTAAAGAAGAAGGAACAGTTGAAAATGGAAATATAGCTGTTATTGATTTTAAAGGATTTGTTGATGGAGAAGCATTCCAAGGTGGAGAAGGTCATGATTACTCTTTAGAAATTGGTTCTAAAACTTTCATAGATACTTTCGAAGAACAATTAGTTGGAGCTAAAGTAAATGATACAGTAGAAGTAAATGTTACTTTCCCAGAAAACTATGGTAAGGAAGAGTTAAATGGTAAGCCAGCTAAATTTGAAGTTACTATTAAAGAAATAAAGGTAAAAGAATTACCAGAATTAGATGATGAATTTGCTAAAGAAACTTCAGAATTTGATACAATAGCTGAATTAAAGGCTGATATTACTACTAAGTTAGAAGCAGCAAATGCTGAAAGAGCTGATAGAGAGTTTGAAGAAGCTGTAATTAATGCAGTTGCAGAAAATGCAAAGGTTGAAATTCCAGCTGTAATGGTAGAAAAAGAAGTAGATAAAATGGTTCAAAACTTACAACAAAGATTACAATATCAAGGTTTAAATTTAGAACAATACTTCCAATTCACTGGAACTGATGAAGAAAAGATGAGAGAATATATGAGAGAAAATGCAGCTACTAAAGTAAAAGTTGATTTAGTTTTAGAAGCTGTAGAAAAAGCTGAAAACATAGATGCTACTGAAGAAGAAATAAAAGAAAAAGCTGTTGAAGTTGCTAAAATGTATTCTGCATCAGAAGATGATAAAATGGTTGAATTATTAATGCAAAGCCAACAAGCAGCATTAAGATCTGATGTAATCACAAACAAAGCAGTAAAATTCTTATTAGAAAATAATAAATAGTCCTAATTTAATTGCCAGAAGAAATTCTGGCAATTATTCAAATATTTCTTTAACAAAATAAAGTAAATTTTATATAATTTTAATATAATTACTTTTGATTAGTTGGATATATTATAAGTAAGAAGGGTTTTAAAGAGAAAAGGAGGGAATTAAGTATGAGCAATTATATTCCATACGTTGTTGAACAAACAGGAAGAGGAGAAAGGTCTTATGATATTTTTTCAAGACTTTTAAAAGATAGAATTATTATGCTTAGCGGCGAGGTAAATGATGTAACTGCTAATCTTGTAGTAGCTCAATTATTATTCTTAGAAAGTGAGGACCCAGATAAAGATATATATCTTTACATAAATAGTCCAGGAGGCTCAATTACTTCAGGAATGGCTATTTATGATACTATGCAATATATTAAATGTGATGTAAGTACTATTTGTATTGGTATGGCAGCATCAATGGGAGCTTTCTTATTATCAAGCGGTGCTCCAGGTAAGAGATATGCTCTTCCAAATAGTGAAATTATGATACATCAACCTTTAGGAGGATTCCAAGGTCAAGCAACTGATATTGATATTCATGCAAAGAGAATATTAAAGATAAAAGAAACTTTAACAAGAACTATGGCTGAATCTACTAATGGAAAAGTTGATTATGAAACTATGGTTCAAATGTGTGAAAGAGATAACTTCATGAGTGCTGATGAAGCATTAAAAATTGGATTAATTGATGAAGTAATAGTAAAAAATAAAAAATAATTATTTTTGGCAATTTCATGCCAAAGTGAGGTGAGGTTATGGCTAAATTTGAAGATAAAAAGCAATTAAAGTGTTCATTTTGTGGTAAAAATCAAGATCAAGTAAAAAGATTAATTGCTGGGCCTGGAGTATATATTTGTGATGAATGTATAGATTTATGCTCAGATATAATTCAAGATGAATTTGAAGATAATGTAGAGTTAGATACTACAGCTCTTCCTAAACCAAATGAAATAAAAGAATATTTAGATCAATATGTTATTGGGCAAGATAGAGCAAAAAAAGCACTATCTGTAGCAGTTTATAACCATTATAAAAGAGTAAAAGCAAATACGTATGATGATGATATAGAACTTCAAAAAAGTAATATATTATTATTAGGACCTACTGGTTCAGGTAAAACACTTTTAGCTCAAACATTAGCAAAATTTTTAAATGTTCCATTTGCAATAGCAGATGCTACTACATTAACTGAAGCAGGATATGTAGGAGAAGATGTAGAAAACATTTTATTAAAATTAATACAAAATGCTGATTATGATGTTGAAAAAGCTGAAAAAGGTATAGTATATATTGATGAAATTGATAAGATTGCTAGAAAATCTGAAAACCCATCCATAACTAGAGATGTATCTGGTGAAGGGGTTCAACAAGCATTATTAAAAATATTAGAGGGAACAACAGCTTCTGTTCCACCTCAAGGTGGAAGAAAGCATCCGCATCAAGAATTTATCCAAATTAACACATCAAATATTTTATTTATTTGTGGTGGAGCTTTTGATGGAATTGATAAAATCATTCAAAAAAGAACAAGAGTTAGCACTATGGGATTTGGAGCTGAAATACAATCAAAAGAAGCAAAAGATGTTGGAGAGTTATTAAAAAATGTTCTTCCAGAGGACTTGTTGAAGTTTGGTTTAATCCCTGAATTTGTAGGAAGATTACCAATGGTAGTTTCTCTAGAATCATTAGATCAAAATGCATTAATTAATATTTTAAGTCAACCTAAAAATGCATTAGTAAAACAATATAGTAAATTGTTTGAATTAGATAATGTAGAGTTAGAATTTACTGAAGATGCACTTAAAGCTATTGCAGATGAAGCTATAGCAAGAAAAACAGGTGCTAGAGGATTAAGAGCAATTGTTGAAGATATAATGATTGATGTAATGTTTGATGTACCATCAGACGAAAATATAAGTAAGGTTGTTATAACTGAGGATTCAATTAAATCTAAGAAGTTACCAGAATTAATTAGACTTGGTGAAAATGAAGTTAGACCTGTTTTAAAAACTAAAAAAGCTAAAAAAAGAAAAGGCATGGAAACTGCTTAAAAAAATCACCTCTAGATTTCTAGAGGTGATTTTTTTTATTTTTGAACGATACCCTTAATATAGAAAAAATAATATTTATTGCTACATATTATGGAATAATAGAACAGTTATAGGTTAATAATACAAAGAGAGTTTAGAAAAAAAGGGAGGATATAAATTCATGAGTGAGATAATGATTATTTTACAAACTATAATGATGGTTCTATTTATCATATACTTATTTAATAGCAATAAAGCTACTCGTTCTAGAACTGTTGTAGTTGATAAAGAAAATAAAAAAGAAATGGAAAAACTTTTGAAAATGAGAAGGATAAAGCTTTCAGAACCTTTGACTGAGAAAAGTAGACCAACTTCATTTGATGATATTATTGGTCAGAAAGATGGGATTAAAGCTTTGAAAGCAGCCATATGTGGTCCTAACCCTCAACATGTTATTATTTATGGACCGCCCGGAATAGGTAAGACTGCTGCTGCAAGATTAGTACTGGAAGAAGCCAAGAGAAAGGAAAAATCACCATTTAAAGAAAATGCTAAATTTGTGGAGATTGATGCTACCACAATTAGATTTGATGAGCGTGGAATTGCAGATCCTCTAATAGGATCAGTGCATGATCCTATTTACCAAGGGGCAGGTGCTTTGGGAGTGGCTGGAATACCTCAACCTAAACCAGGCGCAGTTACAAAAGCTCATGGAGGAATATTATTTATTGATGAAATTGGTGAGTTGCAACCTATTGAAATGAATAAACTACTAAAGGTTTTAGAGGATAGAAAGGTATTTTTAGATAGCTCCTACTATAGTTCTGAAGATCCTAATATGCCGACTTATATTAAAGAAATATTTGATAATGGATTACCAGCTGATTTTAGGTTGATTGGGGCAACAACACGTAGTCCAGATGAAATAATTCCGGCTATTAGATCAAGATGTGTTGAAGTGTTTTTTAGAGGCTTGCAACCAAATGAAATAAGGGAAATTGCCCAAAAAGCAATTAGTAAAGTTGGGTTAAATACTTCTGATAAGGGATTAAATCTTATAAGTAGATTTTGTAACAATGGAAGAGAAGTAGTTAATTTAATTCAATTGTGTTCAGGAATTGCTATTAATGAAGAAAGAGATTATATTACTGAGGATGATATTAAGTGGGTAATAGAAAATGGTCAATATACAGAAATACAAGAAAAGAAAATTTCAGATAGACCAGAAGTTGGTGTGGTGAATGGGTTAGCTGTACATGGAGCTAATATTGGAATGCTTATGGAAATAGAAGCAACGGCAAAGAAGATAGAAGGTAGGGCAGGGGAGTTAAAGATTTCAGGTATTATTGAAGAAGAAGAAATTACTATGAGTAATAGGAAAGTAAAAAGAAAAAGCACCGCATTTTCTTCAATACAAAATGTATTAACCGCTTTAAATAATATATATGATTTAAAATGTGATAAATATGATATACATATTAATATTCCAGGAGGTATACCGGTAGATGGACCATCAGCAGGTATAGCAATTGCTACTGCTGTATATAGTGCTATATTAGAATTACCTATAGATAATAAAGTTGCGATGACAGGAGAAATTAGTCTTTTAGGTACGGTTAATCCTATAGGTGGTGTTAATGCAAAAATATTAGCAGCTCAAAAAGCAGGGGCAAATAGAGTTATAATACCAGCTGATAACTGGAATGAATCATTTTTGAATTATGAAGGAATTGATGTGATTAAAGTTTCTAATATAAAAGAGGTATTAGACGTGTGTATATTAAATAATGATAAAACAAAAATTGATATTCTTTCAGCAAAGGCAAAGGAGTTATAAAGAGTTAAATGACAAATGCTGATTATAGGTATTTGTCATTTGTTTTTCCTATTTAAACCTTCACGGTAATAAATTAATATGAGAATTAGTATAAAGTTGAAAAAAAATAGTTTTACGTGTATAATTTAAAAGTTAGATATTTTATTTATGATGATTAGAATGGAGGGGGAAAATGAATACTGATTCTATTTTATTACCGTTAATACCTCTTAGAGGTATTACTATTTTTCCCAATATGATTATACATTTTGATATTGGAAGAGAAAGGTCTATTGCAGCTCTTGAAGAAGCAATGTTAAATGAAAGCAAAATCTTCTTAGTTACACAAAAAGACCCTGAAGTAGAAATTCCAGAAAGTAAAGACGATATGTATAGTATAGGAACTATATGTAAAATTAAACAAATACTTAAGTTGCCAAAAGGAACTACAAGGGTTTTAGTTGAAGGGCTTGAAAGGGCTACACTATTAGAGTTTGAAGAAAAGGAAAAATTCTTACAAGCTAAAATTGAAAAAATAGTAGAAGAAGCAACTGAAGTTGAAAGTAATGAAGATATAGCTTTCAGAAATCAGTTAGGAAAAGCCTTTGCAGAGTACATTTACTCAACAGAAGGTGATGATAGTAAAGTACTTAAAATGATGGAGCAAGAGAAGAATTTAAGTAAGATTACTGATTTAATAGCCGCTTATATTCAATTAGATGATAAAAAGAAGCAATCAATATTAGAAACTATAGATGTTTATGAAAGAATAGAAAAGTTACTTGTGTTTATTGATGAAGAAATTCAAATAGTTGAAATTGAAAAAGAAATAGGCAATAAAGTTAAGAGTAAGATTGATAAGAGTAATAGGGAATATTTCTTAAGAGAACAAATTAAAGCTATTCAAGATGAACTAGGAGAAGATGAAGAGTCAAAAGAAATAAACAAATATACGCAGCAATTAAAAAAGCTTAAACTTTCTAAAGAAGTAAAAGAAAAGGCGGAATATGAATTATCGAGATTAAAAACATCAAATTCAAGTGAGGCTAACAATATAAGGAATTATCTTGATTGGCTAGTAGCAATTCCTTGGAATAAAGCTACGAAAGATTCATTTGATATTAAAAAAGCTGAAGAAATTTTAGATAATGAGCATTACGGTTTAGATGAAGTTAAAGAAAGAATTTTAGAATATTTAGCAGTAAAGAAATATACAAAGTCTTTAAAGGGCCCTATACTTTGCTTAGTAGGACCTCCTGGAGTTGGTAAAAGTTCAATAGCTGAATCTGTGGCTAAATCATTAAATAGGAAGTTTGTTAGGATTTCATTAGGTGGTATTCGTGATGAAGCTGAAATTCGTGGGCATAGAAGAACATATATTGGTGCTATGCCAGGAAGACTTATTTTTGCTTTAAAAGAAGCTAAGGTTAATAATCCACTAATACTATTAGATGAAATAGATAAGTTAAGTAATGATTATAAGGGAAATCCTGCTGATGCTTTATTGGAAGTATTAGATCCAAAACAGAATAAAACATTTAGAGATAGCTATATGGAAGTTGAAACTGATTTATCTAATGTAATGTTTATAACAACAGCAAATTCATTGGATACTATTCCACATGCTCTTTTAGATAGAATGGAAATAATACAGGTTTCAGGATATACTTATGATGAAAAATTTAATATTGCAAAGAATTACTTGGTAAAAAGGGTAATGGATGAATGTAATGTTGAAAATAATGCAATAAAGATATCAGATAACGCAATTAAAGAAATTATTAATGGTTATACTAGAGAATCTGGAGTTAGATCTTTAGAAAGACAAATTAATAAGGTTGTTAGAAAAAGTATTACTGAGTTAATAAAAACAAATAAAAAGAGTATTATTGTTTCTTCAAGTAAGTTAGAAAAGTATTTAGGACCAGTAGTTTTTGAGTATGATAAAGAAGAAAAAGAAGATAAGGTTGGAGTTGTTACCGGGTTAGCATGGACTGCATATGGAGGAGATACATTACCAGTTGAAGTTGCAGTAATGAAGGGAAGCGGTAAGTTAGAATTAACAGGACAATTAGGATCTGTTATGCAAGAATCTGCAAAGGCAGCATATAGTTACGTTAGAGCTAATGTTGATAAGTATGATATTCCAGCAGAATTTTATAAAAAGAATGATATTCACATTCATGTTCCAGAAGGTGCGGTACCAAAGGATGGCCCATCTGCAGGAGTGACAATGGTTACTGCTTTAGTATCTGCATTATCTAAGAAAAAAGTTAAAGGTAGTGTAGCTATGACTGGAGAAGTAACATTAACAGGAAGAGTATTACCTATTGGTGGAGTTAAAGAAAAATGTTTAGCAGCACATAGAATAGGAATAGAGACTGTTATTTTACCAAAAGATAATAAAAAGAATGTAAAAGAAATACCATCTTCAATTAAGGGGAAATTAAATTTAATTTTTGCTGACAAGGTTGAGGATGTATTACAAAATGCATTAATCGGAGTTGATGATAATGATAATTAAAAATTCAGAATTTATTATATCTGCTGTTAAAAGGAATCAATATCCTATAGATGGTAGAAATGAAATTGCCTTTGTTGGAAGATCTAACGTAGGTAAAAGTTCAATAATAAATGCCTTAACAAATAGAAGAAAACTTGCTAAAGTTTCACAAACGCCTGGTAAGACAAGATTAATTAATTTTTTCTTAATAAATAATGATTTTTACTTAGTTGATTTACCGGGATATGGATATGCTAAAGTTTCTAAAAAGGAAAAAGAAAGTTGGGGTAAAACTATTGAAATGTACCTAACTGATAGAGAAGAATTAAAAAGAGTAATTTTACTTGTTGATTCAAGGCATAAACCAACAGCTGATGATATCATGATGTATGAGTGGATAAAGCACTTTGATTATGATTGCATTGTAATTGCAACAAAAAGTGATAAATTATCTAATAATGAATTAGGTAAGAGTAAAAAAATAATAAAAGAAACACTTGGACTTGGAAGTACTGATAAATTTTATTTCTTCTCTTCATTAAATAAAAAGGGAAAAGATGAGTTAATAAATAATATTTTTGAAGATTTATCAGAAGAGGCAAAGTCAGTTTAATAAAAAAGCTACCTGTGAAAGGGTAGTTTTTTTATTGGAGAAAAAGATAAAAAAATTATTGGATGGGAAGGGAAAATAGTGTCAAATGAAAATAAAGAGAATAGTATATAGTATAAAAACAAAAAAATAAATCATTAGGAGGAATGTAAAGATGCCTAGTATGCATGATATGATTGATGAATTGAATGACATGGATTGTCCTAGTTTTTCTGCATCAGAACCTGTTGGAAATAATTTTTTAACTACTGGTTGTGGTTTTGGTAGCTGGATTTGGATATTATTAATTTTATTCTATGCTGGACAAGGTGGAACTGCTAATACAGGATGCTGCTGTGGAAATACAGCTTCAAATAATTGCTGTTGTAATAATTCTTATAATAATGCTTATAATAATGGATCATTCTGTGGTGGAGGATATTTATTCTTACTTGTAATATTATTCTTATGTAATGGTACTTTTGGTTGTGGAAATAATGGATTTAATACAAATTGCAATGGATCTCTACTATAGCTTAGTAGGAAGGAGGAATAATTATGTCAAAGAAGAGAAATAAGAAATGTTGTTGTCAAGAATGTTGTGAACCTTGTTGCTGCAATAATGCTACAGCTAACAATTATGGATCATGCTGTGGAAATGTTTTTGGTGGATTAAATAATTGTGTAGCACCAATTATATTTTTATTAATTGCTTGTGGATCAGGACTTCTTAATAATAATTGCTCATATTTAATAATCTTATTATTCTTACTATGTGGTGGATCTTATGGAAATCTATTTGGAGGAAATACCGTAGGAAGCAATTGCTGCTGTGAAAGTGACTGCTGCTGCTAGTTAAGAGGATGGAGGGTCTTTATGACCCTCCAAAAAAATATCCTTTTTTATAAACATATACAGTTTAATTACATATAATGGAGTAAAGAAATAATTTGGAGGTACTTATATGTCCAAGCGTAAGCATAAAAATAGAAGCGATACTAGACGTGAAGGTACAAGTGATAATAGAAATAATGCTAACGTAAATGCCAATACTAATAGTAGACCAACATATAATAATGGACCATTTGGTATAAACCCTAATCAATTATTAAGTAGTATGTTTGGAAATATTGATATGAATCAAATAAATAGTTTATTACAATCAATGAATACACAAGGATTTGATTTTAATAATTTAAACTTGGGAAATTTAATGGGGAATATAAACAATATGGGAAATGAATCAAATATAAGAAATAATTCAAATGATAACAATCAATATTCTTCAAATAATGAGAATGTTAATACTATAGATGATGATTTAAACTTTACTACAAATGAAAGTTTTGCTGGTAAAGGAGAAAGAAATGATGAGAATATTCAAATGCTTAGAGCTATTAGAAGTATTGTAGGTGGCGAGAGAGGTAGATTCATCGATAGGGTAATTACTATGTATAACGATGGTATATTTGATGAGTAATAAAATTTTAAAGGTGTATAAAATTGAGTAAAAGGTTAATACTATTAATGTACCGGAGAGTATTCTCCTATAGCGAATGAAGAGAAATCTTCATTAAGCTAAACCCCCCCATCCCCCTTTTAGGCCGCTTTTTTTAGCGGCCTTTTATATTACTTTTTTATTATGGAAGATATTTTAAATTGATTTGATTCATCTATTTCTGCAGTAACATATAAGAGGAGTTCTTTTGGTTTTGAATCAGAGCTAGTAAAATTGATTTTCTCGAAAGATAGTATCCAACATAATGAAGATGTATTACCAAATTCATTCCAAGTAGTATCATAACAATAAGCTTTTTGAAATGAATATCTATAATTACTTTTATCTAAATTCCATAATAGTCCTAATTGATCACTTTCTATTGTAGAGGTAAATATATCTGGAGCATCATCGAGCTCATAATCAGCCTCAACACAATCTATTAATAATTGAATAGAATTAAGTGAAGGTATCTTTGGTGAACTAAAACTAATATCTTTCAGTGTGGTAGAATTTAAAATATAGCCTTCTGTAGCTTCATCACCCTTAGAAGAAGATGTTGTATAAATTTTAGGGGTTTTCGAATTGTTAAAGTCTAAAATAGATAATATATTATTTTGAGTAAAAAATACTTCTTGAAAGCTATTATTTTCCCATTTAAAAATATAAAAAGTTGATTTGTTGTTTTTTAATCCACTTATTATTATTTCGGGAATCTTATTTCTATTCAAATCTATGTATGAAATTTTTATAGCGCAAGATGGAGAAATATCAAGTAAAGAATAGTCAAATTCGTTACTTTTTAATAATGTTTCTCCCAGAGAGTTTTTAATTTTTATTGAATAAGTTGAATTGGTAGAGATAATGGATAACTCATCATTTTCGCCATCGCCATCAAAATCATATTCCTGATTATTTTTATTGCTATTATATGCATTTGATAGAGTTTGTGAATTTCTCATGTATGTATTTAAATATAATCCTAAAATGATTACAAAAAAAATTAATGGTATTAATTTTAAAAAGTTCTTTTTTTGTAAATTAAAATTAAACATAGCATCACCTCAGTAAAGTATATGTGATTGCTATACAATAAATAACTTTAAGCAAGAAAAAAAGTCAGTAGAATACTACTGACAATCTTTACATAATCCATAGAAGAAAAGTTTGTTCCATTTTACATTATAGTGAGTATTTTCTTCAACCATTTTATTTAATGGTGAAAAATCTATGTCGCATAAATCATCAACTTTACCACATTGAATACATTGTATGTGACCATGTTCACTACAGTTTCCATCATATCTAAAGTTTCCTTCACCAACATTTAATTCTTGAACCAATCCTATTTCAACTAAGGTTTTTAGAGTTTTGTAAACGGTAGCAAGACTCATTGTTGGATAGTTAGGTTGTAATGCTTTATAAATTGTTTCGGCTGAAGGGTGTTCACTTGTGCTTTTTAAATATTGATAAACAGCTAATCTTTGGGGCGTTAATTTTAATTTCTTTTCTTTAAATGTTAAAATTATATCATCCATTAATGACACCTTCCTATATTTATTTAATATAATTATATAAGAAAATATTATTCTTTGTCAATAATATTTATTAATTAATAAAGTGGTATAAATAAAATAATATTGTAAATATATACATATTGTGATATTTTATAAGAAGAATTAATTTGCACATATAAAAGATGTAAATTGCATAATATAAAGTTTAGTATTATGTTTAAATTAAGGAGGAGAATTTTTATGGCAAAATATAAAGTAGGCGATGAATTATTAATAATTAATGATCCTAGCGAAGAAAATGAAAAATTAAAATCTTTAACTAAATTAACTCTTGACGGGGATTATGCACAAATATCATGGGGATTAAAAATAGTTAATGTTGAGTATGAAAAACCTTATGTTACATTAACTTATACTAATGTTGATGGTGAATTAAATAAAGTTTTTGCTGAATGTAAAGATATTGAGAACTTTGATCAACAAAAGGTTTTAGAAAAAGCTTTATTAAAAGCATTCCAAAATGAAATAATTAAAATTTCTGTAGTTAAGAACTCAGCATTAAAGAGATAGAAAAAAAGAAATAGTAAAAAAGAACTAATTTTGATGAGAAATTAGTTCTTTTTTTATTGAAATATTATAAAAATATTGATTTAATGAGAAATTATGTTATATTATATATAAATAGTATAAAATAGTGAGATATCAAATTAATATTTATCGAAAGTAAAATTTTTGTAAAATGTCATAAAAATATGTATAAGTGTTTATTTATTGATAAAAATCATATATAATAAGTATGTGATTTCGTTTACAGGTAAGTGGGGGTATGGGTTATGAGTAAATGTCCATTTTGGTCAAGCAGAAGGGAAAAAGTTAGTTGTAGTAATGAGTGTCCAATGAGTCCAGCTCTAAATAACAATGAAATTTGCCCTTTTATTGAACATTTAGCAGAGGAAAAGGTTGTTTTTAAGGATATACTTGATGAGGATTTTGCATATTCTCAAAATACTAAGCTAGAATATATGATACCTTCTTATATAGGGTATAAAGATGAATAAATAAGAGTCACTGAGTGTTTTCTCGGTGACTCTTTTAATTTACTTAGATTTTTCAATTAATAACTCTTGTTTTAAATTCCAAAGTTTAGGTGAAAGGTCCACGTAGTAAGTATGAGGATTTTCGAATCTTAAAATTTCAGGCCATAACTTTGAAGTTTCTTGTTTTGAAAACTTTTTAATATCAAGTACAGAAGGTGAAGTATACACTTGATTACCATTATCAAAGATTTTAACTAATAAATCTTTTGCATAGAAATTAGTAACTTTCTTTCTTTTCCAAGTATGAACAGGATCGAAAATTTCTAATTCAGAACTTTCATCGATTACTTCATCATTTAAGGCAATAACATCAGCAATAGCTACATCTGTAGTCTTATCAAATAATCTAAATATTTTTTTGAAGCCAGGGTTAGTTATTTTTTCACTATTTTCACTAATTTTTATTTTAGGAATCACGGTAGAATCTTTTTCTACAGCAACTAGTTTATATACGCCTCCAAATACAGGTTCTGATTTAGCTGTTATTAATCTTTCACCAACCCCAAATGAATCTATACAAGCTCCTTGAGCTAACACATCTCTTATTATGTGTTCATCAAGTGAGTTAGAAACTATTATCTTACAATCTGGATAACCTGCAGCATCTAAAGTTTTTCTACATTTTTTAGTTAAGTAAGTTATATCTCCAGAATCTATTCTTATTCCTGTAGGTCTTTTCCCAAGAGGGGCTAATACTTCATCAAATACTTTAATAGCATTTGGCAAGCCAGATTTTAGAACATTATAAGTATCAATAAGTAAAGAACAATTATCAGGATAAGTTTCTGCCCATGATTTAAATGCTTCATATTCAGTATCGAATAATTGAACCCAGCTGTGCGCCATTGTTCCAACTGCAGGAATATTAAAATATTTATCAGCAATTGTACAAGCTGTAGAATCACATCCACCTATTATAGAAGCTCTTGCACCGTAAATAGCACCGTCATAGCCTTGAGCTCGTCTAGAACCAAATTCCATAACAGTTCTACCATCAGCAGCTCTACAAATTCTATTAGCTTTAGTAGCAATTAAAGTTTGATGATTAATTGTTAAAAGAATCATAGTTTCAATAAATTGAGCTTGAACAACAGGTCCTCTAACAGTTACTAAAGGTTGATTAGGGAATACAGGATTTCCTTCAGGAATAGCCCATACATCACAAGTAAACTTAAAATTTCTTAAGTAATCTAAAAATTCCTCAGAGAAAAGATTTTTTTCTTCTAAATATTTTATATCACTTTCTGTAAAAGAAAGGTTATTTAAATATTCAATAAGCTGATCTACACCAGCCATTATACAATATCCACCGCCATCAGGAACTCTTCTAAAATACATATCAAAATAAGCTATTCTATCTTGAACACCCTTATTAAAGTAGCCATTAGCCATTGTTAATTCATAAAAATCTACTAACATAGTAAGATTTCTTTCATTGGTAACATCAAATCTCATTAAATTTTCCATATTTATCTCCTTTATTGAAAAATACCTAAAGTTATTGTACAACTATATATAAATTATTACAATATAGTTATTTATATAATAATTATGGAGATAATTAAAATAAATAACTTAAAGGAGAACATATGAAGATATTATTAGACAGTTATCAGGTGAAAGCTATTAATATAAAAGATAAGAACACTTTAGTAGTAGCAGCTCCAGGTAGTGGTAAGACTACAGTAATAATTAATAGAGTTAATTATTTAATTGAAGAAAGAAAGGTAAAGATAGGGAACATAATTGTTATTACTTTTACACGTGCTGCTGCAGAAAATATGAAAACAAGGTATAAGAATAATTTCAATAAAAATGTGGCTCCGTTTTTTGGAACATTTCATGGATTGTTTTATAAAATTTTATTAAGGGAAGGTTATGAAATAAATATAATTGACAATGGGAAAGGACATGGAATTGTAAAGAGTGTATTAGGAAAGTATTTTGATGATGTTAATGATGATAAAATACGAGAGGTTTTAAATAATATTTCTCTTTTTAAAACTTCTTTAGGCGATATAGAAAACTTTAAGCCTTCAATTTCTATGGAAATATTTAAAGAATGTTATGAACATTATGAAGAATATAAAACTAAAGAGAAGTTATGGGACTTTGATGATTTATCTATTAGGGTATTATATTTGTTTAAAAATAACAAAAATATTTTAAGTAAATATAAAGAGATATTTAAGTATGTATTAGTCGACGAATTTCAAGATTGTGATGAACTTCAAATAGAATTTATTAAGATGATAAATCCTCAAAATGAATTATTTGCCGTAGGTGATGAAGATCAATGTATTTATTCATTTAGAGGCTCAAAGCCAGAGTATATGATAAATTTTTCAAAGTCATTTAAAGATGGTAAGAAGGTATATTTATCAACAAATTACAGAAGTAAAAAAAATATTGTAGATATATCTAAGAAATTAATTGCTAATAATTTAGGTAGAAATAATAAGGAAATAATTTCTTATGAAAGTGATAAGGGAGTTGTTAAGTTATTTAAGCCTTATAATGAATTTGCTCAAGGAGAAGAAATAGCAAATATTATAAAAAGTTTTGTTGGAGAAAATTACAGTAATAATGCAGTGCTTTATAGAACAAATATGGAAGCAAGAAGTTTAGTTGATACTTTTACTAGAAGAAAAATACCTTTTGTTTTATTAGATAAAGGATATAATTTCTTTGAACATTTTATATGTAAGGATATAATAAATTATTTAACTTTATCTATAGATCAATTTAATAAAGAAGCTTTTAATTCAATTATTAATAAGCCATTTAGATATGTAAGTAAAAGTAATTTGAGTTATGTTTCTTCATATAGGGAGCATAGAAATGTTTTTGATATTTTAATTAATAAAAATGATATACCTCCATTTCAAGCAAAGAAACTTGATGAGTTAAAGAAGGAAATTATATATCTTAATAAAATTTCATTAGGTAGTGCAATTCAATATATAATATCTTCACTTGGATATATTGATTATTTAAGGGAATATGCTAATAAATTTAATCAAAATTTTAGTGATTTAGAAGATGTATTAGAAGAATTAAAAGGTGCAGCAGAAGGTTTTAAAACTATTGTTGAATTTTTGGCTCATGTAGAAAATGTTAAGGAAGAAATAGAAAAGAGTAAGGTAGTTCAAGATGGGGTTATTTTGAGTACAATCCATGGCGTAAAAGGAATGGAATTTAAAAATGTATTTATTATAGATTGTAATGAAGAAACTATTCCACATAAGTCATCAATGGAAGATAACTTAGAAGAGGAAAGAAGACTTTTTTATGTTGCAATTACTAGAGCTATTAAAAATTTATATGTCTTTTCACCTAAGACTATAAGGGGTAAGTTTAGTGATATGTCTAGATTTATTTTAGAGAGTGGATTAGAAGAGGAAAGTAGCGTTGTAGATTATGGTATTAAAACTGGAGATAGTGTTTATCATAGACAATATGGAGATGGTAAGGTTAAGTCTATAGAAGGTGATAAAATAACTTTAGATTTTAAAGAAGAAATTTTAAGAACATTTTCTCTACGAGTATTAATGGAAAATAATTTGATTATATTAATTAAGTAACTTTATTTAATTAATATTTATTATTCTGGTAATAATATTAAATGATACGGGAAAATCTTTTACTAGAAGGTAGGAGTAGCTATGGAAAAATATATAAAAATTCTTAAACTATTGATATTTACATGTACTTTGTTTATAGGGATAAACCTATGTCAGCTTTATCCTGAAGCATATTCACCTGAAGAAGGGCAAAAAATAGAAGCATTTATAGATAAAAATGAAGATTTACTTAGCAGTGAAGAAAAAGATAATTTAAGTGAAATAATAAATAAATTAAATAAATATGTTGTATTATCACAAGAAGAAAGAGAATATATTAGGGAATGTGAATTAAATGTGATAAGAAAAAAGCTAGGCGATGCACAATTTGAGGAGTATAAAAAGTTAATTGAAAAGAGAGCATCAGGTGCAGAATTCCAACAACCTGAAAGATTTAGATTATATGAACTGGAGAAAATGTTAAGATAGTATTAAAAAATCTATAAATTATTAAACTAATTGAATAAAAGAAATACATAATATATAATTAATTCAATAGGCTTATATTTCAAATATAAGCCTGTAAATTTTTTGGGGAGAAGTTTATAATGAAAAATTTTAATTTAGAAGCACATAATATTAAAGAAGAATTAAAAGAAATAAGAAGAACTCTTCATCAATATCCAGAATTAGGGTTTGAGGAGACTAATACTTCAAGATATATAAAAGAGTTTTTAATCAAAGAGGGAATTGAATTTAAGGAGTTTGCAAAAACTGGAGTTTGTGGAATTATCAATGGAACTAAAGAAGGAAATAAAAAAGTTATTGCTTTAAGAGCAGATATTGATGGACTACCAATGCAAGATAAAAAGAGTTGTCAGTATGCTTCTAAGGTTAAAGGAAAAATGCATGCTTGTGGTCATGATGGACATACAACAATTCTTCTAGGGGTTGCTAAGATATTAAATAAGTATAAAGCTGAGTTTAGTGGAACAGTAAAACTTATTTTTGAACCAGCAGAAGAAACTACTGGTGGAGCAAAGGTAATGATAGAAGAAGGAGTACTTGAAAATCCTAAAGTTGATGTGATGTGTGGACTACATGTTGAAGAAACTATTGATTGTGGAACTATTATGGTTAAAAAGGGGACAGTAAATGCAGCTTCAAATCCATTTAGTATAACTATTAAAGGGGCTGGAGGGCATGGAGCTTATCCAGATACTGCAATCGATCCAATAGTTATAGCAAGTCATGTTGTTACTTCGCTTCAAGGTATAGTAAGTAGGGAGATAAAACCAGTTAATCCAGCTGTAGTTACAATTGGTAGTATTCATGGTGGGACTGCTCAAAACATTATTCCAAGTGAAGTGAAATTGGCTGGTATTATTAGAACTATGACTATGGAAGATAGAGAGTTTTCAAAAAGAAGGTTAAAAGAAATTGTAAATGGTGTTTGTGCAACTTTTAGAGGAAGTGCAGAAATTGAGATTGAAGAATCTTATCCATGTTTATATAATGATGATGACATGGTGGAATTATTAGAAAAAAGCGCTAAGGAAGTAATTGGTGAAGAAAATGTTAAGTTGCAAAAGAATCCTAAATTAGGTGTTGAAAGTTTTGCATACTTTGCAAACGAAGTACCTTCAGTATTTTATTTCTTAGGAATAAGAAATGAGAAGAAAGGAATAATTTATCCAGCACATAATAGTTTATTTGATATAGATGAGGATGCATTGCCAATTGGAGTGGCAATTCAATGTGAAATTGCGGTAAATTATTTGACAAGATAAGAAAATAATATTAATCTATTAAAATGGATAAAATGACAAAAAAATAGACTGTTTATAGTTATGTTAAATAATTGTAAACAGTCATACAATATAGGAGTTGGTTTTTTGAAAATTGAAATAGGAACAAATGAAGCAGGGCAAAGATTGGATAAGTTTTTAAGAAAGTATTTAAAGGATGTTCCATTAAGTGCTATTTTTAAAGCTTTAAGAAAGGGTGACATTAGAGTTAATGGAGTAAAGAAAAAAGAAAATTATCCATTAGAATTTGGGGATGTAATTGAAATTAGATATTTACAAAGTAAGCAAGAGAAAAAAGAAGATACATTTATTAAAGTAAATTCAAGCGGACTTATGATTACATATGAAGACGAGAACATTTTAATTGTTGAAAAATGGCCTGGGGTTTTAGTACATCCAGATCAAAAGGGAGCAGAACCTTCACTTACAGATTATGTATTGTCTTATTTAAATGGAAAAGGTGATTACTTACCAGAAAAAGAAAAAACATTTACACCGGCTCCATGCAATAGATTAGATAGAAATACTTCAGGAGTAGTTATTTTTGGAAAGAATTTTGAGTCATTAAGAACTATGAACGAAATGATTAGAGAAGGTAATGTTAAGAAGTATTATAATGCGTTAGTAAAAGGTAAAATAAAAGATGGAGTATACAAAGGATATATTTCAAAAGATGAAAATGAAAATATATCTAAGGTATATGATGAAAAGAGACCTAACACTAAGGAAATTGCTATGGAAGTAAAGACAGTTCAAACTAATGGAGCATATTCATTACTAGAAATTGACCTTATTACAGGTAGAAGCCATCAAATTAGAGCACATTTAAGTCATTTAGGAAATCCTATCATAGGTGACTTTAAGTATGGAGATAAAAAGTTAAATTCATTCTTTGATAATAAGTTTGGATTAAATTATCAATTCCTTTATGCTTATAAGCTTATTTTTAAGGGCGCTAATGGGAAACTTGAGTATTTAAAGAATAAAACAATAGCAGAAGCGCTTCCGCCAATGTTTAAAAAGATTAAGAAGGATGTATTTAAATTTACTATATAAGATCATAAAAGGGGAAAGTTATGGAAGAGAAATCAGTGGGTCGTAGTTTTCTTATATTATCTATAGCGGGGATACTTGTAAAAGTAATGTCAGCAGCATATATTCCATTGTTAAGAGCTATAATTGGTACAACAGGAATAGGAATATATAATGCAAGTTACAGTTATTTTGTTTTTATATTAGCTATTACAAGCTTAGGAGCACAACCAGCAGTTGCAAAGGTTGTATCGGAATTAAGGGCTTTAGGACATGAAGAAGATGCATTAAGGGCAATGAAATTAGCAAGAAGGTATTTAGCGATTATCGGTGCTATTATTACAATTGCATTTATGATGCTTATCGGACCGATTGCTAAAATAACTAAATGGGAAACAGCAACACTTTCTTTAATGTTTCTAGCTCCAACAGTATTTTTTAGCTGTTTATTAGCTACATATAGAGGATACCTTCAAGGTATAGAGGAAATGAAGACTCTAGCTATTTCGCAAGTTATAGAGCAGCTTGTTAACGTAGTTTTAAGTTTAATATTTGCTTTTGTGCTTGTAGGAATAAGCATAGAATGGGGAAGTGCTGGAGGTACTGTAGGTACAACTATAGGTGCAATTGTAGCACTTATATTTATCTTAATAATATATGATAGAAATAGATTAGAAGAAAGAGCAGAAGAAGAAAATAAAGCAGAAAAACATATTAGTGATAAAATGATACTAAAAAAACTTGTTAAGTATGGAGTGCCGATAATAATGGTAGCTGCATTACAAAATTCAAGTGGTATGATTGATACTATAAATGTAAAGGGAAGACTTCTTGCAGCTGGTTTTAATGATAATAGAGCAACTGAGTTATATGGAATACTAGGATGTTATAATACATTGCTTTATGTACCGTTATCAATAGTAACAGCATTAAGTTCAGCAATTTTTCCAAGAATAATAAATGCATTTACAACAAAGAAAAAGAAAGAGTTAAAATCACATATAGCATATAGCTTTAGATTAACTTATTTAATAACAATACCAGCAGCAGTTGGTTTATCTATGCTAAGTAAAGAAGTATATATTATGATTTATGGTAGTACAGAGGGATATCAATTATTGATGTATGGTTCTGTTGTGTTGATTTTTATGTCACTTTCAGCTATACAAAATACTATTCTTCAAGGAATAAATAAATTATATTTAGTATTAAGCACTGCTTTTTTAAGTATTATAATAAAATTTGTTATTAACTATTTTTTAGTTGGAATAAAGGATATTAATATATTAGGAGCTGTATTTGCAAGTTTCTTTGCTTTTTTAGTTCCCGTAATAATAAATCATAATAGATTAAGAAGAATATTTAAAATGAGAATACCTATAGTTAAAATGGCTTTAGTACCATTATTAGCTTCGTGTGTTATGGCATTAAGTATCTCATTATGTAAAATTCCAATAAATAGATTTATGAATATAGTACAAGGTGGAAGGGCTATAACGTCAATAGTAGCTTTAATGTTAATTGCTATAGGTGGAGCTGTATACTTTGTAGCTATGATTTTCCTTGGTGGTATAAAGAAGAAAGATTTAGATATGATTTCACCTAAGTTATTTACTTTATTACCAAGATTTTTAAGAAAGAATATGTAAATAATATAAATATAAATATAAATATAAATATAAATGGTCTGTTACGTTAAGTAACAGACCATTTATATTTATATATTGTTAGCAACTATAAATTGATGTTTTCCACGTTTTTTTGCTTCATACATTGCATGATCAGCACTTTCAATTAAATCAGACATAGTAGTACAGCTTGTTATATTCATTGTTATTATACCAATAGAGCATGATAATAGTTTTTCGTTGGGGATAGTGATATCTTTCATCAAGATTTTTGATATTCTATCACTAAAGCCAATATATTTTTCTAAAGAATTATATATGTTATTTGCCACTGATAAAATTTCTTCATTAGAATAATCTTGTAGTAAAAGTAAAAATTCATCTCCACCGTATCTAATAGGTGAATTATGTTTAGGCGTTACAGAGTTGAGTATTTCTGCAAACCAAATTAATACTTGATCCCCAATTTTATGTCCAAAAGAATCATTGTAGTATTTAAAGTTATCCAAGTCGATATAAAATAATGTTACAGTATTTGAATCATTAGGATTATAATCTAATAAGTTTGAAAGTCTATTATAAAATCCTTGTCTATTACAAATTCCAGTTAGCATATCTGTATAAGCACTTTGTAATAATTTTTGTTGTCCTTCAATTCTTCGAATAGTTTCAAATAACTGTTTAGTTGTTAAGTTTATTAAGCGTAAAAATTCATTGTTAAGTGTAATTTCATTATTAATCATTTCTCCAGAGGATTTAGTTAAGCATAAATAAGAGGCTTTTAATTTATTATCCTTCAAAATAGGAATAAAAATAAATGAATGTATATTTGAGTTTATTAGTAATTCAATTTTGTTAATAAAAGACTTTAATTTATTTGTCAATGACGTTGAATGATTAGGATAAACAAAACCTTGTTTATAATCTGATAATAGTGAAATAAGTTTTGGTAATTTATTATTTATATTATCGTCATTACTTGAAGAATAAATTAAATCTATAGTTGAATTTTCGTGTAATAACATAAACGAATAATCTAATGCAAATCTACTTTCAATTAAGGACATAGAACTTGATAAAACTTTATCTAAATCATCTAAAGAAGATAAGTTCTCTTGGAAAAGATTTAAAAAGTTTATTTCATCTACTTTTGAATTTAATTCATTTAAAGATGCTTGTTGTTTAGCAGCTTCTACTACCCAATTCATTGATGATGGATCATGAGGTATTTGAATTGGATTAGGATCATTACCTTCAAGAATAGAAAGATAGTAGTTAAAATTATTTTCTCTACAGTATCTTATTCCATATTCTTTATACTTATTAGCTTCATTAAAATTACCTAATTCAGTTAATAAAGAATAGTATTCATAATTAAATTTAGGTAATAAACATTTTAAAGATCCTTCAAGTAAACCAAGATAATAGTTAGCTTTTTCAAAGAATGATTTAGCTTCTATCAATTTATTTTCTGTTTTTAGTAAAAGACCTTGTAAAAAATTTGATAAAAAGAATTCATCATCATCATCTTTAAAGAATTTAATTGTAGCATCTTTACATTGAGTCTTCATGTTTGATAAAAATGAATACGCTTTATAGTAATTTCCTAAGTAAAAATTATTTAATCCTACAATTCCATATAATCTAGTTAATGTAGTCAAACGTAATCTATCTACTTTTAATACGTTTAATATTGATAAACAAATGTTAAAGCAGTCATTTGCTTTTGTATATTGATTAGAAAGAAGAAAATTAAATCCTTTATTAAAAATAGTCATACATATTTCATCAAAATTCCAATTATATCTCAAATTTAATAATGCCAAATCGTAATAAGAGTTAGCTGTTATATAATCTTCATTTGTTAAATAATAATATCCTATACCATTATAAGTTTGAGCTAGTCTAAAATAATCTTTCATTTCCAATAATAAAACTTCAACTTTTTTATAATAAGTTATACTTATATTATAAAAACCTCTTACAGCGTAAACTAAAGCAGTTTTTAGATAAGAAGATAATATACAATTTTGATTATCTAATTCAAGTGCTAAGCGTCTCCCTTCGTTAGAATATGATATCTTTTTATCTTCAGGACCTGAATATTCAATTTCATAGTAGGAATGAGTTAAAAAATATGCAAGCATATTTTTTCGCTTATATTTTTTTGCAAGATAAATAAATTCATTAGCAAAATTAAATTTATTTAAATTTGTTCTATATTTAGCAAATTCATTAATCCAAAATATTAAAGAATAGGAATTAAAAATAAGCTCTTCGTTATTTAGTTTTTTTGAAAGTGTATAACTTTGTTTTGATAATATTTCGGCTAAAGAAAATTTTTTCTTTAATATATTAATCATAGAAAGCTTTTGAATTGCTATGAGTCTAAAATAGTCATTTCCATTTTCTAATGAAACATTTGAGAGTAATTCGTAATATTTTAAGCTTTCATCATAATTTTCTAATAAGCAATATGTATTTCCTAATTTCAATAAAGTTAGGTATAATTCCTCTAAAGTGTGTTTTGAATTATTTTCTTTTATTAAATCATAATTTATTTTATAAAAATTTAGAGCTTCCTCTAAAGCAAAAAAATTATAGTAATTATCGCCGTTAAATAAATTATCACTATTATTTAAATTTATATAATTATTATCAGAGCTTTGAGTTTTATTTATTAAAATTTTATTAGAAAACTCAAGTAATAAGCCGTCTAATTCTAATAATTGAATTAAGTCGTCAAAATTGCTTTGAAAATTTTCGTTATAATAATGGTAATCATTTAGTGTAAGTATTATCTTAAAGTTATTATTGGAAGAACTAGTAAATAACCATTTGAGCCAGTTTATGGTAGATATAGGTGCATAATTTATATTTTCTAAAGTAATAAGTAGTGTTTTTTTCTTACCATAGTAATTAAAAAAATTTAAAAACTCTGTGAAAAATCTCGATTTTTCATATGCGTAGTCAAAGGGTAAAATTTCTTCTATTCTATTTGCTTTACCATTAAAAATAAAACTTTTGAATAATTCTTTATGTGCCGGATATACAGATAATTCATTCATTAAATAATCTAAGTCTTTTTTGGTATTCGTAAAGTTTTTTATTAGTGAACAAAATGGTGAATACGGTTCCAAAATGGGGTAGAACTTATAGTCTGTATAAAAAGTATTATATTCTGAATTTGAAGATTTATTTAAATAATTTAAGTTTGAATCGAAGGATTGTCCATTTTTTTTAATTAAAAAAATACTTGCTTCATTTCTTTCAATTTCTTTTAAAATAGATGAATAGCGACCAATATCTATATTTAGCATAATAACCTCTCAATAAAAAAATAAAATTAGTGTTTAATGTGGAATTATAGTAATTATAAAGTATTTAGTATTTAAATTTAATTTTAAAAATATAAAAAAATTAAATTTACAATTAAATTCCATGATATTTAACCAGTAATATATATTATATCATATTATTTACAAAAATTAATCATTTATTAGATGAAAAGAGATAAAAAAAACACGATTTGAATAGTATATATTAGGAAATTTATTTTAAGGAGTAATTATGAAAAATAAAAGAGATGAAAAAGATTGCACATTAACCACTGATAATGGCATTCCTATTTCTAATGATACAAGCTCTTTAACTGTAGGGGAGGATGGTCCTGTTTTATTAAAAGATACCAATTTAATTGAAAAGCTTGCTAGCTTTGATAGGGAGAGAATACCGGAAAGAGTAGTACATGCAAAAGGATCTGCAGCTTATGGATACTTTGAAGTAACAAATTCTATGAGAAAATATACAATAGCTAAGGTTTTTACAGAAGAAAATAAAAGAGTACCTGTTTTAGTAAGATTTTCAACAGTTATAGGTTCAGAAGGTTCTGCAGATACAGCGAGGGATCCAAGAGGATTTGCAGTTAAATTTTATACTGATGAGGGGAATTACGATATTGTTGGTAATAATTTACCAGTATTTTTTATTAGAGATGCTTTGAAATTTCCAGATATGATTCATGCATTTAAACCAGCGCCAGACACAGGAGTAACTGATTTAAACAGGTTTTGGGATTTTATTTCAGTTAATCCTGAATCAACAAATATGATAACATATGTATATTCAGATCTGGGGACTATAAAAAGCTTTAGAAAAATGGAGGGATTTGGGGTTAACACATATGTCTGGGTATGTCCTATGGGAAAGAGAAGGTTAATTAAATATCACTGGAAGCCACTTTTAGGTGTTGAAACAATAGATAGAGATAAAGCAATTATGTTAGCAGGAATAAATCCAGATATAGCAAGACAAGATTTATATGAGTGTTTAGCTAGAGGAGAAAAAGTTAAATATGATTTATATGTTCAAATTCTAGAGTTGGATGATATTGATAAGCTTAACTTTGATGTTTATGATGCTACAAAAATATGGCCAGAAGATAAAATTCCATTAATTAAAGTTGGAACTATGACATTAGATAAAAATCCAGATAATTTTTTTGTAGAAACAAATCAAGCTGCATTTGCACCTTCAAATTTGGTACCAGGAATTGAGGCTTCAAATGATAAATTATTACAAGGGAGATTATTTGCATATAGGGATACTCAAAGGCATAGATTAGGACCAAACTTTAATCAACTTCCTGTTAATGCTCCAAAAGTTAAGGTTTGTAATTATCATCAAAATGGTAATATGAGATATAGAGGAAATCCTGGACATGTTAATTATAGACCCAATATGCTTGACAATAATAAACCAAATTTGGCAAAGGATATAGCAAGTCAACATATTTGTTTGAACGGTGAAGAAGTAAGAAAGGTGATTGAAAAGGCTGATGATTTTACTCAAGCTGGAGAAAGGTATAGAAGCTTGTCAAAAAAGGAGAGAGAACATTTAATATATAATATTTTATGTGATTTAAAAGAAGTAAATAGAGAGATTCAGGAAAGATTAATTGCTAATTTTACAAAAGCAGATAAGGATTTTGGGGAGTGTATAAAAAAAGGGTTAAAAATTAAAGATTAAAAATGTGAGGACTTTAAAAATAAGGTGAAAAAGCTTTAACTTGTTCTAGCTTTTTCACCTTATTTTTAATATTCATCTATTCCAAATCTGCTTAAATAAGCAAATACTCCGAATGTAAATATTATTATTAATATATTTTTAAAATAAAATAAATCTGTTAGTAAATACTTATTTGCTAAATTTAAAATTAAGAAAATTAAAATTCCTATTAAAGAAAAAATAATTATATTAAATAAAGATAAATTTAATTCAATGTGTTTTTTTATTTCATGTAAATTAATTATTAAATTTAAAGTTGAAGTAACAAATATAGTAATTACGTAAGAAAAAATATTTATACTAGGTATAGCTGTGAAAAAGTATAAGCATAGTATTTCGGTAACAGAAACTATTATTGAATTTCTTAATATAATACTTTGTCTGTTTAGTCCATTTAATATTCCCACCATTGTATTTGAAACAAAAAATATAGGTGCTGAAAGTGAAGATAGCTTAATGTATAATCCTAAGTCATCTCTATGATAAAACATCTGTCCAAGAGAATCTGGTATAAGTTGACAAATTACTGTTGTTGCCATTCCTAATAGAAAAGCAATTTTTAAAACCATTCTTATTCTTACGGAGGCATTGTAATATTCACCATTGCTTATAGTTTGTGATAAATCAGGTACGAGAAGCGTATTTATTGAATTTACAACAATTAAGGGAAAAGTAACTATAGTTAAGGCCATTCCATTAAATTTACCTATTAAGTTTAATGCAGAACTATAATCTAAACCAGAAGCAACAAGCTGTCTTGGAACAACTAATGTTGAAATTGTTGAAAAAGCATTTCCTAAGAATCCATTTAAGCATAAAGGTAATGAAATTATAAGAACATTAAATAATAATTGAGCTTTTCTTTCAGGTTTATCGTGACCTATAGGCATTCTTTTTTTTGTATATCTAAAATAAATATAAAGTAATAAAAGACTTTGCAATTCTCCTATAGCTAGTGACACAAATGCTAATGTTACTATTGAAGTTAATGTTTGAGCTTTAAACATATATATAAGTAAAGTTATGGTTATTATTCTCATTGCTTTTTCAGATATGTCAATTATAGCAGGAACAGTGATTTTGGATGTTCCGTAGAAAAAACCTTTTAATATATTTGAAAGTGCAATAAAAACCATGGCTGGACAAGTAACTCTTATGGCATTTAAAGTTCTAGGATCCTTAATTCCATATTTACTTATGTAAGGTGCAAGAAAAAATACTATAATTCCAATAACCATTGCCCATATTATGTTAAAAAAAGCAACGGATCGAATAGTTTTAAATAAATTATTATATTCTCCATTAGCTTCATAAATAGCGGAACGTTGAGAAATAGCTGCAATTATTCCAGCAGTCATTAAGCAAATAAATAAGTTATATACTGGCATAACTAAACCATAAATAGCAAGACCTTCAGGACCTGCAATATTTCCTAGATACATAGAAAAAATAAATCCGAGTATTCCGGTTGTAATGTTAGAAGCAGTTAAAAAAAATGAATTTTTAAAGAAATTATCTTTTTCCAAATTATTTTCCTCCTTTTGTAGATATTTATTAAGCAAAAACATATGAATACTAATTAAACAATTTACCAATATTTAATAAAGTTGAATTACATTAATACTTATTCAGTAGAATAAAACAATATGATATTAAAGAGCATTATTTAAATATAAGTAATATTTTGTTATGTAAAAAAATAAATTTATTATGAAGGGGTGAGGCTTATGAAGAAATTTTTGCAATGCATAATTTTATCAGTTGCGATAGTTAGTATTTCTTTTGGAATTTATAAATTTAGCAAAGGGTATGATCTTAATTTAATTTATAAAAATATTGATTGGTCAATTACAAATAAATCAGTAGAGGGAGCAGTATCATTTACGTTTGACAGAGCTAATAATTTGTACATAGCTTTTAAAGATACAATAAAAGTAGTTAATGAAAGTAATAATGAAGAAGTATTAATATATGATAAGTCGTTAAATATATATGATATTGCTTGTAGTGGAGATTCTATAATTATAGCTACGGATAATAGAGTAATAGCTTATGATCTATCTAATAAGGAATTTAGAGATATAGTAACTGGATTGCCTAATTTAGGAATTAATAATAAAACTAATATTACTTTAAAAGATGAATATTTATATATAACTATAGGTTCAAATACAAATGCAGGAATTGTAGACGAGGGAAATAAAAATGAAGATATTGCATCTTTCGAATGGGTATCAACTGGTATTGGATATAATGGAAATTATGGATTTACTAAATTTGGACAAGTAGTGAATTCAGGGGAAAAAATAAAAGAAGGTATGTTAAGTAATGCTTCAATATTAAAATACAATTTAAATACTGGAAAGCTTTCGACTTATGCAACTGGAATTAGAAATGTTGAAGGAATAGCTACAAATAGTATGGGTGAATTAACTGCAATTGTAGGTGGAATGAATGAAGAGGGAGGAAGAGAAGTAAAAGATGATGTTGATTATATATATGATATAAAAGAAAAGGCATGGTATGGGTGGCCTGATTTTAGTGGTGGAGACCCTATTACTTCTCCAAGATTTTCTGATGGAACTAATAAATTATCATATATTATTGAAAATCATCCAACAGAGACACCATTGCCACCTAGATATCAACATAATAGTTTACAATCCCTAAAAGGACTAGCTATTGATTATGAAGGAAAGTGTTTTCCAAAGGATACTGTAATTTTTGCTGATAATAAAGAAAATTGTATATATGTATTAACTGAATTAGGAACTTCAAAAGCTATCGTAAGTTTAGATAAAAATAGCTATATAGAAAAAATACGTTATAATAATTCAAGTATATATTTATTAGATAGTAAAGCGGGATGCATATATAAGATTCAAGGAGAAATAAATAATAGTTCATTTAATTTACCAAATATAATTTGGATTTTTATTGCTATATTGGTAATTGCTATTGTAATGACTATTATATATAAAGTTAAAAATAAGAGAAAAAATAAATAAAATCCTAAAAATATCTTATGGGAATTCCATAAGATATTTTTTTGTATTATTATATATAAATAAGGAAAGATAAAAGCTTAAATACCAAAAGAAAAAATAATTGTTAAAAATGATTTACATAAGTTGAATATAATAATAATAAAATTTATTAAAAGAAAAATAATTTATAAAAGGGAGAGTAAATATGGGAAAAACAATTATATTAAATTTAAGTGGTGTTAAGTTATTAGGTGATGTACTAGACGTTGGTGAAAGCTACGGAGTAATTTACAATATTTCTAAAGATACAATTGACGAAGTTTGTGTTGATCTATTAGAAGGAAGTATAGATGAAAAAAGTATACAAGGTGAGTATGATGTATGCACTATATTCTTTTACTTAAGTAATTTATGGAGAGAATCAGCTCGTGTTCAATTGATAAATGAAGTAAGTAAATTAATAAAAGTAGGTGGAGAAATATATATTTGGGATATAAATAAAGAGATGGGAGAAGTATCAAATAATAAGGTGATGGCAGTATTACCATCTGGTAAAATAAAAGAGTTTGAGTTTAAAAATTTAAACCCTATTTCTACATCAAATATAGATAATACTAAAAAAATGTTAGAAAATATGTATAGTATTAAGGAAGAGAAGCTTTGGGAGGATATATTTTTCATTAGGGGAGAAAAAATAAAGTAACGAAAGGAAGAAGAAAGTGAAAGTTTTATTAACAGCAATTAACTCAAAATTCATTCATAGTAATTTAGCAGTGAGGTATCTAAAAGCATTTACTGAAGACATGGATTATACATGCAAAATTAGGGAGTTTTCAATTAATGATAGGGATGAAAAAGTACTTGAAGAAATTATAAAGGAAAAACCTGATGTAGTTGCTTTCTCAACATATATTTGGAATGTTGAGATGGTGAAAAGATTATCTAATCTTATAAAGATAGTAAATAGTGATATAAAAATTTTATATGGTGGCCCAGAAGTATCTTATGATAGTTTAAATATATTAAAGGAACTTAATGGTGATTATTTAATTGAGGGAGAAGGAGAAAAAACATATAGAGAATTTATTGAATATTGCCTTGGGAAAAGAGAGATTAGAAGTATAAGAGGATTATATTTTAAAGAAGGCAATGAAGTAATAGGAAATGGTAATAGACCTCTTATGAGTATGAATGAAATAGTTTTCCCATATAAGATGGATGAAGATTTAGATAATAAGATAGTGTATTACGAGGCATCAAGGGGCTGTCCATTTAACTGCAAATATTGTCTTTCATCAACAACTCATGGAGTAAGATTTTTAGATATTGAAAGAGTAAAAAAAGAATTGCAATTTTTCATAGATAAAAAAGTAAGACTTGTTAAATTTGTAGATAGAACTTTTAATTGCAATTTTAAATTTTCAACAGCTATATGGGAATTTTTAATTAATGCTGAAACAAAAACTCAATTTCATTTTGAAATATCAGCAGACATTTTAAAACCACAAGAATTAGAATTGCTTAGAAAGGCACCTAAAGATAGATTCCAATTTGAAGTAGGAGTTCAAACTACTAATGATGATGTATTAAATAGAATTAATAGATTTGTTAATTTTAGTGATATTAAAGAAAAGGTTGTTGAATTATTAGAAATAAAAAATATAAAACAGCATTTAGATTTAATAGCAGGATTACCAGGTGAAGACATAGTATCATTTAAAAAATCATTTAATGATGTATATAGTATTGAACCTGAAGAAATACAGTTAGGATTCTTAAAGCTTCTTAGGGGATCTTCTATGAGAGAAGAAGCTGAAGAGTATGGAATGAGATATTCACCATATCCTCCATACGAAATTATTTCTACAAAGGATATTTCTTATGATGAGCTTTTAATATTAAAAAAAGTAGAAAGTATGGTAGATAAATATTATAATTCACAGAAATTCAATAACATAATAAAAATATTAGTTAAGTGTTTTGATACTCCTTATGATTTTTATTTAGAATTGGGAAATTACTTTGATAAGAAGGGATACTTCGATAGAAATATAGGTAATAGTGAATATTATAAAGTATTTTTAGATTTCAATATGGAAATAACAAAACTAGATAATAAAATATTACGAGATATAGTAAAGTATGATTACTTAATGTTTAATAAAAGAAGAGGGATGCCAGAATTCTTAGGAAAAGGAGTAGGTAAGGAAAAAGAAAATGAATTTAAAGATAGATTAAGAGAAAAATACTCCTTTAAAGATTATTATGTAGAGGGTTTTTGCATAGATATAAACAAATATATAAAAACTGGTGAAATAGAAGAAAGAGAATCATATTTCTTATTTGGATATGATGGAGACATTATAGAAATTGATAATTTAGTTAACATAAAAGAAAATAAGTAAATTACAAAAAGAAAATAAGTAAGTAAAAAATATAATAAATAGATAATTATTACAAAATTAAAGTGTTGTTTAGGAAATGTTAACAAAAAAAAGTTGAAAAATTGTAAAAACCGTGTATAATTAAAAAAGAGATAAAAAGTAATTAATACTATATTAAGTATTAATATTTATATTATCCAACTTGTATATAGTAAAGGTGGTGAGACTTTGGCATTAGAAGCAATTAATGAGATAAAGGAAGCTGAGAAAAAGGCTGAAATGATAATTTCAGAAGCTAAACAAAATGCAAAAGAAATTGTTAGCGGTGCTACTAAAGAAGCAGATATCAAATATGATGAAATAATAAGCGAAGCAAAAGCAAAAGCTAATAACTTATTAAATGCTGCTTTAGAAGAAGGAAATAGCAATGCAGAACCGATCTTAAAGATTGGAGAAAAAGAAATAGAGGCTATACGTAATATGTCTCAAGATTTAAAAGATAATGCTATTAATATAGTTGTTGAGAGGATAGTGAAGATTCATGGCAATAGTTAAGATGAACAAATTCACTTTGCTTACTTTTGAATCTAAAAAAGAAGAACTTCTTCGTAGATTACAAGGATTTTCAAATGTAGAATTTATAAATCTACAAGATGAAAATTTATTAGAAGCTAATGAAGAGTTAAAAAATCTTAATAAAGACGAAGTAGATTCAAATATTGCAAAGTATGAAGAAGATTTATCAAAGGCTAAAACTACTCTAGACTTTTTAACTCACTATATGCCTAAAAAGTCAGGATTAAAAGCATTAGAGGATGACAAGGAAAACTTAACTATTGATGAATTAGAAAATGCAGTTAAGAACATAAACTGGAACGAAATTTATTGTAAAGTTAAGGAGAAGGAAGATGAGCTTCACAGCATAGAAAGCAAAATTACTAAGCTAGAAGGCGAAATTGAAGTTTTAACTCCATGGCAAGCCTTAGATATTTCTTTTGAAGCTCTAAATGAGCTAAATATGGTGTCAACTTTCGTTGGAAGTATTTCAAAGCAATATGAAGGACAACTTAATGAAAGTTTAGATGCTGAATATGTTGAAATTATCTCAAGAGGTAATAACGATATAAACATATTAGTTGTGTCTTTAAAAGAAAGACATGATGAAGTATTAAATCTTTTAAGAGGATTTGGATTTAGTTCATTTAAATCAGAGTTTGATGAAATACCACAAGTTGTTATAACAAATCATGCTCATGAGATAGAAGAATTAAAATCAAAAATATTCTTCGTAAAAGAAGAAGTAGCTTCTTTTGAAGAAGACTATAAGAAAATGAAATTAGTTTATGATTATCTTACAAACATAGTTTTAAGATATAAAGCTTCAAATAACTTCTTAAGAACTACAAACACTGTTGCTATTCAAGGATGGTGTGAAGTAGAAAAGAATGAAGAATTACAAAAGATATGTAAGGAAGCTTTAAATGACGACTATTATATATCATTTGAAGAAGTAAAAGAAGATGAAGTTGATGCGGTTCCAGTTAAATTAAAAAATGGATTGCTTAACAAAACATTTGAATCTGTTACAGAGATGTATAGTTTACCAAAATATAATGAAGTAGATCCAACTCCATTATTAGTGCCATTTTATTTAATATTCTTTGGTATGATGGTTGCTGACGTTGGATATGGATTAGTAATGTTAATAGCTGCCTTCTGTGCAATGAAATTCTTAAAATTAAATAAGAAAAATGAAGATTTTGCTAGATTCTTCTTATTCTTAAGTATACCAACAATAGTTATTGGTTTAATATACGGATCATTCTTTGGAGATGCAGTTAAAATACCAGGATTAATAAATCCAACTGAAGATGTTAATACACTTTTAGTGGCTTCTATAGTATTTGGTGTTATACAAATATTCTTTGGATTATGTATAAAAGCATATACGCTTATTAAAGTAGGAAAACCAAAGGATGCATTTTATGATGTTGGTTCATGGTTAATTACTTTAATTTCTATTGGAGTATTAGCAGGAACTATAATGCTAGGATGGCCATCAATAGTTAAATACATTGCTATAGCAGCTATGATATTTGGTATGCTTGTAATAGTATTAACTGGTGGTAGAGCAGAAAAGACAAAAGGTGCTCAAATAGGTCAAGGTTTATATTCATTATATGGAATAACAAGCTATATTGGTGACTTAGTTTCATATACAAGACTTATGGCATTAGGTTTATCAGGTGGATGTATTGCAGGAGCATTAAACTTATTAATGAAATCATTAACTGGTCCAGCAATAATATTATTACCATTTGTGTTTGTAGCAGCTCACGTATTTAACTTATTATTAGGTTTATTAGGAGCATATGTTCACACAGCAAGATTACAATACGTAGAGTATTTCTCAAAATTCTACGAAGGTGGAGGAAAAGCATTTACTCCATTTAAAGCATCAGAAAAATATATGAATTTAAAGGAAAATTAGGAGGATTTGAAAAATGAATACATGGATACAATTTTTTATGGAAAATAATGGTGGTTTAATATTTGCAGCTTTAGGTGTTGCATTAGCAGTTGGTTTATCAGGTATAGGTTCAGCTAAAGGTGTTGGACTAGTTGGGGAAGCGGCTTCAGGATTAGTTACAGAAGAACCAGAAAAGTTCGGTAAAGCATTAGTATTAGAATTATTACCAGGTACTCAAGGTTTATACGGTTTCGTTGTTGGTTTCGTTGCTTACACTAAGATGTCATCAGGAATGTCTTTAGAACAAGGTTTATACTTAATAGGTGCTTGTTTACCAATCGCTTTAGCTGGTTTATTCTCAGGTATAGCTCAAGGTAGAGTTGCTGCTTCAGGTATCCAAATATTAGCTAAGAGACCAGAACACAACACAAAAGGTATCATCTTATCAGCAATGGTTGAAACTTACGCATTATTAGGATTCGTTATATCATTCATGTTAGTAAGTATGGCAATGTAATTAATACATGCAATATTATTAGCATCATAAAGATTGGAGATATAGATTATGTCAAATGTAAAGAATATAACTTCTAAAATCCTTAAGGATGCAGAAGCTGGAAAGGAAAATATCTTAGCAACTGCTGAAGAAGAAAAGAATAAAATTCTTTCTAAAAAAATAAGCAGTGCAAATGAAATTGCACAAGAAATTTTAGAAAAAGCTGAAGTTGAAGCAAAATCTAAAAAAGAAAGAGTAATTTCTAGTGCTAAATTAAAAGTTAGAAATAACAAATTAGCAGCTAAGCAAGAAATTATAGATGAAGTTTTCGAAAAGAGTATAGATAAGTTAACAGAATTATCTAAAGAAGAATTCTTAAACTTTGTTAAAAATACAATTTCAACAATGAATTTAACTGGAAAGCAAACATTAATTTTAAATGAAACAGGGTTAAAGTTTGTAGATGCAGCCTTCATTGAAGAATTAAACTCAAAGGTAAAAGCACAAATCACTTTAAGTGAAAAAGCTGGTAATTTTAAAGGTGGTTTCATCTTAGAAAATGAAGGTATAGAAATAAATAGCACTTTTGAAGCTCTAGTAAGCTCATTAAGAGATGAGTTAGAGTTCGAAGTGGCGCAGGTGTTATTTAGTTAAGGAGGGGTAGTATGGATGTAATGCAATTTACTCAAGCTCTTTCAAGAATTTGGGTATTGGAAACAAGACTCCTTGATAAATCTAAAGTAGAAAGAATGTTAGAAGCTAATTCTGCTGATGAAGTTTTAAAAATACTTGGTGAAACTGAGTATGCTAATATAATGGGTAATGTTAAAAGAGCGGCTGATTATGAAGAAGTTTTAAGTACAGAACTTAAAAGAGTTTATAAATTAGTTTATGAACTTTGCCCAGTAAAAGAAATAGTAGATCTAATGAGCATTAAATATAAATACCATAATATTAAGGTATTATTAAAAGGAAAGTTCTTAGATAAAGATTTCTCAAACATGTTAATTGATTTAGGTAATGAAGACTTAAATGAATTAAAGAGAAAAATAGATACAGATAATTTTAGAGATTTAAAAGGAAATGTTGAAAAAGCGGTTTTAGAAGTAATTGCTGATTTTGAAGCAAATAAAGATCCTCAAAATATTGATATAATTGTAGATAGATATATGTTTAAAGAGTTAGTTGAAATAAAGAAATCTTTAAATTATAAATTTACAGATAAACTTGTAAATGCAATTATTGATGCTACAAATGTCAGAACTTTACTAAGAATTAAAAAGCAAGGTAAAGGAAGAGAATTTGCATCAGAAGTTTTAGTTAGTGGTGGATCTATAAGCAAAGATACATTAGTAGCAATCATTAATGAAACACCAGAAAATATTATTTCTAAATTAAGTACTAGTGCCTATTCAGATTTAATAAAAGAAGGTGTTGAAAGCTACATAGCTACTAATTCAGCAAATCTTTTAGAAAAATTAAGTGATAATTACATTATGGATTTAATGAAAAGCGGTAAGCTTGTAACATTTGGACCAGAAAGAATTTTATCATATATTTATGCTAAAGAAACAGAAATCAAAATCATTAGAATTATAATGGTTGGTAAGCTTAATAATATTGCTGAGGAAGTAATAAGAGAAAGGCTGCGTGATATTTATGTATAAGAAAATCGGTGTAGTTGGAGATAAAGACTCAGTTTTAGCATTCAAAGCTATTGGAATAGATGTATTTCCAGTTGTAGAAGCTGATGAAGCTAGAATTGCCGTTGATAGAATGGCTATGAATGGATACGCAGTTATTTTTATAACAGAGCAAGTTGCAGTAACAATTGAAGAAACAATTGAACGTTACAATAAGCAAATGCTTCCTGCTGTAATATTAATTCCAAGTAATCAAGGAACTTTAAATATAGGTTCAAAGAGAATCAGCGATAGCGTAGAAAAAGCTGTTGGTGTGAATATTTTATAGGAAGGCAGGTTAGAGATTTGAAGACCGGAAAGATAATCAAGGTTGCAGGTCCTTTAGTTGTTGCTGAAGGAATGGACGAAGCAAATATTTATGATATGGTTAAGGTTGGAGAAAAGGGTCTTATCGGAGAAATCATTGAAATGAGAGGCGATAAGGCATCTATCCAAGTTTACGAAGAAACTACAGGAATAGGGCCAGGGGACCCAGTTGTTACAACAGGGGAACCATTAAGTATTGAATTAGGACCAGGACTTATAGAGTCAATGTTCGATGGAATACAAAGACCACTAGATGCATTTGAAAAAGTAGCTCAATCACCATTCTTAACAAAAGGTGTATCAGTTACTTCATTAAACAGAGAAAGAGTTTGGACTTTTAATCCTACAGCTAAAGTTGGAGATAAAGTAGAAGCTGGTGATGTAATCGGAACAGTTCAAGAGACATCTGTTGTATTACACAAAATAATGGTTCCATATGGAGTAGAAGGAACTATTAAAGAAATTAAGGCTGGAGACTTTACAGTTGTAGATACAGTTTGTGTTGTTGAAACTGCTAAGGGAGATAGAGAAGTTCAACTTATGCAAAAATGGCCAGCAAGAAAAGGTAGACCATTTGCACAAAAATTAAAACCAGAAGCACCAATGACTACAGGACAAAGAGTTATAGATACATTCTTCCCAGTAGCTAAGGGTGGAGCTGCTGCAGTACCAGGTCCTTTCGGAGCAGGTAAGACAGTTGTTCAACACCAAATAGCAAAATGGGGAGATGCTGAAATAGTTGTTTACGTTGGATGCGGTGAACGTGGTAACGAAATGACAGACGTTCTTAATGAATTCCCAGAGTTAAAAGACCCTAAAACTGGTGAATCATTAATGAAGAGAACAGTACTTATAGCAAACACTTCAAACATGCCAGTTGCGGCAAGAGAAGCTTGTATATATACAGGTATCACAATAGCTGAATACTACAGAGATATGGGATACTCAGTATCAATCATGGCAGATTCTACTTCAAGATGGGCAGAAGCATTAAGAGAAATGTCTGGTAGACTTGAAGAAATGCCAGGGGATGAAGGTTATCCAGCATACTTAGGATCAAGACTTGCTGACTACTATGAAAGAGCTGGTAAAGTTGTATGCTTAGGTAAAGATGGAAGAGAAGGAGCAGTTACTGCAATCGGTGCGGTATCACCTCCAGGGGGAGACCTTTCAGAACCAGTTACTCAATCAACATTAAGAATAGTTAAAGTTTTCTGGGGATTAGATGCTCAACTTGCATATAAGAGACACTTCCCAGCAATAAACTGGATTAACTCATATTCATTATATGCTGATACTGTAGATGGATACTTAAATAAGACAGTTGCTGAAGATTGGTCTGCATTAAGACAAGAAGCAATGACTTTATTACAAGAAGAATCAGCTTTACAAGAAATCGTAAGCTTAGTAGGTATAGATGCATTATCAGAAAAAGATAGATTAAAATTAGAAGTTTCTAAGTCTATAAGAGAAGACTATTTACAACAAAATGGTTTCCACGAAATAGATACTTATACTTCATTAGATAAACAATACAAAATGTTAAAGCTTGTATTATTATTCAGAAAAGAAGCAGAAAGAGCTTTAGAAGCAGGAGTTTACTTAGATAAGATCTTAGGATTAGAAGTAAGAGACAAAATTGCAAGAAGTAAATATATCCATGAAGATGACATAGCTAAGATGGATGATATTGCTGCTGAATTAAGAGCTGACATTGATACTTTAATCAACGAAGGAGGGGTTCTTAATGCTTAAGGAATACAGAACAGTTACAGAAGTTGTTGGTCCTTTAATGGTTGTTGAAGGAGTTAGCGGCGTTAAGTATGATGAACTAGTTGAAGTTGAAATACAAACTGGTGAATTAAGAAGAGGTAAGGTTCTAGAAGTTAATGGATCTAAAGCAATGGTTCAATTATTTGAAGGTTCTTCAGGAATTAACTTAAAAGGAACTAAGGCTAAATTCTTAGGAAAGCCACTTCAATTAGGTGTATCAGAAGATATGCTAGGAAGAGTATTTGATGGAATGGGTCATCCAATTGACAACGGACCAAAGATAATACCAGAAAAGCAATTAGATATTAATGGGGAAGCAATTAACCCAGTATCAAGAAACTTCCCATCAGAGTTCATTCAAACAGGAATATCTGCTATTGATGGATTAAATACACTAGTAAGAGGACAAAAGTTACCAGTTTTCTCTGGTTCAGGTCTTCCACATGCTCAATTAGCTGCACAAATAGCGAGACAAGCGACTGTATTAAATTCAGATGCTAACTTCGCTGTTGTATTTGCTGCTATAGGTATTACTTTCGAAGAATCTCAATTCTTCGTTGATGAATTTAAGAAGACTGGTGCTATAGATAATGCTGTATTATTTATGAACCTTGCTTCTGACCCAGCTATCGAAAGAATAGCTACACCAAGAATGGCATTAACAGCTGCTGAATTCTTAGCATACGAAAAAGACATGCACGTTCTTGTTATTATGACAGATATCACTAACTATGCTGAAGCATTAAGAGAAGTTTCTGCAGCTAGAAAAGAAGTTCCAGGTAGAAGAGGTTACCCAGGTTACTTATATACTGACCTTTCTACATTATATGAAAGAGCAGGTAGAATTAATGGAAGAGGTGGATCTATCACTCAAATTCCAATATTAACAATGCCTGAAGATGATAAAACTCATCCAATTCCAGACTTAACTGGATATATTACTGAAGGTCAAATAATCCTTTCAAGAGAATTATACAAGAAGGGAATTATGCCTCCAATCGACGTTTTACCATCACTTTCAAGACTTAAAGATAAGGGTATCGGTAAGGGAAAGACTAGAGAAGACCATGCTGATACAATGAACCAATTATTCTCAGCTTATGCTCAAGGTAAGCAAGCTAAAGAGTTATCAGCAATCTTAGGTGAATCTGCATTATCAGAAACAGATAAAAAGTTTGCTAAATTTGCTGAAGCTTTTGAAGAACAATATGTTTCTCAAGGATTTGAAACTAACAGATCAATAGAAGAAACTTTAAATTTAGGTTGGAAATTACTTAAGATTCTTCCTAAGACAGAACTTAAGAGAATCAGAGATGAATATCTTGAAAAGTATATGCCAAAGGGAGATGAAGAGTAGAATATGGCAAAGTTAAATGTCAATCCTACTAGAATGGAGCTATCTAAGCTGAAGAAGAGATTATCTACTGCAGCGAGAGGACATAAGCTTCTTAAAGATAAACAAGATGAATTAATGAGACAATTCATTAACCTTGTTAAATATAATAATGAACTAAGAAAATCAGTTGAAGCTGAACTTGAAGGTTCATTTAAAGATTTCGTTATGGCTAGTGCTGTAATGAGCTCGGAATTCTTAGAAGAAGCAGTTGCTTATCCAAAAGATAGTGTATCTGTTGAAGTAGGAACAAAAAACATAATGAGTGTTAATGTTCCACAAATGAAATTCCACAGACAATTACAAGATAGTGAAGGAAGCATTTATCCATATGGTTTTGCCAATACATCTTCTGAATTAGATGATGCTATAGGAAAGCTTGAATCTATACTTCCTAATCTACTTGAGTTAGCTGAAGTTGAGAAATCAACTCAGTTAATGGCTGATGAAATTGAAAAGACAAGAAGAAGAGTTAATGCGCTTGAATATATGACTATACCTCAATTAGAAGAAACTATTAAGTTCATAAGAATGAAACTTGATGAAAATGAAAGAGGAGCTTTAACTAGATTAATGAAGGTTAAAGATATGATTAACTCAAGAGCATAATTATTTAACATTATCACAAAAAGGAGCTGTTTTAAAATGACAGCTCCTTACTTTTTATACAAACTATTATATAGAAATGAAGTTAAAGTTTTTCATTTTATTAAGATTATATTATGTATTTGATAATAGAAAGAAATAATAGTATAATGCTAATAGAATACATAATAGTGCATATTATGTGGAATTTTAAGGAGAAATTTAATGAAGTATTTAATAGCGACAATTTTGTCATTTTCAATAGTATTTATTTTGACACCAATACTAATGAAAGTGGCACTTAAATATAATTTTACGGATAAACCAACTAAGAGAAAAAAGCATAGAGGACCAATTCCGCTTTGTGGTGGTATTTCTATGTTCATAGGATTCTTTATACCTTATTTTATAGTATTTTATGATCATCCTTTTAAAGAAAAGTATGGTATTTTTATAGGAGCACTATTAATATTGATAATAGGGGTAGTAGATGATTATTATAAAAGTATTGGTAAAGAATTTGCTATTATACCAAGATTAATAGTTCAATTATTAGCAGCAATAATTGTGTATAAGTCAGGAGTAGTTTTTCAAGGTTTTACTAATCCTTTTACTAATACATATGTTGTTTTACCAACAATTATTCAATTTATATTAACTATAACTTGGATTTTTGGGGTTACTACAGTAATTAATTGGTCTGATGGTATGGATGGCCTAGCAGGAGGATTATCCTTTATATCAGCAATGACTTTTGCAGCATCAGCAGTAATATTATCACAATCACCATCATTATTATTTTCATTAATGATTGCAGGAGTTGTATTAGCATTCTTGTTTTATAATAAGTATCCAGCAAGGATATTTATGGGAGATTCAGGAGCTAATTTTTTAGGGTTTATATTAAGTATAATAGCTTTAGATGGTGCATTTAAAGCGGCAACAATATTAAGTTTATTAATTCCTATTTTAGCACTGGCTGTGCCGATTTTTGATAATATATTTGTAATTTTTAAAAGATTTTCAGAAGGAAAGCCCATATATCAGGCTGATAGAAGTCAATTACATTATAGATTAGAAGCTAAAGGATTGAATACAAAACAAGTAGTTAGTTTTATAAGCGTAATAAGTTTAGTATTTAGTATTATTTCTATTTTAATGTTATTAATATAATGGGATTTAATAGCAAAAAAATAATTATTTACAAAATGAAAAAAATTTTGTATAATTTAATCAAACTTATCAAGAGTGGTGGAGGGACTGGCCCGTTGAAACCCAGCAACCTATTAACAGTTACTAGTTAAAAGTTAGTAGTTAATAGTTTATTAAAGAAATTCTTTAGAATTTCTTTAATAAACTATTAACTAAAAACTATTAATTATTAACTATATTAATGTGGTGCTAAATCCAACAGCAATGGCTGAGAGATAAGGATATTTTATTGGGAAACGTGTTTATAATACCTAAAGGAAATATCCTTTAGGTTTTTTTATTTTATAAAAAATAATAATAAAGAAGTTTTTTATGTGTATATTAATTATGACAAAGGCTTTTTATAAATTTTAAGGGGGCTATTTAAATGAAAATTGATGAAATATTTGCAAAAAAGGATTTGGTGTTTTCTTTTGAAATTTTTCCACCAAAAACGATATCTTCAGTAGATACTATTTATAAAACTTTAGAAGAATTAAAGGATTTAAAGCCAGATTTTATTAGTGTAACTTATGGGGCAGGAGGAAGCTTAGTAAATAATAGAACAACTGAACTGTCCTCCTTAGTAAAAGAAAAATATGGAGTTGAAGCAGTAGCACATTTAACATGTATAAATTCTACTAAGGAGGAAATAGACTATATATTAAATGATTTAAAGGCACATGGAATAGAAAATATTTTAGCTTTAAGGGGAGATATACCAGAAGGTGGAGTCTTAAAAGGAGATTTTAAATATGCATATGAACTTATTTCTCATATAAAAAAAAGAGGAGATTTTAACATAGCAGCAGCATGTTATCCTGAAGGTCATGTTAAGGGGAAAAATTTAAAGGAAGATTTAATACATTTAAAGTTAAAGGAGGAAAGTGGAGCGACTCATTTTATATCTCAGTTATTTTTTGATAATAATTATTTTTATAATTTTCTAGAAGAAAAGGATAAATTAAATATAAAATCGTCTATTGAGGCAGGGATTATGCCTGTAACTAACAAAGCTCAAATAGAAAGATTAACTTCGTTATGTGGTGTTAATTTACCAGAAAAATTTATAAAGATAGTTAATAAATATGAATATGATAGAGTGGCATTAAGAGATGCTGGAATTGCATATGCTGTTGAGCAAATAGTTGATTTAGTTTCAAGTGGTGTAGATGGAATTCATTTATATACAATGAATAATCCATATGTTGCTAGGAAAATAACAGAAAGTATAAGTTCGATAATTAATTCTATTAATAAACAAAAAGCAATTTAGGAGGTATTAGAATGAATAAAGTAGAAAGTTTTGAATTAGATCATAGAAAGGTAAAGGCACCTTATATTAGAAAGTGTTGTACATTAAATGGACCACAAGGAGATTTTGTAACAAAATTTGATATTAGATTTTTACAACCTAATAAAGAAGCATTTGGTACTGCTGCTATGCATGGATTAGAGCATTTATTAGCACATGAGTTAAGAAGTAATTTAGATGGAATAATAGACTTATCTCCAATGGGATGTAGAACTGGATTTTATCTAAGTATATTTGGTGATAGAGAAGCTAGTGAAATTAAAGTTGCAGTTGAAAAATCACTAAAAGATATTTTAAATGCAAATGAAATACCAGCAGCAAATGAAGTCCAATGTGGAAACTATAGAGATTTATCACTATTTGGAGCAAAAGAGTATGCCAAAGAAGTATTAAATAAAGGATTTTCTTTAAATATATATGGAGAGTAGAAGATAATACACTAATTAGTGCAAGTTTGAGGGTAGATTTGTTTGTTTTGCATAAATATTAAGTATAGTAACTCACTTTATAATATTTAATTTATTAATAAATAAAAAGCCAGTTTTTACTGGCTTTTTTAATTTTCATTTTTAGCATAATTATAAATAAAGAGTATTTTTCTAATGGCTAAATATACGTATTCTTTAATAGTTATATTATTAATTTTTGTATAGTACTATAACTTGGATAAAGTAATAATTTATAGATGGTGTGGAAAAATGTCCAATATTGTATTATAATAAGCTTATATGCATATTTTGGAGGGGCGAACATGAACATATTATTAGTTGAAGATGAAAGAATTCAGCGTGTGGCACTGGCATCTATTATTAAGTCAAATTTCATCGATGTTCGAATATATGAAGCTGCATCACAAGCTGAAGCAATAAAGATAATTAATGAAAAAGATATACATCTATTTTTTATTGATATTCAATTAAAAGATTCTTCAGGATTAGAATTAGCAAAAAAAATAAGGCAATACAAGCAACATGCTTTAACTGGAATCGTATTTGTAACAGGAGAGCTTATACACATTATAGAAGCATTTAAGAGTATTCATTGTTATGATTTTATTGTAAAGCCTTATAAGGAAAAGGATATCATCAAGATTATTGATGTATTTTTAAACTCATCACCTTTAAAGAGTATTAAGGAAGGAAATTATACATTTATTGATATAGATTCAAATATATCAGTTAAATTATATCATAATGATATTATTTATATTGAGTATAGTGATAAGACATGTGATATACATACTATTTCAGGAATATATAGCGTGAAAAGAACCTCTTTAGCTAAGGTGTTAAAAAGTATAAATGATGAGAATATTATTCAAACTCATAGATCTTTTGCAGTTAATCTTAAGTATGTAAAGGAAATAGAGAAGACTTATGAAAAGGTGTGGAACATTAAGCTAAGATCATGTGACGATATTGCTTTATTAAGTTACACATATAGACAAGCATTCTTAAGGGGGATTGAATAATGGAAATGATGAGTTTAGTAATTTCATTTATTGAAATGACGTCTATATTTTTAATATATAATGTTTTAATAAATGGAGATATTAAAAAAAATATATGTAAAAAAATATTACTTTCTGTAGTGATTTCATTGATATATTTTATATTTACTAACATATATTATGCAGATCCCTTAATAATTCTTATAGGAATATTATTTTTAAATTCTATGATAATAAGCAAACAGGAAAATAAGGATACAATAGTAACTTATATTGAATTTATTGTCAGCTCAATAATTTTACTTGGAGTCGAATTAATAGTTAGCCTAATTGTATATGTAAGTATGGGAAGTGATGATTTAAGTCCTTTTATGTATTTAATAATATTAGTGTTTACAATGTCTATAGTAATATACCTTCTTAGCACTAGCAAAGCTATTAAGCAAATAGAATTTTCTAAACTCTTTTCAAAATATAAAAGTATAAATATTATTATTTTAAATTTATTTGTATTTTTCTTATTTATAAAAGTATTAATGAGTAATAAAATAATGAATACAAAGATTATGATTCCGATTACAATTTTAGGGTTAATACTTATAGGAGTAAATTGTTATTTTTATGTATTTTTATATAAAATTTTAAGTGAAAAGAAGAAAAAAGAAATTAAAAAGTCATTTAACCCTCTTATTAATGATTTAATAAGTAAATTAAAAGCAAATGAACATGAATATAAAAATCATCTAAATACTATTTGGAGTATAGCTCAGGTCACTCCTGCTGAGGAAATCAGAGATAAGTTAAAAGAATATATAGGGAATATTGTTGATGATACAGAAGAATTTTCTATGTTATTAAATATTGAAAATACAATAATTAAAGCTGTATTGTACAATAAGGCTCAAAGAGCTGAGAAATTAGGTGTAAAATATACTTATAATGTTTTAAGTGATTTTAAGGATATAAAATTAGATAATTCAGAATTAACAGTGATATTAAGCAATTTATTAAATAATGCGATTGAGGCAACTTCATCAATTGATAAAAAGGAAGTTGAAATAAATATATCTGAAGATGAAAAATATTATAAGATAGAAGTTAAAAATTATACTGAAAATTTAAAATCAGAAAATTTAACTCAAATTTTTAAAGTGGGGTATACGACAAAAGGTGAAGGTAGAGGATATGGATTAGCTAATGTTAAAGCTATTGTAGATAAGTATAAAGGGAAAATACAAATGAGCTTAGAAGAAAATATTGTTAACATTAGTATTATATTTCTAAGATAGTGAACAAACTTTATAAAAAAATCTTATATGATAATAAAAATGTATATAAAAAATAAGACAAAGTCAATTGACTTTGTCTTATTTTTATTGGTAACTTAATTATTTTTTTTTCTTTGGTGGAGTTGGTTCTCCCCATAAGAAAAGACTATTTGGAGCTGCTAATGTCATAATATCTGAAGTTGTTGCAGTAATTAAACACATTAAGGCAGCTAATTTAACCATAAGCTTTTTTTTCATTTTTACAAACCTCCCATAAAAAATCTATTATTATATAAAAAATTATTAGTAAACCACAATTGATATAATACTTTGGTAAAAATACATTAGAAATAATAAACCATATTAATAATATAACTGTTACAAAGTTTTTAAATTTTAAATTCTTGAATTGTGTATTAACGGTTTTTCTTAGTGGATTAATAGGTTTAAATTTCCTTATGACCATAATACATAATAATATAAATATAAATTGTAAAATTATATGTAGTGAAGGTATTAAATAGGCTAAGTAATATATTAAGATAAAAGATAAATTACTTTGAATCATACAACTTATATAGCTTTTAGCATGACTTCCGCCAATATAAGGCCTTATTAGCATTAATAAAGTAATCATTAACACAAAAGCTAAGAATTTGTCCAAAATAAATGAAATTAAAATCATAATAATTAGTTTAGAAAATTCACCATAAAATACTTCTAAACCATATCTAATTTTATCAATTTCATAAATATCAGTTATTTCAATATTAGTAACAATAAAATCTAATTGCTTTTTTATAAACTTATTACTCAAAAGTATACCTCCTTAAGTACTACGTTAATAATTATAATATAAATAAAAATTAAATACCATTAAAAACATAATTTTCATTAAATTTAGTATAAAATGAAAGAAAAAAAGAAAAAAAGAAAAAATATATTAGAAACTTTCTAAAAATGAACATAATAATACATTATAAAGTATAATAGTAAAAAAATGTCTTTTAATAAAAATGGAAATATGGTAAAATTTTAACGGAAAAGGAGGGCTGCAATGGGTACGATATTTACTTTTATTGAAACAATAAGTATGATAATGATTTATTGCATAGCTTTTTTAGGAGCAAAAGATAAAATAATTAAATATTTATTAAATGGGTTAGTCATTTCAATTATGTCTACAGGTCTATTCTTTATAATTAATAAAATTGAAACATGGAATATTGTAAGCCTGCTAATAACACTTATAAGTATTTCTTTAATAATTAGTAAAATTTATGATGAAAATATTATTATATGTATTATACAATTAGTTTTTACATATTTTTTTGTAGCAATTTTAGAATCTATATACATGATATTAAGTATTAGTTTCTTGGGGGATTTATATATCACGGGACCGTATTTATTTGTTGTAATTATTTATTTTATTTGTGTGATTTATTTAATTTTTAAATTACTGAAGAATAAAAAATATAATATTGAGAAGTTTAGTAAGTTTATTAGTACATATAATAACTTTATTTTAGCTATTATTAATATAGCGATGTTTTTATTTGTTTATAGAATATTACTTAGGGATAGTAGCATTGAACAAGGTGTTATTGCAGAAATTGCAGTGCTTTTTTTGGCTATAATTTCAATAAACGTATTTTATTTTTATGATGTTTATAAAAAAGATAAAAAGAAAAAAAGTTCAGAAATAAAAGAAAGTATGAATCCACTTATACAAGAGCTAATAGATGAAATGAAGGCTAATGAACATGAATATAAGAATCATTTAAATATATTATATTGTATGATACAGGTATGCAAAGAAGATGAATTAAAGGATAAAGCTAAAAAGTACATAGGTAATGTTTTTGAAAATAAAAACTTATTAAATAATTTATCTAAAGTAGAAAATACAATTTTAAAAGCAGTTTTATTAAGCAAAATAAATCAAGCTGAAAAAAATGAAATAGATTGCTATTATTTTATTGATAGCCAGCTTGAAGGAGTGCCTTTAGATGATAGCGAACTTACAGTAGTTTTAAGCAACTTATTAAATAATGCAATTGAAGCTGCAAGTAAGAGTGAGAAAAAAGTAATTGAAATTTCAACTGAGTATTATGAAGGAAAATATATAATTGAAGTATCTAACAGTGTAGATAATCTTACAAAAAGTATGGTAGCTGATATTTCAAAAATAAGATTTTCTACTAAAGGGACAGGCCGAGGATATGGTTTATATAATGTCAAAAATATAGTTGAAAAATATAAGGGTAAAGTTAATATGTCATTAGAAGAAGACATATTTAATGTTTTAATTGAAATATAAAGCAAAATGATATGAAAAATACTAGGTATTTTTCATATCATTTTTTTATTTAGTTTTACTTTTAAGATTTTTATCAACTTTTTCTAAATAATTATGTTCATTTACAATGCCTTCTTCAAAAGATTCTACAGCATGTTTTGTAAAATTTCCGATAGATGCTAGATGCGATGAATTAATAGAATTAACATTTTTACTCATAAAAAACACTCTCATTTAATAATAGTATTCCAAATGATAAAAAATCTATTATTTAACTATATGGATTAAATTGACAATAATTCTATATAAGTGTAGAATTAATATAATTTATGGGGCAAAATTCCTTAAATTATAAATATATGAGGGAGAGAGTAAAATGAAAGCGATATTAACAGTAATAGGCAAGGATAAAGTAGGGATTATAGCTGGGGTTAGCACAGAATTACAAAAGCTAAATATAAATATTTTAGATGTTAATCAAACAATCATGGGTGAGTTTTTTACTATGATAATGATGTTGGATTTAAAATTAAGCAGTAATAATTTTGAAGAAATTAAGAAGGCTTTAGAGTTAAAAGGAAAAGAACTTGGTGTTGAAGTAAAAATACAAAGAGAAGAAATATTTAACTCAATGTATACAGTATAAAATTATAAGCTTTAATGGAGGAAAATTATGAATGCAAATAATATTTTAGAGACGATTAAAATGATTGAGGAAGAGAAATTAGATATAAGAACAATAACAATGGGAATTTCTCTTTTAGATTGTATAGATAGTGATGGAGATAAAGCTAGGGAAAAAATATATAATAAAATTACTACATGTGCTAAAGATTTGGTAAAGGTAGGAAACGAAATAGCAAATGAATTTGGAGTACCAATAGTTAATAAAAGAGTTTCTGTTACACCAATTTCTATAATAGCAGGTGCAACTGATGAAACAGATTATGTAAAATTTGCAGAAACATTAGATAAGGCAGCTCATGAATTAGGAATTGATTTTATAGGAGGATTTTCAGCACTAGTACATAAAGGATATACTAAAGGTGATAGAATTTTAATTAATTCAATTCCAGAAGCCTTAGCAAAAACAAGCAAAGTATGTGCATCTGTAAATGTGGGTTCAACTAGATGTGGTATTAATATGGATGCAGTAAAAGAAATGGGACAAGTTATTAAGAGAACTGCTGATTTAACTGCAGATAAAAAGGGGTTTGGATGTGCAAAGCTTGTAGTATTTGCAAATGCAGTAGAAGATAATCCTTTTATGGCAGGAGCTTTTCATGGGGTAGGAGAAGCTGACAGGGTTATTAATGTAGGAGTAAGTGGACCTGGAGTAGTTCAAAGAGCTATTGAAAAGGTAAAAGGAGAGAGCTTTGATGTAGTTGCTGAAACTATTAAAAAGACAGCATTTAAAATAACAAGAATTGGACAATTAGTTGCACATGAAGCTTCAAAAAGATTAGACACACCATTTGGGATAGTAGATTTATCATTAGCACCAACACCTGCAATTGGAGATTCTGTTGCACATATATTAGAAGCAATGGGGTTAGAAGTAGTAGGAACACATGGAACCACAGCTGCGCTTGCATTATTAAATGACCAAGTTAAAAAAGGTGGAGTAATGGCATGTAGTCATGTTGGCGGGTTAAGTGGAGCATTTATTCCAGTATCTGAAGATGCCGGCATGATAGATGCTGTTTTAAATGGATCATTAAATTTAGAAAAACTTGAGGCAATGACAGCAATATGTTCAGTTGGATTAGATATGATTGCAGTTCCAGGAGATACATCTGCAGAGACATTATCGGCTATGATTGCAGATGAAAGTGCAATAGGAGTTATAAATAACAAAACTACGGCTGTTAGAATAATTCCAGCTCCAGGATGCAAAGTTGGTGATATGGTTGAGTTTGGGGGATTATTAGGTAGAGCGCCTGTAATGCAAGTAAATAAATATTCTTCATTCGATTTTATTCAAAGAGGTGGTAGAATACCAGCACCGATACATTCATTTAAGAATTAAATCATTTTATTATTTAGAGATATCACATGAATTTATTAGTTATAAATTAATATATTTCATTATATATCTCTATTTTTTATGTTATAATAAGGGATTTGGACAGTAATTAATATTTTTAATATAATAAAATTTGGAAAAGACAAAATAAAAGTGTTTAAAATAGGCAATACTATAAATAATTATCACTATACAAATTAAAGATAGTGGATTATTATTAAATGTTGCATAAAATATTAGAAAAAAATAGATTGGTCGTGATGAGAACAAATGAATGAAAATTTAGCTTTAGAGAAAGAAATTCTTGAACAAAAGCGTAAAGATATATTAAAAGAAGTAGAACAAAAGAAAAAGTATCAAGAAGAAATAGAACAAAAATTAAGAGTAGTAACAAAAGAGGCTAAAGGAAGTTATAGTCAAGAAAAAGAAAATACAGAAAAGATATATAATCTTTTAAAGAAGGAAATAGAAAATTATGAAGAGGCAATAAAAAATCCTTACTTTGGTAGAGTTGATTTTGATGAAAAGTTTGGAAACCAAGAAAAGATATATATAGGTAAAAAGGGAATAACATCAACTTATGATGGTGAAGAAATAGTTGTAGATTGGCGAGCGCCTATAGCAGATCTTTATTATAGTGGTACAGGTGGAGAAGCATATTATAGGGCTCCAATGGGAGTTATTGAAGGCGATTTGAATTTAAAAAGAAAATTTTTATATAAATATGAAAATATAGATAGAATTTTTGATGAGGCTACAAACGAGATTATTATAAATAGTGAAGAAGGTTCTGGACTTGTTGATGAATTCTTAAAGATTAATTTAGAAGAAAGTCGTGGTAAGAAGCTAAAAGAAGTAGTTGCAACAATTCAAAAAGAGCAAAATGATATAATCAGATGGCCTAAAAATTTACCTATAATAGTTCAGGGGTCAGCGGGATCGGGTAAAACCACAGTTGCATTACATAGATTGGCGTATTTACTATATAGATATAGAGAGTCTATGGATGGTAAAGATATTTTAGTTTTAGCACCAAATAAATTATTTTTAGATTATATTTCAGATATTCTTCCTACATTGGGAACGAGTGATGTGAAGCAAACAACATTTCAAGAGCTAGTTATGAAACAGTTAAAGTTAAGAGGAAAGATTAAAACTAAGGATGATAAATTAAAAGAACTTATTGAAATTGAAGATAATGTAGAAAAGCAATTTATAATTGATTCCTCTAGAGTAAAGGGGAATTTAACTTTTAAAACAATAATAGATAGATACATAGCACTATTAGAAGGAAGTTCACTAGAAATAGATGATATATTAATTTCAGGTTATGTCTTATTTTCAAAGAGAGAAATAATGAGACTTTATTTAAAGGACCTTTCAAATTATCCTATAAACAAAAGAAAAGATGAAATAAAAAGATATCTAAGTTTAAAATTGAAAGAAAGGATATCGAGTCTTCTTATTCAAATTGATAGAGAATGGGATTTGAAAATTAGAGAAATAAAAAAGAGAATGAATGATGGTGAAGAAAGAAGACATAGATTAATAGAAATATATAACGAAAGAGATAGCTTAAAAGAACATGTTAACCATGATTCTAAAAAAGTAATGAATGATTATTTTAAGCATTGGAGAGGTATAACTTGTAGTGATATTTATTATAAGTTATTTGAAGATGACCAAGTGTTTGAAATAGCCACTGCTAATAGAATTCCTGCAGAATTAGCAGAATATATTAAAAATGATGTTATTAGAAATCATGAAAATGGAATAATAGATGAAGATGACTTACCAGCATTATTTTATATTCATATGATGCTAGAAGGTATAGATGAGAAAAATAAGTTTAAGCATATTGTTGTGGATGAAGCACAAGATTATAGTCCTCTTCAAATATATTTAATCAATAATATGACTAAAGGAAACTCATTAACTTTAGTAGGAGATTTAGCTCAAGGAATATATCATTATAAAGGAATTAGACGATGGGAAGATATAATTGAAGGAGTATTTGATGGTAAAGCAACCTTTATTTCTTTAAGTCAAAGTTATCGTTCAACTGTCGAAATAATAGAATTTGCTAATTCAGCTTTAAAAGCACAAGAATTAAATATAAAGAGTGCAAAACCAGTATTAAGACATGGGGATAAGCCTCAAATTATAAAATCAGTATCAAGAAGAGAATCTGTAAAGTTAATTGATGAAATAGTAAAGAGATTAAATTCTCAAGGGAAACATAGCATTGCAATTATAACTAAAACTTATAGTGAAGCTAAGCTTTTAGATAAGGAATTGAAGAAGTATACTGACTTAGAATATACTTTGATAAAAGGAAATGAGAAAGAAGCAGCACATACAGATATAGTAATTATTCCGACTTATTTAACAAAGGGATTAGAATTTGATGGTACTATTATCTATAATCCAACAGAAAAGAATTATCCAAATAATACATTGAATCAAAGATTATTATATGTAGCTTTGACTAGAGCTCTTCATAATGAGTATATAATTGCGGAAGATGAGTTATCAAAGAATATATTTATGAATTAATTTAAATAATAAGAACGATAAGATATATGGTAAAAGTAATTATCTTATTGTTCTTTTTGTATATAGTATACATTGTATGTAAATGTTAACAAAAATAAAAATCTCTACATGAAAGAAATTAATTCCTTCATGTAGAGATTTTTTTTATCCTGCCTTATAGATACCTTAAGTTTGCTAAGAAAATTAGCAATTACTATATGGTGGATTAAAATCATCATATGGGAATGAAAGTTGATTAAATGTTGCACAAGGATCATTAACAATTGATGGTTGACATTGAGGTATTTCACCAATGTCACTTGTGACAACAGTCATATTTGTAATCCTATATAATTCAATGATTGTAAATAAACCTATTATGATATCAGCACGGCCGTATACAGTAGGTGCTGTACCAGGAGTAGTTGAAACAGGATATTTACAAATAGTATTTGCTAATGAGTTTGCAATTGCTTGTACATAAACTTCAGGTAAATTATTAGTATTTGATTGTGAAGCTTCACCAGTTATAGAATCGAAGGTTACAACTGTAGTATTATCATCTACACAACCACCTTCTAATGAAATCTTCTTAGTATAAACTGTATAAGCTGGAATAGTATTATCAGGTAGATCAGAAGGTCCACCAGTTACTGTTACTGCTAAAACATTACCAGAACTATCTAATAATTGTAAATAGTAAGTGAAAGTATAAGTTACTACAACATCATAAAATCCAGGAATATTAAATTGACCTTGAGGATTTACTTTGGCAGCAATACTAGTTGCAAAATTAGTTAAAGAAAGACTTTTTACTGTACTATCAAAAATAATAGTATTTCCTTGAGTAATTGTACCAATAATTGGACTTCCGCTAGCACTTGATAAACTTTCTGCATTTAACATACTAGAAGGTATAGGAATGATTTGACAAGGATCCGGCATTACTGGTCCTGGATCATCTGATGAATCAGAGCAATCCATACTGCATGGCATTGGAGGTGGCATCATTGGACCACATATTGGTTTTAAGCAGTCTTGTTGTTTACATCTTCCATATATTTTTTTAGCTATTAAACACTCATCATAGAGTGTATCAGATTGAACAACATTAAAATTGTCTTGTGACATATATATATCCTCCTTAAATTCTAGATTAAGATTAATCTAATACTATAATATGAGGGGGATAATAAATTGTGAAAAATACTTTTATACTCTCATTATCAATAAATTTAATACATATTCATAAAAATAAATACATATTTTTACTATAGAATAATTTAAGGTGATATTATGATTAAAAAAGTAAAATTCATTAATTATGAAGAAGAGATTTATAAAATTTTTATGGATCAAAACAATTTATATTGTTCAGTATCAAATAAAGTACTAGAGTTGAGTAGTGGGATAGAAGATTATTGTTTAGAATATTTTAATAACTCTATATGGATAGCATTTTATGATAAAACATATAGAATTTCACTAATAGAAATATGTTTAAAATATAATGAAGAAATAAAGTTAAAAAAACATTTTTCTATGGAGACAAGTAAGTATTGTAATAGTATTGATTTATTAGAAATGAACATCAAAAATAAAGAGCAAATTAATCTAATTTTTAGAGGATGGAATAAAACTAAAACTAAGGCATTAATTTATAATAATAAAATAGCAGCATCAAATAACTTAAGAATAATATCAGATGGAACTTCTAGCGGCAGCAGCAAACCATATATGGTTTATTCCTATGAGGATATGGCATATATATTACTTTGTGAAGAAAATCCAAATCATGAATATGTTATTTATGATTTATTAAATGAAAATATTACGACAAGTTTTAACTTGGCAAATGCTAAAAATATTTCATTAATAACATATGAACAACAACCAATATTGTTCTATAGTAAAAAAGTAAGCAATAATTTAGAATTAAAATTTAGGAATATAAATTTAGATAAAGTTGATGAAGTATTAAAAGGTGAAATAAGCTTAGATTTACCTAAAAATATAAAGGATCCAATAATATCAACATTTATGAATAAAGTATATGTTGTTTGGAAAGATGAAAAAGGAATTAATACAGCAAAATCAGAAAACTTAAAAGAGTGGAATTTTAATTTATATAAAAATAAACCAATAAGTGCTTCAATTATTAAGGTAATAAATAATAAGGCAGAAAAAATCAATACTTATTTTAATGCTAATATTATTACAAATTATATTTATAGTGAAAATAATAATAATATTCAAAGTGAAAATAACCTAATAAATATAAGTGGTGAAAATACTATTGAAAATAAAATTAAGTATATAAATAAAATTAGTGAACTAACTAGAAAATATAATAAGAGATATAATGAATATTTAAGAAGAATTAATGAATTAAATAAAATAATTGATGAAAAAGATAGATTAATAGGTGAATTGTTAAATAAAAGATAACAAGTATCAAATATTTTTAATTAAGCATAGCTTATAATAGGAATATTGTGGGGGAATAAAATGAAAGTATATGATTTGGAAAGGTTTTGTATTGAACAAGAAGATAAAATAAATTGTTTTTATAGAAATGATAAAGAGATATTTATATCACAATATAAAGAACATCAATTAATTTATGAAAAATCTTTAATAAATGACTGCAAAATTTTAAATAATGTAATTTTAAATTTAGATAATAGTATAGCAATCATTTATATTAATTTAAATGGAGATTTAATCTTATGCAAATTAATTGATGATGAGCTTCAAAGTCCAATTTTATTAACTAAGTTAGTATCAAAATATAAATCAATTCAAATAGCATCCTTAAATAATATGTTAAATATTTTTTATATTAAAGAAGTAAATAATGTAAATGTATTATGTTTTAGAAGGCTAAATAATAAATTATTACTATCAGCTGATATCAGTATGGATACTTTAGATGTTAATCCAGAAATACCATATATTTTAAATGTTAAAGATAATAAGTTATTGGTAGCGTATGTAAAATTAGGAACACCTAATTATATTGGGTATAGATTATTTGATGAAAAAAAGAATAATTGGTCTGATTTTATAGTATTAGATGCATATCCGAAATTAATAGAAGATATTAATTTTATAAAAAATAATAAACATATAGCATATACTTATACTTTTAGAAAAAGTAATAATATAAACTTAGTATTTGGTGTTGGGGAGAATGATATAAGAAAAAGAATTATAGATGAGATGACAGAAAATGCAAAGTATACTGACATATCTATAATTGGTGATGATAGGCTTAATATAATAACTATAGATGAAAAAAATGCTAAGATAAGAGAAGTTAATAGTAAGGGCGAGGCTAAATTAAGTTTAGAAGTAAATTTACAGAATGTAGATAGTATAGAAAAATATTATTTTGAAACAGATAGAAAAATTTTAAAGAATACAATAATTATTATTAAAACAATTGAAGGTGAATTATATACTGATATAGATTTAATTGAAAATAATGCAGAAAAAATTAAGGTAGAAAAGGTAATTGAATTACCTCAAGAGCAGAGTGATTCTGTAGAAAGTGAATCTATAGAAAGTGATGTAATAATGACAGAAGAAGAGTTGAAAAATGAAATGAAAGAAAAGACAATAGATAAGGAATATGTGGATAAGCTTATAGACAAAATAACAGGTTATGAGGAAATTATTAATAAATTTATGAGTAAATTTACACAATTTGATGATGATAGAGAAGAACTATTAAATAATATAGATGATTTAAATGATCAATTAGAAGAGAAGAATATAAAAATAAGTGAATTTGAATCATTATTGATTGAAAGACAAGACATGTTATATACATATGAAAATGAAATTAGAGAACTAGAAAGAGAAAAAGAAGAGGTTAATATAGAAATTGAAAGTAAAGTAAATGAAATAGAAAGCTTGAAACAAAGTATAAGTAAGTATAAGCATGAAAATGAATATTGTAATAATATAATACAAACATTAGAAAATAATAAGGAAATTGATAAAAAGATAATAGAAGAAAATTTAGAAAAGATTAAGTTTTTAAGTGCATCTATAAGTAAATATGAAAATGATCAAAAGTATTACAATAATAGAATACAGGAGTTAGAAAGTAATAAGGAAATTGATAAAGAAACTATAGATATCAATTTAGAAGAAATAGGAAAATTAAATAAAGCTATAAATAAATATGAAAATGATATTAAAGATTACAATAATAAAATAGAAGAGCTTAATAATATATTAACTGAAAATAAAGAAGAAATAAATAGAGTAAATGAAATGAATGATCAATTAAAGGAAAAAAACAGTGAAGAAGTTAGTAGATTAAATAAGCTTCTTAATAAAATAAAGATAGAAAATAAAGAATATGTGGATGAGATTGATGAATTAAAGCTCCAATTAAGCAAGTTAAATGATATTATTGAAAATGCAAAAGAAGAAAAAGCTATATATGTAAATGAAATAAAAGTGTTAAATAATAAAGTAAGAGAATTAAATAGAATTCTTAGAAATGGATTTATGTAGTTAGTAATTTAATATATAAAAATAAAGGGGGAATATATCTCCCTTTATTTTATAGTATGCCAAAATATAAAATTAGTATTTAGAGATAATAAAAAATATTACTGGGAATCAAAATTTCCAGTAATATTTGATTTATAAGAGGTTATATTACACAAAATTATCTACATTCTCAATTATCTATAGTATTACTAGATAGAATAAGATTATAATTATTTATTACTTATTATATAAATTTCTAATTGCAACTATAAAACTTTCTATATCATTAAAATTATTAAAATATCCAGGACTAACCCTAACAGTGCCTATGCCTTCTGTGCCAATTATTTTATGAATAAGAGGAGCACAATGATAGCTAGTGCGTACGTAAATGTTTAATGAGTTTAAATATTGCCCAACTTCAGAACTATCGCGGTTATCAATATTAAATGATAATACTGGAGTTTTTAGTAAAGGGTTTGTTTCTCCATAGAGCTTTACGAAGGATAAGCTTTGTAATTCATTGGTTAAATACACCATAAGTTCAGTTTCGTGATGCCTAATATTACTAAGTCCTTTAGATAAAATAAATTTTACACCTTCATTTAATCCTATTATTCCAGGGGTGTTTAAAGTACCACTTTCAAACTTATCTGGCAAAAAGTTAGGTTGAATAAATGAGTCAGAATTACTTCCGGTACCACCTTCCTTTAATGAAGGAATATCTATATTATCGGAAATGTATAAACCACCTGTTCCTTGTAATCCAAATAAAGATTTATGACCAGGAAAAGCTAATAAATCTATGTTCATTTTCTTTACATCTATATCGATATAACCAATTGTTTGAGCAGCATCGACTATTAAGAAAATTCCTAATGATTTAGCTAAATTTCCAATGGCCTCAATATTTTGAACTGTACCCAAAACATTAGAACCATGATTTATTATTATGGCTTTAGTATTTTTTTTTACAGATTTTTTTATATCGTTTATATCTAAATATCCTAGTGAATTAACAGGAATTATTGTTGTTTCAACATTATTTTTTCTTAATGTATATAATGGACGTAATACTGAATTATGCTCAATCATTGTTGTTATAGCATGATCTCCAGGTTTTAATATACCTTTAATAGCTAAATTTAAAGCCTCAGTAGTATTTGAGGTAAACACTATGTTTAGAGGATTTTCTATATTTAATAACTTAGAAAGCCTTTCTCTACAATCAAATATTTTGACCTCGCATTGAATTGATAAATTATGAGATCCTCTGCCAGGGTTAGCACAATAATTTCGCAAGCAGTCATCTACAGAATTATATACTTCTGCTGGTTTTGGAAAGGTTGTTGCAGCATTATCTAAATATATCATAAATCCTCCTAATTTATATTATTGATAATTAAATGTCAATTTTTTCATAAACATATCGTTTTGTTTTTGTATTGACATATTTTTTATGAATTGCACGAATAGGTGCATTTTTATCTTTTATAATTTCTATAACATTATCTATTTTATCTTCAGATACTTCAATAGAACGTGCACAGCCTGCTGAAAGGCAACAAGGGGTTTGAATCATATAAATTTTTATTGATTGTTCTTTTAGTAATTTATATAAATACATGCTATAGTTTGCGGAATCAAAGGTTATTATATATACCGGTTTCTCAATCATTTTATCTCCCCCTAGTGTGATTTCTTATAATAGTATATTCATAGTATATAAATTCAGTGTAAGAAATGATAAGAAAAGTTCAATGGCTAGATAATAAAACCTATATAAATAAGCGAATTATATTTCTATTAAGTCAATAATATATATATGAATTTTTTATAGAGGAAAAGATTATATAATCTGGTATGAAAAATTTAAACTGAATACAAAGGTTAATAAATACCTTTTTAAAGTATAGAAATAAACTTTTTAAAAAGTATTGCATTCGATTAAATAAGATAATATAATATTCATATGGAGGGATAAAAATGAAAGTACAAGGAAGTTTAAAACAATATCTAAAATGGCTAATAGGGAGTTATATAGTAATTGGAATACTATTATTATTTAATAGTAAACTAATTTTTGATTTTTCATTAAGTTGTGCAGTCTTAATAATACCGTTTGTATTATGTACAATTGGATATGGTGTAATTACATTAAATAAAAAATACATAACTAGCGGTATTATAGTAGGGATTCTATATGTTGTAGCAATGGTAGGGTTTAGTCCAATTATAATGCCAAGTGCTCATAGAAATTTAATTGGAGATGTTGAAGAAATCGAGTTTACAAGCAAGATAGAGCATATGGATTTAAATCAATTACCAATTATAGATAAGGAGTTAGCTTATAAGCTTGCTGATAAAAAGTTAGGGGAGATACCTAGCTTAGGAAGTCAAGTTACAATAGGGGATTTATCATTGCAAAGTGTGAATGGTGAGCTTTATTATGTTGGACCATTAGAGCATTCTTCATTTTTCAAATGGTTAACTAATCATGAGGGAACTAAAGGATATATAAAAGTTAGTGCTACAAATCAAAATGATGTACAATTGGTAACTGAATTAAATGGGGAAGAAATACATTTAAAATATATTCCATCAGCATATTTATTTAGTGATTTAGATAGACATGCTTATTTAAAAGATATGACAGCAGGTCATACTGATTATACTTTTGAACTAGATGATGATGGAAGACCTTACTGGGTAATAACAAGATATGATAATGCAGTAGGATTAACAGAACAAAAAGCTATAGGAACAGAAATAATAGATGCTCAAACAGGTGAAACTAATATTTATGATATTGAAAATACACCAAGCTGGGTAGATAGAATACAGCCTACAAGTTATATAAATAATTATTTAAATAAGTGGGGAGAATTAGTTCATGGTATATTTAACTTTAGTGATAAAGATAAATTAAAAACTACTCCAGGTATGAATATTATATTTAACGATGATATTTGTTACTATTATACAGGAATTACTTCTGTAGGTAATGATGAGGGGTTAGTTGGATTTATGTTAACTAATACTAGAACTGGTGAAACTACAATGTATAAGACTGCTGGTGCCACAGAAAGTGCAAGTATGAAGTCGGCAGAAGGAAAAGTACAACAATATGGTTATACAGCAACGTTCCCATATTTAATTAATATACAATCTGAACCAACTTATTTCATGACTTTAAAGGATTCAAATGGACTTGTTAAACAATATGCTATGGTAAATGTAAAGAATTATAATACAGTGGCAGTTGGAGATACATTGCAATCAACTCTAAACAGATATTTAGAAGCGTTAACTAATACAAATATTTCTTTAGAAGGAAGTAATAGTGAAGAAGCTTTATCAGGTGAAGTTGAAAGGATTGGTTTAGTAGTTAAAGAAGGAACAAGTATTTATGATATTAAATTAAAAGGACAAGATAATTTCTTTACTGTATCAACTGAAACATCAAGAGAAGTTGCTTTAACACAAGTTGGAGACACTGTAGCTATTAAATTTATACAAGTTGGTGATGGACAGTATATTATTACTAATTCTTTCGAGAATTTATCTTTAAGAGGTAATATAGATAATAATAGTGAATCCTCTTTAGAAGAAGCAGGTAAAGCAAATGATAATAATGATTTAAATGTACAAGAGGATAATACTGAAGCAGCAACTGATATACAATAAATAAAATATAAATTTTAAGTAACTATCAAGGTTATACTTGATAGTTACTTTGTTTTAAAATTGATAAAAAGTTAAATAAAATTTTTGCAGTAAGTCCCCAAATAACATACTCATTATAAGTATAAAACAAAATTTCATAGGAACCTGTTTTAAATTTATAATCTTGCTTGCTTGGAATTAAATCATAAGGAAAATTATCATGAGGTGTTATATTAACTTTATTAATATATTTAGTAGGCTTATGATTTAATAAGTATTGTAAAGGAACTAAAAAAACCTTTTCAACTTCAGTAGAGTTAATGGATAAATTGTTTAAATTATTTATTGTTATTAAATAAGGATGAATTAGTATATCAAATGGAGAAATAAATAAATCTAAAGGAGATATAATATTTATATCATTTTCACAAAGCCCAATTTCTTCGCATGTTTCTCTTATTGCAGTATCTAATGGATGTTCATCTTTTTCTATTTTACCCCCAGGAAAGCAAATTTCACTTGGTTGGCTTCGAAGTGTTTTAGCCCTAATTTCAAATAAAATGTGGGGTTCATCATTGTAATTAACAATTGGAATTGTAACTGAGGCACGTTTGAAGTTTTCCCAACCATTAATATAAGGCTTGTAATTTGAAAAAATGTTGTTTATAGTATTACTCATAAAAATCACCTAATTATTTTTATTAAAAAAATATATATTATATTCAAATAAAATTATAAATTCATTACTAAAATAAAAGTATACTAAAAAATAGTATGCTATGTCTAGGAGTAATAAATGCACAAGATATGGACAGTAGATGATATAAAATTAGTTATTGATGAAATAGCTAGTAGATGGAATTATCCATGTAATATAAAAATTGAAATATCAAAAAGAGCTACAAAAAGAATGGGAGCATTTTTTTATAAACGTAATGGGAATAATATTATACCAATTAAGTTTGTTTTTGCTTATACATTAATAAATGGTAGTTACTCAAAAGAAGTGGTTAGAGAAGTAATAATTCATGAATATTTACATTATTATTGCGATTTGAGCACAAATAAAAGCAATGGTCATAATAAATTTTTTAAGAAATGTTGCTTAGCTAGTGGTATCTCAGATAACACTACTTTTAAATATTTTAATGAAGAAAATAATAATAAAAAATATAAATATAAGATATATTGTAGTAAATGTAGAAAATTAGTTTGTGTACATGTAAGAAAAGATGCTACTATAAGGAAGGTTAGCTCTTATATATCCAAGTGTTGTAATGCTAGGCTTTACTGTGATAATCTTATGTAGTATATTAAAAGAGTTATAAAATAGAATAGTGTATAAATAAAGGAGAATCAATAAATGAGTGAAAATATAAAAATGAGTGAAAATATAAAAAAGAGCGAAAATGAAGAAGTTAAAATCATGACTTTTTTAGATGAAAACGGAAATAAAGTTGAATTTGAAGCAGTTGCAAGAATTTTTTTAGGTGAACAGGAGTACTTACTGTTAGCACCAGTAGAAGAAAAAGATAGTGAAGATATTTACGTATTTAGAATTGACGAAGTAGATGGTAAGCAAGAATTGAATTTAGTTGAAGATGATAAAGAGTTCATAGCTGTTAAAAAAGAATATAATAAACTATTATACTAATAGTATGAGGAGAAAGAACTGTGCAAGAATTAGAAATTGTTAAGATTTTAAAAGAAAATGATTTATCAGATGTAGAAGTTTTAAAAAATACAGAAGAATATATTTTAGTGAATTTCTACTTTGATTTTGATAAAGATTTACAAGATGCCGCAAAAGCTTATGCAAATGAAGAAAGTAAAGAAGAGGAATTTAGTGCTAAATGGTATAGTGAATACTATTTCCCATATCTTTATGATTTTGCAAATGATGAAGTTTTAGAAGTAATTGAGGAAATAATCGAATCTCTTGATCTTGAAGGAGAAATGATGGCATTCCAAATGACTGAGAAAACAAGTGATTATGTTCAATTTATGGCATTATTTACAGAAGAAGAAAGTAATGTTGCTATTGAAGAAGTTGTAAGAGAATATTTGTCTAAATAAAAGAAAAAATAGGTTAATATTTACATTGCATTTTGATTAAAATTTGATATAATTAAATCATGAAATCCTGAGATGTGCGTTTAGCTTATGATGTTCAACCTACATTATATTTACGGGATTTGCAACACATTTGTGGATGTCGGGCTTCCGATTTAGTAGAAGATGGCTGAAGCAAGTTGAGCAGAACCCACCTGCGAGCTGCAGGTGTGAATATTTAAGCGACCGGCATGTTGGGAGATAGTTTTAAAATAAACACCTCATTTATATGAGGTGTTTTTTTTATTCTAAGCAGCTTTTGACTTTTTGATAGCATATTTTCTTGAATGTTTCTTTTTATAATTTTTATATATGAGATGTTGATATCTCCATACGTGCTTGTCTAATATTTGAGATATGTATACAATAAGAGAATTTGTTGGGGATAAAAATTTTAAAAGAAAGTTTAAAGTTAATTTTTCTATAACAATTGTCCTTTTTAGTTGCTTTTTATTCATAAAAATACCTCCTTTGTAATTTTTTAACAGTATATGAATTATTATATCATATGAACAAAGGAAGTAAATTATTTAATATATACAAAAAAATACAAAAAGTGATTACATATACTTGTATGTATCTTAATTTTAAAATTGTAAAGACTAAAATATGTAATTATAAATGATATATGTAATTAATTTGGCGAAAAAAAGTTAAAAATTAAATATTAAATCTTTGAGTTGATATTAAAAAGAAATAAATGTAAAATAAGTATTAGTAAGATTTTAAATTGTTTATAAGGAGAAAGGAAGTAAAAAATGGATTATACAAAAGCAAAAATGGATGATGTAGTAGTTAGAATTAATGAATTATATAAGAAGAGTAAGGAAGAAGGATTAACAGAATTAGAAAAGGAAGAACAACAAATTCTAAGAAGAAGATATATAGATAGTTATAAGGCAAATCTTAGAGCGCAATTAGAGGGTGTTGAACTTAAGAATAAGAAAAAATAGAGGGTGATTAATATTGTCAGTTACTGTAGAGAAATTAATATCAGATTTTGATTTAGAAGTTTTAGTTGAAGGCGAAAAGGATGTAAAAATACCTGTTAACGATATAAATAGACCTGGTTTACAGTTAGCTGGTTTTTATAATTACTTTGCACCAGAAAGAATACAGGTTATTGGTAAAGCTGAATGGAGCTTTTTAGATGATATGGGAATTGAACTAATGAGAAAAAGGGTTAATAAATATTTTAGTTTCAATTCAAAATGTGTCATTATGACTAGAGGCTTAGAACCGCATAGTGAATTCTTAAAGGTAGCTAAAAAAAGCAAAACATGGCTTTTAAGGACAAACGTTGTTACGACAAAGTTTATAAGTAAGCTAACTATGTATTTAGCAGGAAAGCTTGCACCAGAAACAAGATTGCATGGTGTGTTGGTTGACGTATATGGTATAGGTATTTTAATTACTGGCGAAAGTGGAATTGGCAAAAGCGAGACTGCACTTGAGTTAATTAAGAGAGGACATAGATTAGTATCAGATGATGCTGTTGATATAAAAGAAATAGATGGGAGCCTTATTGGTACATCACCAAGAATAACAATAGGTATGTTAGAGGTAAGAGGAATAGGTATAATTGATATTTCTTCATTATATGGATTAAGCTCTATTTTGCCTTCAAAGGATATAAATCTTTTAATGCATTTTGAGCATTGGAAAGATGATGGTGATTATGATAGGTTAGGAATCGATAAAGAAACACAAGAAATATTAGGAGTAAAGGTTAGAAGGTTAAGAGTACCTGTAAGGCCAGGAAGAAATATTGCTGTTATTATAGAAGCAGCAGCAGGTAATTACAGGCATTCATTAATGTCAGATGTTACTCCGGTAGATATTATAGAGCAAAGAATGTGTGAAATTAACGAGGAAGAATAAGGAGGGCTAGTTATATGAGTAATGAAATAAAAAATAATGCATGGTTAAAATATAGTGGTGCAGAAAGAGAGAAAATTTTTGATTTCTGTGAAGGGTACAAGAATTATTTATCAGTGGGAAAGACTGAAAGAGAATGTATACATGAAGCTATTAGGCTTGCAGAAGAAAAGGGATATAGAAATTTAGCTGATATAATCAAAAACAATGAAGAGATAAAGGCAGGGGATAAAGTTTATGCTAATAATAAGGATAAAACTTTAGCTTTATACTTAATTGGAAATGATAGTATAGAAAATGGAATGAGAATAATAGGTTCTCATGTAGATTCACCAAGAATAGATTTAAAACAAAACCCATTATATGAGGATGGAAATTTAGCATTAATGGATACTCATTATTATGGTGGAGTTAAAAAATATCAATGGGTTACATTACCACTTGCATTACATGGGGTTGTAGTAAAAAAAGATGGAACAAAAATAAATGTAGTTATTGGAGAAGATGACAATGATCCAGTACTAGGAATTTCAGATCTTTTAGTTCACTTATCAGGAGAGCAATTACAAAAGAAAGCAAATGAAGTAATTGCTGGAGAAGATTTAAATGTTTTAGTTGGGAATATTCCACTAGAAGGAAAAGAAAAAGATGCTGTGAAGGAAAATATTTTAGTTCTTTTAAAGGATAAATATGACTTTGAAGAAGAAGATTTTATTTCTGCTGAATTTGAAGTTGTACCTGCTGGAAAGGCTAGAGATTTAGGATTAGACAAGAGTATGGTAATGGGATATGGGCAAGATGATAGAATTTGTGCATATACATCTTTAATGGCATTACTAGAAGTTGATTCTGTAGAAAAAACATCTGTAATTTTATTAGTAGATAAAGAAGAAGTTGGAAGCATTGGTGCAACAGGAATGCAATCTAGATTCTTTGAAAATTCTGTAGCAGAAGTTATGGATAGAATGGGAGAATATAGTGAATTAAAGCTTAAGAGAGCTCTTCAAAATTCATTGATGTTATCAGCTGATGTTACAGCTGCATATGATCCAAATTATCCAGGAGCATGCGAAAAGAAGAATACTGCTTACTTTGCAAAGGGGTTAGTATTTAGTAAATATACTGGTGCAAGAGGTAAGAGTGGTTGTAATGATGCAAATCCTGAATTTATTGCATGGTTAAGAAAAATAATGGATAAAAACAATGTATCTTATCAAACAGCTGAACTTGGTAAAGTTGATCAAGGAGGCGGAGGTACAATTGCCTATATTTTAGCTCAATATAATATGGAAGTAATAGATTGTGGTGTAGCATTACAAAATATGCATGCACCATGGGAAGTTTCTAGTAAAGTAGATATTTTTGAAACTAAGAATGGATATAAAGCATTTTTAGTAGAGGAATAATTAAAAGGTGTCGATATAATCGGCACCTAAATTTATTTGAAATGAAATAAGGTAGGATATATATAATTACAAAGATAGTTACATTAGATTCAATTCCTACTTGGAATGAAGTGATATAATAAAAATTATTATATTAATATTTGAAAGTAATAGTATTAGAGAATATATATGTTGATGAGGTATGAAGGTTTTGTTTTAAACAGCTTCTTCATACCTCATTTAAGTTTAAGATTAAATGTTATTTGTTATATGACATTGTCAATTGATAAACGTAAATATTAAAAATTAATTACAATTAAGTTTATCTAGGAATTTTTTTAAACGTTCTTCTTCAATAGACATAGAACCTAATATACCATGTTTTTTATCATCGCCTTCATAACCATGAGAATCTGATCCACATGAAGTTATTATATTCTTTTGATCTACTATCTTTAAGAAATTTTTAGTATCTTCAGGTGTATTAAGTCCGTAGATACCTTCAATACCATCAAAGTCTAAATGAAGAACATCTAAAACATTAAGCTTTTTTAATAAAACTGGATGAGCTAAGACTACAATAGCATTATAGCTTCTTAATAACTTAATACCTTCTTCTGCATCTAATTTGTTTGCTGGAACGTAAGCAGGACAATGATCTCCTATAAAGTTATCGAAAATATATTCTTTTGTATAATTATATCCTGCATCCATGATTGCTTTAGCTATATGTGGTCTAGCAATAGTATCTTTTCCATTTTTCAAAACATCATTAACATCTATTTCAATATCATTAAATTTTTTTAGTCTTCTCACAATTTCATGTGCACGTTCAATTCTTTTAGTTTTTAAGTCTTCTAAGAAATGATTTAAGTCTGGATTTTTATAATCATCACCTTTGAAATATCCGAGTATATGAACTGTTTCACCTTTAGATGTAGTAGATAATTCTACTCCAGGAATGAAATGAATATCTAATTTTTCTGCTTCAGCATTAGCTTCCTCAATTCCAGATACTGTATCGTGATCTGTTAATGCTAAATATTTAACACCTCTTTCAAAGGCCTTTTTAACAACCTCACTAGGTGAATATCTACCATCAGAAGCAGTAGAATGTGTATGTAAATCGCATTTAATCATAATAAAATTAAGACTCCTTTCAAGTAAATGTTTTGTAGTATATAAAGCTATGATATAATTTATTCATTAATAATGCAATAATTAAGAAATAGATTAGTTGTAAATTAAATTTTAAGAAAAATCAACTATTATTAATTTATGTATTTATGAAAAAAAATATATAATAAGTATTAGATTAAAAATAGTAGGAGAAAAGTATGTTATTAATGATAGATAATTACGATTCATTTGTATATAACCTAGTTAGATATTTTGAAGAATTAGGTGAAGAAATAAAAGTATTTAGAAATGATAAAATTGAAATTGAAGATATAAAAAATATGAAGATTGATGGGATAGTAATTTCACCTGGTCCAAAATCGCCAAAGGAAGCTGGATTAAGTTTAGAAATAATAGATAATTTTAAAGGTAAGTTACCTATATTAGGTATATGCTTAGGACATCAATGTATAGGAGAGTATTTTAATGCTAATATTAAAAAGGGAAAAGAGCCTGTTCACGGTAAAATGTTTTACATAAATCATAATGAAGATGATTTATTTATAAATGTGAAAAATCCATTAAGAGTTACAAGATATCATTCATTAATAGTTGATAAAGCAGATTTGCCAGAGTGTTTAGAAATTACAAGTGAAACTGAAGATGAAGTTATCATGGGAATAAAACATAAGGATTATGATATTTATGGGGTTCAATTTCATCCTGAAGCAGAGATGACAGAAGAAGGACATAAGATACTGCAAAATTTTATAAATATAACTAAAAAATACAAAGAGAAAAATAGTGCTATAATGGAATGCAGTTAGGGGGACAAATGTGTTAAGGATAAGGGAGTTTAGTAGTGAACTAAATGCTTTTGAAGTTTACAATTTTTTTAAAAAAGATAAAAATTCAATATTATTAGATAGTTCAAAAGAAGATAAAAAATTATCAAAATATTCATTTATCGGATTAAATGATTTTATGATTTTTGAAGCTATAAACTCAAAATCATATATTGATGGAAAAGTAGTTCAAGGCGAACCATTTGAGGTTTTAGAAAGCCTAGTTGATAAATATAAATGCACTATAGATAATGATATTCCTTTTTTATTTGGAGCAATTGGATATATTTCATATGATGCAGGAAGAATGTTAGAAAAGTTACCAGATACATCTGAAGAGGATTTTATTATTCCAGATATTAGATTTGTTTTTTATAAGAATTTAATAATATTTGATTTAGAAAATAATAAAAAATATGTAACGGATATAGATGGTAACGATGAAAGAATACATAAAATCTTAAGAAAAATACATGAGTGTAACAAAATAGAAGAGGAAATAGTAAGTGAGAAAAGTGAGAATAAATTTTACTCCAATTTTATAAAAGAAGATTATAAAAACGCTATTTCAACATTGAAAGATTATATAAAATCTGGTGATGTATATATAGCAAATATGACTCAAAGATTTTGGTGTGAAAATGATGAAGAGTCTTTTTCTATTTATAAAAAGCTTAGAAGTATAAATAAAGCTCCATTTTCTGCATTTTTAAATTTTAAAGATTTTCAAATAATAAGTTCATCCCCAGAGAGATTTATACAAGTAAAGGATAATAAGGCTCATACAAGACCTATAAAGGGGACAAGACCTAGAGGGAATTCTTTTGAAGAAGATGAAAGAAATAAATTAGAGCTGATAAATAGTGAAAAAGATAAGGCTGAATTACTTATGGTTGTAGATTTAGAACGAAATGATTTTAGTAAGGTATGTAAGCCGCATAGTGTTAAAGTAACAGAAAATTTTAAGCTTGAAGAATATGCAACTGTATTTCACCTTGTATCAACAGTTGAGGGAGAATTAAAGGAGAATGTATCTGCAGTAAAATGTATTAAAGAGTGTTTTCCTGGGGGATCAATTACAGGTACACCTAAAATAAGAGCAATGGAAATAATAGAAGAGCTTGAGGGATTAAAGAGAAATATTTATACAGGTGTTATAGGATATTTTGATTTTAGAGGCAATTGTGATTTTAATATAGTGATTAGATCAATATTAAAAAAAGAAAATAAAGCTTATTTTGGTGTTGGTGGAGGAATTACTTATGACTCTATAGAAGAAGATGAGTATAATGAAACTTTAGACAAAGCAAAAGCATTAATGAGAGTGTTATAAAAGGTAGTTTGATATGAGAAAGATAACATATGGAAATGAAAGTATAAGAATTGATAATGGATTATTCTTTGGCAAAGGTGTCTTTGAAACAATACTAGTAAAAGAAGAGGCAATTTTTTTAGAAGAACATATTAAGAGGTTAAATAATTCAATTAACGAACTTAATATTGGTGAAGAAGTTGAAATTGACTATGTTAGTGACTTTATAAGAAGAAAAAATATAAAAAATAAAGCACTAAAAATAACAGTTACAGAAGAAAATTTGATATTTTCTGAGAGAGAAATAAAATATCAAAAAGAACATTATGAAAAGGGATTTATAGCTTATTTTACAAATGTTTTAAGAAATTCTACGTCAAGGATAGTTAATTTTAAAACTTTAAATTATTTAGAAAATATTATAGAATATGAAGTATGTCAAAAAAATGGATTTAATGAAGCTATTTTTATAAATGAAAAAGGTTATATATGTGAAGGCTGTACAAGCAATATCTTTATGATTAAGGATAAAATAATATATACTCCTGATATCAGAAATGGATTATTACCGGGAATAATCAGAAAATGGATAATTGATAACTTTGAAGTTATTGAAAAAAATATAACAAAGGAAGAGCTATTAAATAGTGATGAACTATTTTTTACAAATTCATTAGTTGGGGTTATAAAATGTGCAAAGATAGGAAATAGAAATTTTAATTGTAAAATAACACAAGAAATTAAAGAGCAATATGAAAAAGCAATAAATGGAGGCGCAGAAAGATGAATAAAGAAATGATAATGGAAGGTGTAAAGTTAATTTTAGAAGGAATTGGAGAAGATGTTAATAGAGAAGGATTAATTGAAACACCTGATAGAATAGCTCGTATGTATATGGAGATATTTGATGGAATAGGTAAAGATGCTAAGGATGTATTATCTAAAACATTTAGTGTAGAAAATAATGATTTAGTATTAGAAAAAGATATAACATTCTTTTCAATGTGCGAACATCATTTAGTACCTTTCTTCGGTAAGGCTCACATTGCATATATACCAAAAGGAAAGGTTGCAGGATTATCTAAGCTAGCAAGAACAGTTGAAGTTTATGCAAAAAAACCACAGTTACAAGAAAAGCTTACTACTGAAATTGCAGATGCAATAATGGAATATTTAGATGCTGAAGGGGCTATGGTTGTAATTGAAGCAGAACATACTTGTATGACTATGAGAGGTGTTAAAAAGCCAGGAGCAAAGACTGTAACTACTACATATAGAGGTGTATTTAGAGAAAATATAGATTTAAGAAGAGAAGTTATGAATTTTATAAAATAGTCTTTAGTAGTTAATAGTTAAGAGTTAATAGCTAAATAGGAGATTAGTTAATTTTAACTAGTAATTATTGACTTGGTAGAAAGGTATAGTAATGGAGAATATAGATAAGATACTTAATAATAAGCTGTATAAAGAATCTTTAGAAAAATTAAAGCTTTATGAAAAAGATAGGGAATTTTGCAATCATACTATAGAACACTTTATAGATGTTGCTAGAATTGCTTATATTATGGTGTTAGAAGAAAATATAGAGATTTCTAAGGAAGTTATTTATGCTATAGGATTATTGCATGATATAGGAAGAGTAAAGCAATATGAAGATGGAACAAATCATGATTTAGCAAGTGTTGAAATGAGTAAAGAAATATTAAGTGAAACTAAATTTGATAAAGAAGAAGTTAATATTATTCTTAATGGAATAGCAAATCATAGAAGCAAAAGCGATAATAAGCTAGAAGAAATAATTTATAGAGCAGATAAATTATCAAGACAATGTTTTAATTGTAAAGCTGAGAAAGAGTGTTACTGGAGTAAAGAAAAGAAAAACTTTAAAGTAGCATATTAATGAGGAGGATACGTGTTTGAGAATAGGAAATAAAGAATATAAATTAGGTGATAGAACATATATTATGGGAATATTAAATGTAACACCTGATTCATTTTCAGATGGTGGAAAGTTTAATGAAATAGAAGCAGCAGTAATACAAGCAAAGAAATTGGTGGAAGACGGTGCTGATATAATTGATGTTGGTGGAGAATCAACAAGACCGGGTGCAGAATATGTTTCAGAAGATGAAGAAATAAAAAGAGTAGTTCCTATAATTGAAGCTATAAAGAAGGAATTAGATATTACTATTTCAATTGATACATATAAAAGTAAAACAGCAGAAGCAGCAATTAAGGCTGGAGCAGATATAATTAATGATATTTGGGGAGCTAAATATGATAAAAATATTGCAAGTATTGCAGCAAAGTATGATACTCCTATAATATTAATGCACAATAGAGAAAATAAGCCTTATGAAAATTTAATGGAAGATGTAAAGAAAGACTTACAAGAAAGTATTGATATTGCATTAAATGCAGGTGTTAAAAAGGAAAATATAATATTGGATCCAGGTATAGGCTTTGCTAAAACTTATGAAGAAAATTTAATAGTAATGAATAATTGTGATATTGTAAAAGAATTGGGATATCCAGTTCTATTAGGTACATCAAGAAAGTCAATGATAGGATTAACTTTAAATTTACCTGTAAATGAAAGAGTAGAAGGTACACTAGCTACTACGGTTATTGGAATAATGAAAGGAATGGATTTCATAAGAGTTCATGATGTGTTGGAAAATAAGAGAGTAGCAGTTATGACTGATAAAATAATAAAAGCAAAGTAGGTATTAATATGGATAAAATATATTTAAAGGATATAGAGATTTTTGCAAATCATGGAGTTTTTCAAGAGGAAAAGACACTTGGACAAAAGTTCATTTTATCTTTAGAGTTATCATTAGATATTAAAGATGCAGCAACTACATGTGATTTAACTAAATCAGTTCATTATGGAGAGCTATGTCATCAAGTTATTCAAGTTTTCCAAGAGGAAAGTTTGGACTTAATTGAAAGTGTAGTAAATAAAGTTGCTAACTTTATATTAGATAATTATTCAATGGTAAATGGAGTTAAAGTTCTGTTAAAAAAGCCGTGGGCACCTATAGGAAGACATTTAGATTATGCTGCAGTTGAAATAAATAGAGAAAGACATATTGCTTATATATCAATGGGAAGCAATATGGGAAATAAAGAAGAAAATTTAAATAATGCAGTTAAAAAGCTTGAAGAGATTAATGGAGTTAAAGTATCAAAGGTTTCATCTTTTATTACAACTGAGCCTTGGGGAAATGAAAATCAAGATGAATTTTTAAATGGAGCATTAAAGATAGAAACTTATTTAACGCCTAAGGAGCTTATGACTGAGCTTTTAAGGATTGAAAGTGAACTTGGTAGAGTAAGAGAAATTAAATGGGGGCCAAGGGTAATAGATTTAGATATTATATTATTTGATGATATTGTAAGCAATGACGAATTTGTTATTATACCTCATCCATTAATGCATTTAAGAGATTTTGTTTTAACTCCGTTAAATGAAATTGCTCCATATGCATTACATCCATTAAAAAACAAAAGAATATTTGAACTTTTAGAGAGTTAAAAAGAAATTGCTACCGAAAATATTTCCATAATAGATTTATTTTCGGTAGCTTTATTTAATGAGAATTATTATGAACTTTTAGTTGTTTGAATTTGTTTTATTAATAATATATACGCAAAAAGAGTATATATTATCTCGAGCGGGAACATTATCCATGGTTATTATATCTTCTTGAAGATTACCATCCCATGGGAAAAGTGTTACAGTATTTTTATCATATACATTTATTACATATTTATCATTACTGTTATCATCAAATTGAATTATTAATTTATATTTTACCTTAGCGTCATCCAAATCTAATTCACTTACATAGTTATCATTATTTAAGGATTCTAAGAATGCAGGTAAAACATCTAAGTCTTCCTCTGATACATCATGATATTCATAAAAGTTTACATCAAAAACTTTAAGTGAATAACTTTCATTATTTTTAATCTTTTTATATATTTCATTTGAATAGTAATAAAGATTAGGTTTACTTTTAAAGTTTATGTACTTAGGGTCGTTAAAAACACAGCCAGATAAAAGAGTTACAAGTAATAATATAATTAATAATTTAATGTTTTTCATTTTATCCTCCTAAAAATAACTATATAAATAATTATTCTATAAATAATATTTTTAGAACATAATAATATGTAAATAAACTTTTAAATAATATTATGTGAAAAAAGTAATAATGTGTAAATTTTGGTAATAGTATAATTTGTAAGCAATAAATTAGGTAGGAAAGTTAATGAAAATAATTGCGACATTAGGACCAAGCACATCTAATAAAAAGGTTATTGGAGAGTTGATAAATTCAGGAGCTGATACTTTAAGACTAAATTTTTCTCATTTCTATGAAAAGCAATTTCAAGAAATGTTATCAATAGCACGAAATATAGATGAAAATATAAAAATAATGGCAGATTTACAAGGGAAAAAAATTAGAATTGATGAAAAATTAAAAGAGACATTTAAAATATATACTAATGAAATAGTATATTTTTGTGGAAATGATGCTTATAACTTATTTAGTGAAGGAAAAGATAAAATCAAGATTATTCCTTTAAATATTAATTCAGAAATCATAGAAGATAATGAAGTTAATAAAATTTCAATGAAAGATGGAACTATAAATTTTGAAGTAATAGATAAAAATAAGGGATTCATAAAAGTAAGAGTAAAAGATGATGGCGTGATAAGGGCAGGGAAGGGCTGTAATGTTCCAGGAATAAACTATAAGTATAGTGAATTAAGTAAAAAAGATAAGGAAAGCTTGAAATGGGCGATTAATAATAATATAAAAATAATATGTCAATCATTTGTAGAAAGTAAAAAAGAGATAAATGATATAAAGAAATATATAGAAGATAACAATGGAGATATAGAAGAAATAAAGATATTATCAAAAATTGAAACAAGCACTGGATTAGAAAATTATGAGGAGATAATGGAGTGTTGTAATGGTGTAATTATAGCGAGGGGAGACTTAATACCAGAGTGTGGCATGGTAACTTCAGTTGAAGAGGAATTTGAGTTATTAAAGAAATTAAAAAAGTATAAAAAAAGTAAAGAAATAATAATAGCTACACATATTTTAGATAATATGAAAAAAGGTACGTTGCCTACTATTAATGAATTAGAAAGCATATATACATTTATAAATATTGGAGCAACTGGCTTTTTATTAGCAGGAGAAACCTCCATTGGCAAGTATCCAATAAAAACTGTAAAATTATTAAGTGAATTAATGAATTTATATAAAAAATAATGTTTGTTAATGAATAGACAAATAGCCTTAAAGTGGGTATTATAGTAATGTAATTCATATACTAAGGAGGAATTTTAATGAGTGAACAAGAGAAAAATCTGCGTTGGTATAATTTAGCGATGATGGCTTTTGTATCAGTGTGGGGGTTTGGTAATGTTGTAAATAACTTTGCCAATCAAGGATTAACTGTTATCGTATCATGGGTATTAATAATAGCATTATATTTTGTACCTTATGCACTAATGGTTGGAGAATTAGGATCAGTTTTTAAAGAAAGCAAAGGTGGAGTAAGTTCATGGATAAGAGGAACTTTTGGAACAACGCTAGCTTACTTTGCAGGATGGACTTATTGGGTAGTTCATATACCATATTTAGCTCAAAAACCACAAGCTGCTTTAATAGCATTAGGATGGACAGTAAAGCAAGATGGTAACTTTATAAAAGATATGAGCCCTATGGTAGCTCAGTTATTAACTTTAGCCGTGTTCTTATTATTTTTATGGATAGCATCAAGAGGTATTACTTCTTTAAAATTAATAGGAACAATTGCAGGGACATCAGTATTTATTATGTCATTGCTATATGTTGCATTAATGCTTGCAGCACCATCTATAAGAGGAATACAACCTGCTACAGTTGATTTTAGTTTTAAAAATTTAATGCCTAATTTTAATTTCTCATATTTTACTACGTTGTCAATGTTAGTATTTGCGGTTGGAGGAGCTGAAAAAATATCTCCATATGTAAATAATATGAGAAAACCAAGTAAGGACTTCCCAAAGGGAATGATAGCATTAGCTATAATGGTTGCTGTTTCTGCATTGCTAGGATCAATAGCAATGTCTATGATGTTTGATGCAAATAATATTCCAGCAGATTTAAAAATGAATGGCCAATATTATGCATTCCAAATGTTAGGGGAATACTATGGAGTAGGAAAATTATTTATTGTTATTTATGCATTATCTAATTTATTAGCGCAAATTTCAGCACTAGTATTTTCTATAGATGCTCCACTTAAAGTTTTATTAGCGGATGGCGATAAGAGATTTATTCCAAAGGCATTAACAAAAACTAATAAGTATGGAGCACCTATAAATGGTTATATTATGACAGCTATTTTAGTTGGAATATTAATAATAGTACCAGCATTAGGTATTGGAGATATGAATTCATTATTTGATTGGTTATTACAATTAAACTCTGTAGTTATGCCTATGAGATATCTTTGGGTATTCTTAGCATTTATTGGGCTTAAAAAAGCTGCTGACAAATATAAGTCTGATTATAAGTTTGTTAAAAATGATAAGTTTGCAATGGCAATTGGAATATGGTGCTTTGCATTTACTGCATTTGCATGTATTATGGGTATGTTCCCAAGTGGAGTAGAAACTTTTAGTGGACAATGGTGGTTCCAAGTGATTTTAAATGTGGCAACACCTTTTGTACTAATTGGTTTAGGATTTATTTTACCTATTATAGCTAAAAAGACTAATAAAAAAGAATTAGCTTAACTAATTTCCTTTCTTAACAATTAATTAATAAATTATTTATAAAATGTATAAAGTATTAATAACCGCTTTAAAAAATATTTAATAACTTATGTTGCAAAGTTTAAAATTTAATAGTATAATGAGTACATAAATTTAAAGATTATTGTGTAAATGAGGTTGAGTTTAATGAATACTTTTAAATCGATATTATGGACAGTATTAGGAATAGTTGTTTTTATTGCTATAATAAAGTTTTTTATATTCCTTTTACCTTTTATTATTGTAATCGGAATAGTAGGATACATAGTATTTAAATGTAAAAAAGCTTTTAATAATAAAAAAAGAGAAAATGAATCATATAATTATTACAATAATAATCAAAATAGTTATGAAGAAAGTAATATTGATGATAGTGACAATGGTGAAATAATTGATGTTGATTATAAGGAAGTAGATAAATAAGAACAAAAGACTGCTCGATTAAGAGCAGTCTTTTTTGTATGATTTAAATGCAAGAATAAATATATATAATTCAAAAAATGTTATTATAATTGATGTAATACTTAAAAAACCTGTAAAAAATGCAAGATTATATATATAATCCATCATATGAGGTTGAAAAAGTAAAAATGTATGATATAATATTGTTATTAATGTAAAAAAATACAAAAAATAAGGGGGCTATATCTATGAAAAAAATAAAAATGACGACTCCATTAGTTGAAATGGATGGAGACGAAATGACAAGAGTTATTTGGGGCATGATAAAGGAGGAACTATTAAATCCTTTTATAGATTTAAAAACTGAATATTATGACTTGGGGATAGAAAAAAGAAATGAAACTAATGATAAAGTAACAGTAGAAGCTGCAGAAGCTATAAAAAAATATGGGGTAGGAGTTAAATGTGCAACGATAACTCCAAATGCAGATAGAATCAAAGAGTACAATCTAAAAGAAATGTGGAAAAGCCCTAATGGAACAATTAGAGCTATTTTAGATGGAACAGTATTTAGAGCACCAATTACAGTTAGCTCAATTAAACCACACGTAAAAAATTGGGAAAGACCAATTACAATAGCAAGACATGCGTATGGAGATATTTATAAAAATATTGAAATGAAAATAGAGGAAAAAGGAAAGGCAGAACTTGTTTTTACTGGTGAAGACGGAAAAGAGGTTAGAGAAACTATTCATAACTTTGAAGGTCCAGGAGTAATAATGGGAATGCATAATACTAATAAATCTATTGAAAGTTTCGCTAGAAGTTGTTTTAATTTTGCATTAGATACTAAACAAGATTTATGGTTTGCATCAAAAGATACTATTTCAAAAAAATATGATCATACATTTAAGGATATATTTAATGAAATTTTTGAAGCTGAATATAAAAATAAGTTTGAAGAAGCTAATATAGAGTATTTTTATACGTTAATAGATGATGCTGTTGCAAGAGTTATTAAATCTAATGGTGGATTTATTTGGGCATGTAAAAATTATGATGGAGATGTTATGAGTGATATGGTAGCAACTGCTTTTGGATCACTTGCAATGATGACATCAGTTTTAGTATCTCCAGATGGATATTATGAATATGAAGCAGCTCATGGAACAGTTCAAAGACATTATTATAAACACTTAAAGGGTGAAGAAACATCTACTAATTCAATGGCTACTATTTTTGCTTGGACTGGAGCTTTAAGAAAAAGAGGAGAATTAGATAATAATTTAGAACTTGTTTCTTTTGCAGACAAGCTAGAAAAGGCTTCATTACAAACAATAGAGGGTGGAGTAATGACTAAGGATTTAGCTATGCTTACAGATTTAAAAGAAGTAAAAACCGTAAACACATATGAATTTATTAAGGAAATAAGAAGTAGATTATAAATTAAAAAAATAGACTGTGGTGCAATAAATATTTTTATTAGTCCCACAGTCTAAACCATATATTGGAGTTATATATGAGGCATAATTTATTATAGGAAACATAAAATAAGCTTGAAAGAAAAGGAGGTAATAAATAAATGTCTCATAAAAATAATAAAAATTCTAAAGACAATAAAAAATCTGGTCAAAAGACAAAGGCTGAATTACAAAAGATGAGAGTAGAAACAGCAAACGAAGTAGGTTATTCTAAAGAATCAAGAAAATTAGGTAAGGATCAACCTAGACCAGATAGTGCTCAAAAAATAGGGCAATAGTCACTACTAAAATTTAATAATAAAAACTTTAAAGATTAATAATATACATAATAAATGAATAATGTAAAAAAGAGTGTTTATAAACACTCTTTTTTATATGTGAAATAATAAAGTTAATTAACCCAGTTACCATTGGTAAAAATTTGAATAGTTTCACCGTTTTTATTAACTCCAGTTATTTCAAGATCTTTAGTTCCAATCATAAAATCAACATGAATAACTGAATTATTAACACCTATTTTTTCAAGTTCTTCTTCAGAATATTTATCTGCATCCTTTATACAAGATTCATAAGCTCTTCCAAATGCTAAGTGACAAGCTGCATTTTCATCAAACAAAGTATTAAAGAAAATTAACTTAGAATTAGAAATAGGTGAATCATAAGGCACAAAAGCAACTTCGCCTAAGTATTTAGCTCCTTCATCACTATCAAGCATTTGTTTTAATACATCATACCCAGTTTCTGCAGTAAAATCAACAACTTTACCATCTTTAAAAGTAATTGAGAAATTATCTATTAAATTTCCACCATAGCTTAAAGGTTTAGAGGAATAAACCACACCATTAACTCCTGTTTTCTTTGGAAGAGTAAATACTTCTTCAGTAGGCATATTTGCATTAAATGCTATTCCATTAACATCTCCTTCGGAGCCTCCAGCCCAAATATGACCTTCTGGAAGTTCAATATTTAAATCAGTTCCATTAGCAGATTTTAAATGTACGCTTTTAAAATTGTTGTCATTCATAAATTTAATTTTTTCTTCTAAGTAAGCATTATGTTTTTCCCAGGCCTTCACCGGATTTTCGGTATCAACTCTTACTGTTTTAAATATAACATCCCATAAAGATTTCATTGCTTCATCATCACTTGCGTTAGGGAATACCTTTTTAGCCCATGAAAGTGTTGGAACTGAAAGTACACACCAACGACATTTATTAGACATTGAATTATCATAGTATTCTTTTAGTGCTGAAGTTCTAGCTTTTTGAGAAGTACCTATTTTTTCAACAGGAATACCTTTTAATCCATCAGGATCACTTGCAGCGATTGAAATAAAGCAAGCTCCTTGTCTAGCATAATAATTATATCCTTCAGCCATCCAATCAGGGTAATCAGCGATAGTTTCTAAAGAGCTATTTTCTAGTTTTATTTTAGTTAGTTTTTGATCACCATAATGTACTATTACATCTTTAGCACCTGCTTTATATGCTTCTTCTGCAATTAGTCTTGCAAATTCTGCGGTTTCAATTGGTGATGAAATAACTAATATATTATCTTTTTGAATATTTACTCCCGTATTTACAGCTAGGGAAGCATATTTTTTTAATAAATCATTATTCATATATAGTTCTCCTTAAAATGTGAAATTATAATTTATAAATATATTATAACATTATAACAGAAAGTATAGGAATTTTATGTTTAAAAAAGCATATATGTTATAAATTATATGAAAATATATATCTGTATGTAGTTTTGTAATAAAACTGTTTTTTTGGTAAGTTTTTAAATATAATATAAAAGCATCTTTAACATTAAAATAAAGAAACTATTATTTATTATTTGTAGTATTATCAAGAGTTATTTATATAACAAAAAAAGTAATATAGTAGTAAGTGAAGTAGCAGAGTAAATCTCTGCTACTTCATTTTTATAGATTTAATTATATAATAACTTGTAAGAAGTTAATAATATTACTATAATTATTACTGCAAAAATAAAATTATATTGGCAATTTTGTATTTAACGAAGTTTATGCTGTACAATTATTAATATATAATTTTAAATGTTAAGTAACAGCTAAATTTATTATTAAAAAATTTTTATTTAAAGAAAAGGATAAAACAAATGAAAAATTTATTAGTTAACTTAGTAGAAAAAAATAAAAAATATACACAAGATGGTAAACTTGCATCATATATACCAGCTCTTTTAAAAGCAAATAGCGACCATTTAGGACTATGTGTATATGATATAAAAAATAATGAGGAATATTGGGCTGGAGAAAGTGATATTAAATTTACAATACAAAGTATTTCAAAGGTTGTTAGTTTAATCATTGCACTTAATGATAATGGAAGAGAAAATGTATTTAAAAAAGTAAACGTTGAGCCAACAGGAATGGGATTTAATAGTATAGTAAATCTTGAGATTAGAAATCAAGATAGACCATATAATCCTATGATTAATGCAGGAGCAATAGTAACAACTTCACTTATATTTGGAGAAAATGAAGAACATAAAATTCAAAGAATATTAAATTTCTTAAGAAGAGCTACAAATAATCCCAATATCTCAATAAACAATGAAATTTATGAAAGTGAAAAAGCTACTGGAGATAGAAATAGATCATTGGCTTACTTTATGAAAAGCTCTAATATTTTAGAAGGAAATGTTGAAGATATATTAGATCTTTATTTTAAGCAATGTTCAATAGAAGCTACTGCAAAGGATTTAGCAAGATTTTCAGCTGTAATTGCAAATGATGGTATTGCACCTTGGAATGATGAAGTTTTAATTTCAAGAGAGATATGTAGAATAGTGAAGACTATTATGGTTACTTGTGGAATGTATGATGCTTCAGGAGAATTTGCAGTTCATGTTGGTGTTCCAGCAAAATCAGGAGTTGGTGGAGGAATAATAGCTACAGTTCCTAGAAGATTTGGAGTAGGTATATATGGACCTGCATTAGATTCTAAAGGAAACAGTATTGGTGGAATACATATATTAAAAGATTTATCTGAAGAATTAGAACTTAGTATATTTTAATACAAATATGTTATAATTACTAAATAATAGTTAAAAATATAAAAGTAAAATACTGGAGGAAAGAATGGAAAGATTACTGATTTTAGATTCAAACAGTTTATTAAATAGAGCATTTTACGCAATACCACCATTAACAAATAGTGAAGGAATTCATACAAATGCTGTGTACGGCTTTACAAATATGTTATTTAAAATGAAGGAAGAAATTAAACCTGATTACATAGTTGCGGCTTTTGATAGAAAGGCACCAACATTTAGACATAAAGAATATGAAGATTATAAAGCTGGTAGAAAAAAAATGCCTCCAGAATTAGGAGAACAATTCCCTCTTGTAAAAGAAGTGCTTAATTTATTAGCAGTTAATATATATGAGATAGATGGTTTTGAAGCAGATGATATAATTGGTACTTTAGCTCAATTTGCAGAAAAGAATGGAATTGAAGTATTTATAGTTACAGGAGACAGAGATGCTCTTCAACTTGCAAGTGATAATATTAAAGTTGTTATTACAAAAAAGGGAGTAACAGAGACTGCTGTTTATAATAAAGAGGCATTTATTGAGGAGTTTGGGGTTACACCAACTCAATATATTGATGTAAAAGGCCTTATGGGGGATAAGTCAGATAATATTCCAGGTGTACCAGGGGTAGGAGAAAAGACAGCATTTAAGCTTATTTCTACTTATGGTTCAATGGAAGGAGTACTTTCACACATAGATGAAATTAGTGGTAAAAAGCTTAAAGAAAATTTAGAAACTTATAGTGAGCAAGCGATTTTTAGTAAAAAGCTAGCTACTATTATGACAGAAGTTCCAATAGAATTTGATTTAGAAGATATTAAAAGTCAAGAAAATTACAATAAAGAAGAGCTTAAGAAATTATTCTTTAAGCTTGGAATGAAGTCTTTATTAGCAAAGCTTCCAGGTGATGATTTAGAAGGTGAAGAAGAAGTAGCCAAAATAGAAATAAATGAAGTAACTACAATAGAAGGATTTAAAGAAGTATTATCAGTAAAAGAGGGAATAGCTTTTATTTCTTATAGTACTTGTAATGCAAATCTTTATTCTAAAATAGAATTAGATAAACTATATATAAACTATGGTGATAAAGTTAGTTTAATAGATTTTAAATTGATAAATATGGAAAATTCTAATGAAGCAATTAATCTACTTAAAGCTTTTATGGAAGATGAAAAAATAGAAAAAGTAATTCAAGATGGTAAAAATTTAGTTACAATATTAACAAAGCACAATATTGAAGTAAAGAAATTCATATTTGATACAGTAGTTGCAGCTTATCTTATAGATTCAGCTAAATCAAACTATCCTTTAGAAGTATTAATAAATGAATATTTAATGAAGGAAGTAAAAGGTGAAGGCGATGAATTAATTTGTAATGCTATGGCGAGTATGAAAGAGCTTTACGAATATTTAAAGGACAGGATAGATAAAGAAGGAATGGATGAGCTTTATTATGAAGTGGAACATCCTTTAATATCAATTTTATCAAGCATGGAAGCTATAGGATTTAATGTAAATAGAGAAAAGCTTGATGAACTTGCAGTTAAGTTTAAAGAAGAAATATCTAGAACGGAAAAAGAAATATATGAGCTTTGTGAAGAAGAATTTAATATAAGTTCACCAAAGCAATTAGGTAAGATTCTTTTTGAAAAATTAGACTTACCAGTAATTAAAAAGACTAAAACTGGATATTCAACTAATGCAGAAGTATTAGAAAAATTAATGGATAAGCATCCGGTGGTAGAAAAGATTATTTACTATAGACAAATAACTAAACTAAATTCTACTTATGTTGAAGGTCTAAAGAATGTTATAGATGAAGATGGAGCTATTCATTCAAGCTTTAATCAAACTGTTACAACAACAGGAAGATTATCAAGTACAGAGCCGAATCTTCAAAATATACCTGTTAAGTATGAAATGGGAAGAGAAATAAGAAAAGTATTTATACCACAAGAATCAACTGATGTGTTATTATCTTGTGACTATTCTCAAATTGAACTTAGAGTTCTTGCTCATATGTCAGATGATAAAAATATGATAGATGCATTCAATCATCATAGTGATATTCATACTAAAACAGCCTCTGAGGTATTTAAAGTACCAGTAGAAGAGGTTACACCTCTTATGAGAAGTAGAGCTAAAGCTGTTAATTTTGGTATAGTTTATGGAATAAGTGATTTTAGTCTTTCTCAAGATTTAAAAATAACTAGAAAAGAAGCTGCTGAATATATGGAAATTTACTTTGATAGGTATCCAAAAATAAAAGGATATTTAGAAAGTGTTAAGGAAGAAGCTAAGGAAAAAGGTTATGTTTTAACAGTATTAAATAGGAGAAGATTTATTCCAGAAATAAAATCATCAAATAAAATAGTAAAAGCTCTTGGTGAAAGATTAGCGATGAATGCTCCAATTCAAGGAAGTGCTGCAGATATTATTAAACTTGCTATGGTTAAAGTTTATAATAGAATAAAAAAGGAAAACTTAGAAAGTCAAATGATTCTTCAAGTACACGATGAACTTATTTTAAATGTCAAAGAAAATGAGTTAGAAATTGTTAAGGCATTAGTAAAAGAAGAAATGGAAAATGTACTAAAGATGTCAGTAACATTAGAGGTAGACACAAATATAGGAAATACATGGTATGATGCAAAATAGGGGGTAAAAATGATAAAGATAGGATTGACTGGAGGAATAGGGTCTGGTAAAAGTACGGTTTCATTCATGCTAAAGGAAGCAGGTTTTGAAATAGTTGATGCAGATATAATTGCTAAGGAAGTACTAGTAAAATACCCTGAGATTTTAGAAAAGGTTAAAGTTGAGTTTGGTGCAGGATTCTTTGATTGGAGAGGAGAATTTCGTAGAAAAGAATTCGGTAATCATATTTTTAGATTTCCAAAACAAAGAAAGAAATATGAGGAAATAATCCTTCCATATATAAAGAATGAAATTAATGATAAACTTGAAGAATTAGAAAAGAAAAAAACAAGTATTGTAATCTTGGATGCACCAACTTTAATAGAGAATGATTTGCATAAAGAAATGGATTATGTTATCTTAGTTTGGGTAGATAATAATACACAAATTCAAAGAGTAAGATCAAGGGATTCATTGATGAGAGAAGATGCAATTAATAGAATTAACTCTCAAATGCCTTTAGATATAAAAAAGGATTTTGCTAATATAGTTATAGAAAATAATGATACATTAGCAAAAACGAAAGAGCAAGTTGATTTGCTAATTGAATTTTTAAGGTCTATTTAATCTATTTCAAAGTAGGGAGAGGGAATGAAATTTAAAAAAATTATTATTTGGTTAATTGTTTTTTTTGTACTTTTAGCTGGAGGAAGGTATATTATAAAAGAATATATTTATCCCTATAAATACAGCAACATAATAAATGAGTATAGTGCCAAATATGAATTAGATCCATATTTAGTATTAGCTGTAATTAAAACTGAAAGTAACTTTAATGAAAATGCGGAATCTAGCAAAGGAGCAAAGGGATTAATGCAAATAATGGATTCTACAGGAGAGTGGATTGCAGATAAACTTGAAGTTGAGAATTTTGAAACTAAAATGTTATTTGACCCAGAAATAAATATTGAGTTTGGATGTTGGTATTTAAATAATCTTCTGTCAGAATTTGATGATTTAAGCTTAGCATTAGCTGCATATAACGGTGGAAGTGGTAATGTAACTAAATGGCTTAATGATCCCGAATACTCTAGTGATGGTGAAAATTTAACATATATTCCTTTTAAGGAAACTAAAAAATATGTTGATAAAGTAAGTACGAGATATAACGTATATAAATTTTTATATGAATAAAAGGAAGCCGTAAGGCTTCTTTTTTTTAGTTAATAGTTAGGAGTTAATAGTTAATAGTGAAGGAATAAATTCAGTTAAGCTGAATTTTAAAATATATTATTTAAGAAATTCCACTGGGGGTTTCTTCCTTAACTCTTAACTAAATATAAATTTCTTCGCAATTTATCCAAACTATGTTATAATCGTTTAGATAATTTTTAAAAAAGGTGTGAAATGATATGAAAGAAAAGGTAGAGTTTAAAGGTAGTGTTATTTTAAACCCAGTACCAGTTGTTTTAATAACATCTAAAAATAAAGAGGGTAAAGAAAATGTTTTTACTGTAGCATGGACAGGAACTTCACACCGTATATAAATACAGTATTTTTAGGAAAGGATGTAGTATATGAATAAAATTAATTTTAAAGGCAGTGTTATGTTAAATCCTACACCTGTAGTATTATTAACAAGCATTAATAAAGAGGGTAAAACTAATGTATTCACTATAGGATGGGTAAGTACTGTTTGTACCAAACCGCCTGTAATAGCTGTAGGAATAAGACCAGAAAGATTATCATATGAGTACATAAAAGAAAGTGAAGAGTGTGTGATTAATCTTACAACTAGAGACATGGTTAATATAACTGATTACTGTGGGGTTGTAAGTGGTAAAAGAGAGGATAAGATATCTAAATTAGGATTAAAACTAAATTCTGGTGTTGCTATAAATACACCATCTTTAGAAATTTCTCCAGTTGCATTAGAGTGTAAATTAAAATCTATAACTCCTCTAGGAACTCATGATATGTTTTTATTGGATGTAATGAATGTGAAGGTTAATGAGAATTTATTAGATGAGAAAGGGAAAATACATTTTGAAAGGGCTAATTTAATTGCATATTCACATGGAGAATATTTTGGACTTGATTCAAAGCCACTTGGATCATTTGGGTATTCGATACGTAAGAAGGCAGATAATAAAAAAAGAAAAAGAAGAGTTAAAAAGTAATTAAAAATTAAAGATATAGGGTTATCAGTAGAGTTATTACTTTATCCTATATCTTTTTTATTGGGTAAAATTAATTTATTTAATAGTAGTTTTTAGATAATTATTATGCCCATTCCATTTAATTTTTTCTATAATATCTGAAAGAATTTGTCTCTTGGTTTCGTGGTCAGAAACTAAAAGAAGCTCTATAGCATCATTGTAATCTTTTTGTGAAAATTCTTTATTAGAATTTGATAAGGTGATTATTTTAGACTTTATATCTTGTTTTTCTTCAGATAATGATTTTAGCTTTTTATTAATAACCATAGCTATATCATGGTTAGCTTCCGTTAGATTATCAAAAACATTTTCTATCTTTTTTTCATTCCTTTTTAATTGAGCTTTTAAATTTTCTATAGAGGCTTCGCTATTATTTTTTTATCAACAGTTGGAATTTTAAAGTTTATAAGATGATTTAATAATATTTTATAAAGCACATGATTGTTCTTATTGCTATTATTACAATATGAAACTCCATATTTTATCTTTCCAGTACAAATATAATAGTAATTTCTTGTACCATATTTATTTGTATTATTATAATTTATAGTTACAGGACTTCCACATAAAGCACATCTTAATATTCATTTAAAATAACTTACTTTTGAAGATTTAGGTATAGGTTATCGTGTTGTTTGCAACTGAATAAGTTGAGTCTTTAACCATAAGTCAGAAGTTATTGGAGCAAAATGCTTACTAACAGCCATGAATGTATCAGAAGAATTCCACTCTCGCTTTCCTTTTTTTATGGACGTGAATTATAAGTAATGAAGCCGCAGCCATTAGGCTCACCATATACAGGGATATTTTTTGAATTTAAATAATTAATTACATTCTCATCGCTTCTACAGTATATAGGATTGCCAAATATATATTTAACTGTAGATAATGACCATTTAATATTATGTTTATTTAGCAAATATTTTTGTATTTGATGGAGACTTTTATAAATCATATAGGTATTAAAAATTTCTTTTACTAAAGGAATATCATTATTTTTTTTTTAATAAGAAATAGTTTTCCTATTTTCAATAACTTTAACTATATCATAACCAAAAGGAGCAATACTATCACCCTATTTGTCAAGTTTAGCGTTCTCTATTTTATTATCGTTTAAAATTTCATGCAGATAGAGCTATATATAGTGTAAATGATGTAGATGATTTACGGGAATATGATGATCAAGATAAAGCTTATATATTAAGCACAAGAAGCTTAAAGAATGGTGCCACGAGCAGTACAAAGCTTTAGAATTATATTATATAAATAAGGTATCTTATGAATAGATACAAGAAGAATTAAATTGCAGCAAAAAAATACACCAAGCAGATGTATAAATTCAGCCATTAGGGATTTAAGTATATTATTATTTGGTGTTGATAGCATAAAATTAGAAGATGTGGGGTAAATAAAGGGAAAAGATGGGAGTTTAATAGGGTTATTTAAATTATATAATGTTATTGTATCAAGTTATATGTTATTGGTCATATAACCTCTCATAAATTCTCAATATCCTTTTATAAAAAGCACTTAACAAGAAAAAGTTAGGTGCTTTTTGTTATATTTAAATGAAAAAGTGATTAAAAGTATATAAATTAGGTAAAATTTAACGCGGGTATTTTTTATATTAAATCAATAATATAAAGTGAAAATATATTATAGGTGGTGATTATAAATGAGAGCACTTTCAGAAGTAGAAAATCTATCTTTAGCAGCAATTTTGAAAATGGAATCTGATGGATTAGTTATGCAAAGAGTAATAAGTTCTTTAATATCAGATGAAGATTTAAAAAGACAGTCAGAAGCAAGTATATTAGCAACTGAAGGAAGAATTAAAGGAATCCAACAATTTATAGTTGAAAATAAAGTACCAGTTGTTAAGGAAGGATAGATATTATGAGAAATATGATAGGAAATTTAATAAAGAGTAATACAGATATAGATGATAAAAAAATAGCTTTAAGTATGCTTTCATCTGCAAAAGAAGCTGCAGATATGTATCTTAATTCTGCGTTAACAAGTAGTACACCAGAATTAAGAGCTATATATTCAGCATCTTTAACACAAATGGTTGAAGGACATACTGCGCTTACTGAATTAAGTTTAAATAAGGGATGGATTAATCCATATGATACACCTATTAAACAGTTAACATGTTCTTATAATGAATCAATAAATACTATCAATGAAAAATAGTTAAATAATTTGATAAAAAGAACTCTAATAATAGGGTTCTTTTTGTTTTACATAAAAAAGTAAGTATTAAGAAATAAACCCTTAAGAAAATTTAGTAGGAGAAGTGATAAAATATATGATATTAAAGAGTTATAAGTATTGTGGAAGAAGACATAAAAAAGATATAAGTACAAAACAAGTGAAGCAGATAAGTTTAGATGGACAAAAGCATGGCAAAGAAAAAGACAAGAGGTAAATTTCTATTTCAGATATGTATAAGGAAGTTATATAACACAATAAAGAAGTATAACTATAATGACTTAGAAGTTCATCACATAGTACCTATTAAAGAAGATTATTAACTAAGATTAGAGGATAGCAACTTAATAACTGTATGTGAATATCATCATAAATTAGCAGAGAAAGGAACTATGCCAAAGGATGAATTATTGGATATCGTACAAGCACAAGAAGAGGAGAAAATACTTAGATATACTCCGAGTATTTTGACACTTTCAGAAGGGGCATTAGGACACCACGTGTTCATATCTAGAGATAAAATATTCCCACATCAGATTTTAAAATTTATTTTTAGGAAGGAGGCGAGTTATTTATTAGTAAAGCGACAGAAGACGATGAAGAAGAACTTATAATTACAAAGCTAAATAATCTATATAAAATAATAGATTATGAAAAATTTTGTTTATTTTCTGATACATTCATGAGTGAAATCGAAGAGTATAAATTAAATAAACAAGAACTTAACAGTAGTAATTTACTTAGATTATTATAATTATCAATAAATAAGTTTGTAATTTTAGATTATAAACATATATAAAGATAAAACTGCAAGATATATATAGTATTAACTCTAGATACTATAGAAAAAGGTAATCACTCTGTCTACATTTAGTGATTGCTTTTTTTATTTTCTTACGTTTCAAAAATATTTGTTAGGATAAAAGTAAATTAAAGTTGGATATATTACTTAAAATTCAATATATACAAATATTTACATAATAGGATTAGTATTATTTAGTTTTGAGAAATATACTTATAATTCATAAAGAATTGTTTTTAAATATGAAAAGTTAGAATTATTCAAAATATGTACAAAAATAGCATTGTTATGTAACTTATTTATTAATTTCTACATATTATATAATTAAGTAGATATTAAAGGGAGGATTGAGAAAGTTTGAATACTAAAGAGGAATTAAAAAGAAATACTAAATATGCTAAGGCATATATAATACTGCAAAGATATGAAAATTTATTTCAGCCTAATACTGCTTTAAGGATAGGCACAATTTTTAAAGATCTTTATAGACCTTATGTAGAAAATGAAAAATAAATTATTATAGAGGTGATATAATGAATGAAAATGAATTGCTATTTAAAATTATGAAATATATTTTTTATGCAGTAGAGCTTAATTTATATTTAGATAACTTTCCAACAAATCAAAAAGCTACAGATGATTATAATGAAGTTTCTAGAAAGTTAGATTTTCTAGTTTGTAAATATGAAAAATCATATGAACCATTGACTAACTTTGGCTCTGCTTCAATTGAAGCTCCTGAAAAGTGGACATCTAATCCTTGGCCTTGGGACAATAAATAAGGAGGGATGACTTAATGTGGTATTATGTTAAAACACTAGAATATCCAATAAATTTAAAATCTAAAGACTTAAAAATGGCAAAGTTTTTAATGTCTCAATATGGGGGACCAGATGGTGAATTAAGTGCAGCACTTAGATATCAAAATCAACGTTATACAATGCCAACAGGAAAATCAAAAGCATTATTAACAGATATTGCTACAGAAGAGATGGCTCATGTTGAGATGATTGCTACTATGATATATCAATTAATGTCTAATGCTACAAAAGAAGAATTAGTTGCAGCTGATTTGGGCGGACATTATACAGATCACGGTAGAGCTTTATATTACAGTGATGCACAAGGTAATCCATGGACTGCAACTTACATTCAAGCAAAAGGTGATGTGGTTGCTGATATTCATGAAGATATGGCTGCTGAACAAAAAGCAAGAGCAACTTATGAATGGTTGATTAATCTTACTGATGATGAAGAAATAAAAGAGATTTTACGATTTTTAAGGCAAAGAGAAATTGTTCACTTTCAAAGGTTTGGAGAAGCATTAATGGATGTGCAAGATAATTTTAGTACCGTTCCAGGTAAAATTTATCATGAAGAGTGTTTAGTAACTCCTCATCCGAATAAAGTCTACTATGATAGTTATTCAATTAGATAATTAACAATAAAAATAGTAATATTAAGTATTATATACCTTCTATTTATTAAGTAAAAATATGATAAATAGAAGGTGTTTTTTATTATTTTATTAATATAAGGATAGAGTTTATTTATATTCTAAAGTTTAATAATATGTATTGAATATTAATTATTAAAAATTCAAATAATAAATTTGATAAAAATATATTGTTTGGAGGTAAGATAAAATGTTTGAACACAAAAAACAACTATTACATGAAGTAAAGGTTGAAAGACCTAACCCACAATATGCAGTATTAATGCAAGAACAATTAGGTGGTGGAAATGGTGAACTTAAAGCAGCAATGCAATATATTTCTCAAAGTTTTAGAATAAAAGACCCCGAAATTAAGGATTTATTTTTAGATATTGGAGCAGAAGAGTTAAGTCATATGGAGATGGTTTCACAAACTATTAATCTATTAAATGGACATGATGTTAATAATAATGAAGTTTGTAATGGAGAAATTCAAACTCATGTACAATGTGGATTATCACCAGTACTTATTAACTCATCAGGTGCACCTTGGACTGCTGATTATGTTACTGTTACTGGTGATTTAGTTGCAGATTTATTATCAAATATAGCATCTGAACAAAGAGCGAAGGTTGTATATGAATATCTTTATAGGCAAATAGAAGATAAGGAAGTAAGAGCAACAATAGATTTTTTACTTAATAGAGAAGAAGCTCATAATGCATTATTTAGGGAGGCTTTAAATAAGGTGCAAAAGAGTGGTTCAAATAAAGACTTTGGAGTTACAGAAGATTCAAAGTTATACTTTGACTTATCAACACCAGGACCTTCACATGAAGCTCCAAATCCAACACCACCTTCATTTGAAAACCCTAGAAGATAGTATTTAGTGTAGAAAGTATATTAACTTAGTATAAACTAAATTTTAAAGGTATTATATTTAATAATTTATAGTGAATAAATAAGTTAATATTAGAAAATATTAATTAATGAATTTATAATACTGGAGGAATAGTAATGGCAAATTTAAATCAACTAGAATTACAAAATTTGCGTCATTTAATTGGTGCTCATTGTACTATTGAGAAAAAACTAGATTTTTATTCTAAACAATGTACAGATACAACATTAAAAAACATGTTGGCAAAGGATGCACAAGATGCAAAGGCTAACAAAGAAAAGCTAATGTTCTTTTTAGAGTAGGAGGAAAATATTATGCAAGAAAAGGAAATGATAAGTGATTATTTAGCAGGATTAAATGCAAGTTTATCAGGATATGGCAGTATAATTTCTCAGTGTGAAAATGAAGAACTACGTTCTACAATACAACTTATGAGAGATCAAGATGAGATTCGTCAATATGCTCTTTTCAAAATTGCTAAGGAAAAGGGATATTACATACCTGCACAAAAAGCAACAGATACTGAAATTGCTACAGTTAAGCAACAGCTTTCACAAGGATAATGCTTTTTATATAATAAAATACTATATTAGTAACTAAAAAGTATATTATAATTAAATGAGAATAACGTATTATTAAAAAGTTAATATGTGGTGTTTTTTAGTGCGCAATTCAAAAAAAATACAGAATAAAATTACAGGTAACTAGATATATAGAAATAATATATCTAGTTCTATTTTGTACAAAAAAACAAGAACGTATGTTTGCGATAAGAACAAATACTTGGAATAAATAGTACAAATTATGAGAATAATGTTATATTTTATAAAAATAACCTATTTGTAGGGTTGGAGAAAAATATAAACTAAGAAAAGATATTATAGATTTGATTCCAGGGCATACATGTTATATAGAACTGTTTTTGGAGCGGTATGGGTTTATTTTGGAAAAGAACCAAGTACGATAGAAGTTATAAATGATATAGATAAAGAATTAATAAATCTATTTAAAATGATAAAATATCATTCTCCAGAGATTGAAAGATTATTAGGGTATGAGTTTTCTAGAAGAGATATTTTTGAAGAGTATAAAAACTATAATATAAATTATTTAACTGAAATACATAGAGCTATTAGGTTCTTATATTTAATAACTCAAAGTTTTGTTGGTAAGGGGAAGACATATGGATATGGAACTACAACTAAACCAAGTCAAAAAGTATTTTATAAGAATATGTTAAGTGACATAAGAGAAAGACTAAGCAACACATATGTAGAGAATTTAAGTTTTGAAAAAATTATTGATAAATATGATAGAGATATAGCTTTTTCTTTTGTGATCCTCCGTATTTTGAAACTGCAGGATATGATAATAAGTTTGGAGAAAAAGAACATATCATTTTAAGGGACAAGCTTAAAATTTTAAAAGGTAAATTTTTGTTAACTATTAATGACCATGAAAAAGTAAGAGAATGGTACGAAGAATTCAATATAAAAGAAGTTGAAGTTAATTATTCGGTTTCGAGAGCTGCAGAAGGAAGAGGTAAATACAGGGAGTTAATAATAACTAATTATTAAGACTAATATGATTAATTAGGGAAAACTGAATGAAGTAAGGGGGAAGTAGAGTGAAGATAAAAATAAAAAATGGTAAATTAATAATAAAGGTAAAAAAGAAAAATACAAGATAGTAAATTAATAAAAATACTTCTACATACATTATTTATTTGATATAATTTTATAGTTGCTAAAGCTAATGCTATATTAAAAAATTACTGTATTTATGTATGGAGTGGAACAGTATGTACTAAGCCTCAAATGTTATCAATATCTGTGAGACCAGAAAGACTATCTTATGAATATATAAAAGAAACAATGGAATTCACAGTTAACCTTCCAAGTAGTGATATGACAAGAGCTGTTGACTACTGTGGAGTTAGACCGGGACGTAAGTTTGATAAAATAAAAGAAATGAATTTTACAATGGTAGAGGGGACAAATGTAGATGTTCCATATATAAATGAATGTCCTATATCGATTGAATGTAAAGTTAAAAGTATAATTCCTCTTGGTACACATGATTTATTTATTGCAGAGGTAGTAGGCTCATATGTAGATAAAGATTTAATGGATGAAAAGGGGAAAATTCATCTTGAAGAAGCTGATTTAATTACATATTATCATGGAGAATACTTCAAAATGGATACAGAAGCCTTAGGTAAGTTTGGATATTCAGTAGCAAAAAAGCCAATACATAAAAAAGAAGTCAAAGCAAAATTAGATGATACTAAAGTAAAAGAAGTAAAGCAAAGCTCTATATTAAAAAAGAATTCTGAGGAAAAATCTGTAAAAAACAATAAGAATAATAAAAATAAAGGTAAAAAGAATTTTATTACAACAAAAAATACAAAGAAATTAAAAAATAAAGTTAAATAAAGAAATGAGGATGAAAAATGTTTATAATATCATATAGACTTCCATATGAAAAATTAGATTCAACTATAGAAGAATTAGCTATAAATGACATTTATAATGTTTTCTATGAAAATCCATTAGAGATTACTACTGACGATTACGGATATGGATATATAGAAAGAGATGATGAAGAAATAATATTAAAGGTTGCCTATGAAGAACAAGAAGGTCTAGAAGAGTTTAAAGAAAAGTTAAAAGAGATTTTAAAAATGGATTATATAGATGTTGAGGAAAACAATAATGATTATACTACATTTGATTTTCCTGCTATTCATTTAGATGATAAATATGTTATAGCTGGACCAGAAGAGGAGTTTGAGGGAAAAACAAAAATTAACTTTATATCTCAGGGGGCTTTTGGAACAGGGCTTCACGAAACGACTCAAGATATATTAAAGCTAATTTTAAATGAGTTAGATTTAAAAGATAAAACTGTTTTAGATATTGGAACAGGATCAGGTATACTTTCGATTGCTGCATCTATTGCAGGAGCAAAAAGTATTGTAGCAGTTGATATAAGAGATGTTGAAGATGAGGTAATGTTAAATGCTTCATTGAATAATTTAACTAATATAGAAGCTGTAGTAGGAAATATATTAGATGATACTGAATTAGTTAAGGAAAGTTTTGATTGGATATTCATAAATATTGGTGGAGAAGAAACTAAGATGTTTATGGAATATATAAAGTCTCATTTAAAAGAAGGTGGAAATTTATTAGTTTCTGGACTTGTAGAATGGAGCTTTGATGAAGTTAAGAATAATGTTGAAAGCTATGGCTTTAAACTTATAAGCAAACATCAAACGAATGAATGGGTAACTGCAGTATTTAGATAGTAACAAAGATAAAATTCTATAAGGGTAGTGGCTTATAAGTTTTAAGTGACAAGTTTCAAGTTGAGGAATAAATTTAGCATAGGCTGAATTTCTAAATAAAAAAGAAACTCCAGAAGGAGTTTCTTTTTTATTTGTTTTTTGTCACTATTTTAGTATCTAGAATATCTTCCTCTTCTATTTCTTCTACGTCTCTTAGAGTTCATCATTAATTTTATTGTTACAAATAATAATACAATTATTAAAATTATTATTAATAAAGAAAGAGCGTAAATTCCTATATTAGCTTTTAATATTTGACCAGTACTTAAAGTGATAGATCCCTTAACAGTTTGAGTATAATCACCACTAGTATAAACTAAATCAACATTGTTATTAGAAGCAACCTTCCAAGCATTTAGTTCATTACTTGGTACTTCTAAATTAGAATGAGTATCATTAAAGCTATTTTGATAATATTCAATATCTTGATCTAAAACAACAGGAGCTGTAATAGTTTTTGTTGGACCAAAGAATCTAAATAGTTTATAGTTTAATTCAACAGTAGATATTTCGTCTCCAGCAGATTTATAAGTAGTTTTTTGTGCATCATAGCTATAATCAGCAATTGATTGAGTGTCATTAAATACATTCATTCCATCTGCTCCATATAGAGAACCTAAAACTACAGTAATTAAATTTCTTCCGTTTCTGTTATAGTATCCTACAAAGCAATGACCAGCTTTAGTTTCATTACCAGTTTTACCACCAATATTACCATCAACGCCAAGTAATTTATCTCTAGTTTCGATATAAATTGTCTTACCATCTAAAATAACAGACGTTTTATCTATTCCCATAGATTCTCTTACCCAATCATTTTCATAAGCAGCTTTAGCAATTAAAGCTAAATCGTAAGCTGTAGTAACATTATGATTGTTAGCATCAATTTCTAAACCGTTAGGATTAACAAAGTTAGTGTTTACCGCGCCAAGTTCTTTAGCTCTTTGGTTCATTAATTCTGTAAATTTTTCTACAGAACCAGAAACAGATTCAGCCATCATAACAGCAGCATCATTTGCTGAATAAACCATAACAGCATCCATTACTTCATTAGCAGTTAGTGTATCACCAGGTTGTGCAGTATTACCAATAAAATTATTTAATGTTGTTTCTCTTAGTGAAACTGAATTTTCAGTGTAAGGAATTAAATCATCCTTATTTTTGTTTTCAGCAAATAGTAGAGAAGTTAATAATTTAGTTGTACTTGCAGGTGAACGTTGTTCATCAGCATTTTTTGAATAAATAATTTCGCCTGTATCTAAATCCATAGTAATAGCAGATTGCCCCATTATTTGAGGCTCAGTTGCAGCAAATACATTAATAGTATTAAAGAAAGGTACTACTAATGATAAGCATAGTGTTAGAACAAAAGCTCTAAAAAATTTCTTTGACATATAATCTCCCCGTCCTTCTTATAAGTAAATATTATTATTTTTGTTTATTGTTTAACCTGTTAATCATTACTTCTTTAGCTTTTATTTCTAAAGAATCGTCTAGTCTTTCTAAAGCAACTTCTGAGTACTTCATTTCTAAAGCTGTTTTAATAAATCTATCTGCTAGTTCAGGATTTTTTGCAAGTAATGATCCATGGAAGTATGTACAATAAGTATTCTTATATATACAGCCTTCATAGCCATCAGATCCATTATTACCATAACCATGAACACATTTTCCAAGTGGCTTTAATCCATTAACATAAGTTCTACCAGAGTGATTTTCAAATCCAACATAAGTTTCATTGAAATCTTCATTGTAAATAACAGTATCTCCAATAAATCTAGTATCTCCAGCTTCAGTATAAATATCTAATATGCCTAAGCCTTCAATTCTTTCACCATTAGGAGCAGTATAGTATTTACCTAATAATTGATATCCACCACAGATAGCTATTAGAACTTTACCATTATTAATGTATCTTGATAACTCTTCTTTTTTATTATTCATCAAGTCAGAAGATACTATCGATTGTTCAAAATCTTGGCCACCGCCAAAAAATACTATATCGTAATCATCTGCATTAAATTCATCATTGATTGAAATGTTAAGTATATTAACTTTAATTCCACGATTTTCAGCTCTGTGTTTTAAAATTAATATATTTCCAACATCACCATATACGTTTAATAAATCAGGATAAAGGTGACAAATATTTAATTCCATAATAGCCTCCTAAACACTACCAAAGTTTTTTTATATAACCCTTAGAATGTAAATACTTTCTGTAATTTATCATTGCTGTATAAGTTGCAAGGATATATATTTTTTTGTTTTTACCATTTTTGATTTGTTCAGTTAATTTTTCATATTCTTCTTCAATAACAAACTTAGATGGAGAAATACCAGCAGTTTTTAGCCTTACTGCCATATCAAAAGTTCTAAGACCTGATACATAAACTTCATCTAAAGGTGTATTATTTAAAATTTCAAAATTAACATCCCAAATCCAAGAAACATCTCTACCATCAGCATAATTATCATTTAATAAAAATGCACAAGAGAAGGAATCTTTATTTAAGCAAAGGGTGTCTAAAGCTTGATTATATCCAGCTGGATTTTTAACTAAAATAATTTTTGCTTCTTTGTCATCTATATTTATTATTTCTTGTCTTCCAAAACTAGAACTTTGATTTTCTAAAGATTTTTTTATACAAGCATCATCAATATTAAGTTCTTTTGCTATTGAATAAGCACAAAGAGCATTATAGATGTTATATACACCAGATTGACCTAAGAAGATTTCAGTGTTTCCAAATTTAACAGTAGAGCTTTCTGCTGTTAATTCTACAATTTCGTCTACACCATACTTAATAGCAGGATGAGTATAACCACAGCCTGTACAGTAATAATCTCCTAAATGATTATATGTAACAAAGTTATAACTATAAGGAGTTTTGCAGAACTTACAGAACTTTGAATCTGCATTAACATCAATAGTTTTATTTTCGTTTATTGGTGTTTTAAATCCATAAAATACTAATGGATTCTTCACATCAAGCTTTCCAAGTAATGATTCATCACCATTTAAAACTAGCTTACTTTCAGGTACAAGAGTTATACCCTCTAAAATTTTAGTTAATGTTGTATAAACTTCTCCATATCTATCAAGTTGATCCCTAAATAAATTTGTTACAGTAATTATTTCAGGATTAATATACTTTGTTATAAATTTTAAATTAGCTTCATCTACCTCTATAATTGCATATTTATTTTCATCTTTATTGAAGAATTTATAGTTTTCAACGAAAGTAGTAACTATACCTGGGAAAAGATTAGCCCCTGTGTTATTAGTTATTACTGGGTAACCTTTTTCTTTAATGATGTTATAAATCATGCTTGTAGTAGTAGTTTTACCATTAGTTCCTGTAACTAATACTACTTTATATCCCTTAGATACAGTTGCTAAAATGTTATTATCTAATTTTAATGCAACTCTACCAGGAAAAGTAGTACCACCTTTTAAAATGGTTTTAGTAAGAAATAATGTGAATTTTGTTGCTAATATACTGAGAATTGACTTAATATTAATTTTCTTCACCACCTACAATAGTTTATTTACATTATTAACAATAATATTGAACTATAATCATTTAATAATAATATTACAGGATATTTCCAAACCTATTGATTTAATAATTGCAAAATTTGCAATTAGGGTTAATAAAACTAACAAGAAAATATAGTTCGTTGCTTAAATAATATATTTAGGTTGTTAATTAAGATTTAGAATTCCGATTATAAGTTAAATTATAATATTCTTTTAAAGATTATATCAATACTAAAATAGTATATCATAAACTTAGATTTTAACAAATGCATCTTAACAGGATATTTAAATTAAATTAAAAAAAAATAGAATAAATTATATAAATATGAATAATTATTTAACATTTCCCTATACAATATTGACAGTCAATTTGCATGAGAAGATAATATATTAAAAAACTAAATAGGAGATGATAGTTTTGAAGAAGTTTTCGTTTGTCGATAAAGAAGGTAAAGAAATTAAATGTTATAAATGGGAAGTTAAAGGTGAAGCAAAGGGAATAATACAGATTTCACATGGAATGACTGAGTATGCTTGTAGATATGATTATTTTGCAAATAAACTTACAGAACATGGCTTCATAGTATATGCACATGATCATAGAGGGCATGGAGAAACTTCTAAGGAAGATGAAGAAAGAGGTTACATAGCTGATAATGAAGGTTTTGATATGCTTGTTGAAAATGTTAAAGAACTTACAGATATAATAAAGAAAGAAAATGAAGGTTTACCTTTAATATTATTTGGGCATAGCATGGGTTCTTTTGTAAGTCAAAGATATATTGAGTTATATGGTAAAGAATTAGATGGAGTAATATTATCGGGAACAAATGGAAGACCTGAATACATAACAAAATTAGGAATATTAATTTCAAAAGTTGAAATGATGATAAGAGGAAGAAAAGCTAAAAGTAAGATAATGGACAAGTTATCATTTGGAAACTTCAATAGAAGTTTCAAACCTAATAGAACAAATTATGATTGGCTATGCTCTGTTGATGAGGAGGTGGACAAGTATATAGAAAGCGATTACTGTGGATTTATTTGTACAACATCATATTATTATGATTTAATAAGAGGATTATGGAAGATTAATAAAAAAGAAAACTTAGAATTAATCCCTAAAGATTTACCAGTATTAATTTTTGCCGGTGATAAAGATCCAGTTGGAGATTTTGGTAAAGGTATAAAAAGATTATATGAATGCTATAAAGAATTAGGAATACATGACTTGAAATATAAATTATATAAGAATGGTAGACATGAAATGCTAAATGAAAGTAATAAAGATGAAGTTATTTTAGATATATTAAATTGGACGAATAGAATTGTAAAGGTTAATGAAAAAGTAACAAACTAAAAATATATTACTCATAAACATTATTTACTGTTAAGTAACATATATTTTATTAGTAAATAAAAGGGGTGATGTTTGTGAGAAAAAAGAAGAAACCTAAAGTTAAAAAGTCGATTAATAGAAGAAAGAATATATTTAAAGAGATATTTTGCGTTAATGGAAAGTTTGAATTTATAGGTTTATTAAAAAATATTATGATGCCTGTTATTGGGAGTTTGATAGTAGGCTTTGTTACTAAAAATTCAATGAGTATATATGATGTATTAAAAAAAAGTATTCTTACACCGCCTAATTTAGTTTTTAGGATAGTATGGATTGCTTTATATATTTTAATGGGTATTGCTGCTTATAGAATATATATGAATAACAAGCAAGGGAAAAATGATCATGGAGGATATTTTAATTATTTAGTACAACTTTTAATAAGTTTTCTATGGGCAATTATATTTTTTAATTTAAGATTATATGGTATTTCATTTATATTAATATGTATTTTGCTTTTACTAATAGTAATAACTACAGTTAAATTTTTTAAGGATGACAAAATAGCTGGAGCATTGATGATTCCTTATATTTTATGGGTTGTATTTGCAACATATTTATCACTTTATATTTGGATATTTAATGAAATGTAATTAATAAAATTTGAATTATAAAAATAAATAGGATAAAATATAAATCTGGTAATGATGTAAATACGGATTTAAGGAGAAGAGTATTTTGAAGAAAGTAATAATAGCAGAAAAACCATCAGTTGCTAAAAATATAGCGGATGCATATAAGATAAAAACTAGAAGAGATGGGTTTTATGAAGGCGACGATTATTTAGTTACTTGGGCTTTTGGTCATTTACTTCAATTGTATGATGCAAAGGATTATGATGAAAATATGAAGGGATGGAGAATGGATAAATTCCCTTTTATTCCTGAAGGTTTTAAGTATAAAATAAAATGTGATAGTAGTAATAGAGAAGTTGTTGATAAAGGTGCAGAAAAACAAATAAATATTATTAAAGGATTAATTGACAGAGATGATGTTGATGGAGTAATTTCTGCAACAGACTTTGATAGAGAAGGTCAGGTTATCTCAGATGAATTATTTATCCATTATGATATAAAAAAGCCTATTTATAGACTTCTTCTTAATGAATGGACAGAAGATGAAGTAAAGAAGGGAATGGCAAATTTAAAGCCTAATAGTGAAATGAAACCACTTCAAGATGCTGGAATAGGAAGACAGTTGGCAGATTGGACAATAGGTATTAATTTGACATCTGTTGCAACATTAAGATATGGTGCTAGTGAAAAAAAGACAATTAACATAGGTAGAGTTTTATTGCCTACTTTAAAGATAATTTATGATAGGGATAAAGAAATTGAAAATTTTAAGGAGTCTTCATATTATAAGTTATTAATTAATTTAAAATCAAAAGATAATATAGAGTTTGAAAGTCTTTATTATGAAAATGCTTCTGAAAAGTTTGAGAAAAAAGAGTATTTAGACAATTTAAGTAAATTATTAAAAGAAAAGCAAGCAGTAGTTGTAGACAAAGAAATTGAAAAGAAGAGGGAATATCCACAAAGTCTTTTTAATCTTTCTAATTTACAAGGATATATAACTAGTAAATATAAAGGATGGACTTCAGATAAGGTATTAAAGGTTGCACAGGGGTTATATGAAAAAAAACTTATAACATATCCTAGAACTGCAAGTAGTGTATTAGAAGAAAGTTTAGTTGATAAAGCAAAAAAAGTGCTTGAAACCCATAAAAAAGGTTTACCTTATGAAGATCAAATAAAATTCGTTCAATCTAAAAGAGTTTTTGATAATTCTAAGGTTGAGAGCCATAGTGCTATTACTCCTACATATGTAATACCAAAAGGATTAACTACAGATGAACAACATGTTTATAATGCTATAAAAAATAGATTTATAATGCAATTTATGCCTGTTGCCCAATTTGAGGAAACGAAAATAACATTAAAAGTTAACGACGAACAGTTAAAAGGCGAGTTTATTTCTAAGGGAAAAGTAGAAATAGTTAAAGGATGGAGAGTAGTTGAGAAAATAGAATCAAAAGATACAATCCTACCTTTAGTTGAAAAGGGTGAAAATTTAGATATAGTAGATAGTAAGGTTAATAAAGTGACAAAGAAACCACCGAAGTATCATACAGAAAAAACTCTTTTAAGAGTTATGGAGACTTGTGGAAAGTCTTTTAAGGATGATAAAGATGATAGTTCAGATGATGAGAGCAATTCAGAAGAAATGATGAAAGCTATATTAAGTGGTTTTAGTATAGGAACTCCAGCCACTAGAGCTGAAACTATAAAAAAGCTAAAAGATATTGGATATATTAAAACTAAAGGAAAGAGTTTAACTACAACTGAGCTTGGAAGAACAATAGTAGAAATTTTTCCAGCTAAAGAACTTTTAGATTTAGAATATACAGGAAGACTTGAAAAAACATTATCTGATATTGAAAAAGGGAAATTTAAAAAAGAGGATTTCTTAAATTTAATTTATGACTTTACAAGAAGTTCGGTAGAAAAGATTAAAAATGATAGTTCTATGCTTCATAAGTTTAAAGTTGAAAAGCCAGAAGGGGTAGAGGAAATTGGTAAATGTCCGGTTTGTGGTAATTCGATTATAGAAGGTGAAAAAGGATATGGATGTGTCAATTGGAAAAATGGTTGCAAATATACTATTTGGAAAAATGATAAATTTATTGAATCCCTAGGTAAAAAGGTAACTAAGGAAATGGTTCAATTACTTCTTAAGAATGGTAAAGTTGGATTTAGAAATCTAAAGAGTAAAAAAGGTACTTTATTTTCTGCATATTTAAGATATGAAAAAGATGAAAAGACAGGATATTATAATTGGAAATTTGAATTTATAAATTAAAAAAGCTTTGGCAGTATTTTGCTGCTAAAGCTTTTTTTAATAATTTATTTTTATTAGTGAATTTATTTAATTAATACTGAAAGCAAAGAATAACATAAAGGAGCTAAAAATACTGTTATTATACCAGCAACACCGATAGATAATGAACTCATTGCCCCTTCTTGTTCACCAATTTCTAATGCTTTTGAAGTTCCTACAGCGTGAGAAGCAGTTCCTAGTGAAATCCCTCTAGCAATTGGACTATTAATTCTTAATATTTTAAAAACTGTAGGTCCTACAATTGCCCCTATTATTCCAGATAATATAATAGCTAAGACAGTAATTGAAGTAACACCACCAAGTGTATTTGTAATTTCAATTCCTATTGGGGTTGTTACACTTTTAGATAATAATGAAACTGTTAGAGTATTATCTAATCCTAAGAAAAATGAAATTGAAATAACTGATAATACACTAACTAGAGTACCTACGAATATCCCAGAAATAATAGGAAGAAAATTCTTCTTGAGTAAATTAAGATTTTTATATAAAGGAACAGCTAGAACTATTGTTGCAGGGCCAAGAAAAATATTTATAAATTGACCGCCTTGATTGTAAGTATCAAAATCTATATTAAATATTTTTAAAAAGCCTATTACAATTATTGTGGCAATTAAAAGTGGATTAAAAAGTGGGAATTTTGTTTTTTTATAAATAAATAAACCTATTTCAAATGCTACAAGAGATATGAATATTCCAAAAAACATGTTATTTGTAAATATATCCATTTATTTATGCCTCCTTTTTATTAAATTTATCCTCATTGTCATTATTATTTTCTAATTTTGATTTTTTCTTGCAAATAAATTCTACAGTTAGTGCTGTAGCAGATAATACGATTATTGTAGTTAATATACATAATATAACTATTTTTAATATACTACCCTTTAAAGCACCAAATGAAGTCATTAACCCTACAGAAGCAGGAATGAAGAAAAAGGCTAAATGATCTAAAAAGAAGTTAGAAAGTGTTTCAATTTTTTCAACTTTTAATATTTTAGAATTTAGTAATAAAAATAACAATATCATTCCAATAATATTTCCTGGTACAGGAAGATTTAATAGTTTGGAAATAATTTCACCTGCAAAATAAATTGAAAGAATCAAAATAGATTCTCTAAAAAATTTCATGAGTAAACCTCCTTATAAATTTAAGTAGATAATTTTAAAAGCCTATTATTATAATATAATACAAAATAATATTATGTCTATATGGAAAGAAGGATGTTTTATCATAAAGAAATCTATGAATTTATGAAAAATAAATGGATGAAACGATTGCAAAAATTAACAAAAAATAATCATGTATCATAATATAAATCATAATAATATAAGCAATTTTATCTAAAAAGGAGTATGTATGAATAAAACTTTTAAGCGTTTTGCAGCTATATTAAGTGTGGTTGCCCTAGTAGGTGCAATATTTATAGGCTGCGGTAAATCAGAAGCTAAAAAAGATAGTACATCAAAGGGAACTACAAGTACTGATGAAGCAAATTTACAAACTGTTAGATTAAATGAAGTTGTAAGATCTGTATTTTATGCTCCAATGTATGTTGCAATAAATGAAGGCTTTTTTGAAGAAGAAGGACTTAATATTGATTTATCTACAGGACAAGGTGCCGATACAACACAATCTAAATAACAACATATGTCCATAATAAATGAAAGGCTGTAGAGCTACCTACAACCTTAGTTTATATCCAACTTCATTTGTTTCGCTGTCATAGGTAAAATACTCAATAAAGTTCATTATTAAATTTCTTTTAGCTTCAACATCTTCAATTAAATCAATTGTATTTATAAAAAGTTTATGACTTTCTAAAAGTAGTTGTTTTTTATTTTCTTCATCTTCAACATCAAACATAGAAATATTAATTTCATTTATTCTTTTATTAATATTATCATTTTCAGTTTTTATTTTTTTTATTTCTGTTTGGATCATGGACAGAACATCAATATCATCTATTAATGCTAATTTTTTAATAAGGCCTTGAAGCAATTTATCATTTTCATTAAGATTTTTATTTAATGATGTTAGTTCTCTTTTTAATGAAGCATTATTATTTTTTGTTCTTTTAATATTAATAATATCTTCAATATTAATATTTTTACATAAATCTATGACAAATTGTTCAAGCTCATCAGCATTGACCATTTTTGAGTCACATCTATTAGAAGATCTATTTTTTAATTCACACCTATAACTTCTATAATAGATACCTTTAGATGTTCTACTCCAAGAGCACATACTAGAACCACATCTTGAACATTTTAACATTCCACTTAATAAAAATTTATTGCCAGTAGCTTTTCTTGGGGATGTTTTACTTGAAATTTCTGATAAAATATTTTGACACTCTACCCATTCAGCTCCAGGAATAATACCAGGATGTTTACCGGTAGCAATAATCCATTCTTCAATAGGATTTTCCTTCTTTCCACCTTTTCTTTTATTATAGACCATTAGACCATATTTATTATTTTCACTACAATTAAGAGTTGAACCTTTAGATTCGAAATATTTTATTGCATTTTCATCAGAACAACAGTAAACAGGATTCTTTAATATTTGCAGTACTGTATTTCTGCTAAAATCGCCCCCATTTTTTCCTTTTATATAATTAGAGACTAAATACCTTGCTATGGGAACAGTGCTCTTATATTCGGGATATAGCTTATATATGAGCCTTACTATTTCAATTTCTTCCTCAACAACTTCTAATTTATACATTCTCTTATTATTTTCTGTTATTTGAACTGATTTAAAACCCAGAGGAGGAGTACCACCTAACCATCTACCAGTACGAGATAGCTCAAGCATATTATCCTTTATACGTTCAGCTATAGTCTCCCTTTCAATTTGTGCAAATGTAGCACTAATATTAATCATAGCTCTACCCATTATAGTGCTGGTGTCAAACTGCTCTGTTATACTTATAAAAGCTATATTACTTTCTTCTAATATTTTATAAGTAGAAGAAAAGTCAGCTACATTACGAGCAATTCTATCTAATCTATAGCATATAAGAGCAGAGAATCTTTTTAATTTCGCATCATTCATCATTTTAGTGAACTGGGGCCTATTAATATTTCCACCAGACCAGCCTTCATCTTCATAGATAAGAAAATTAACATCTTCATTTGTTGTATTCAGAAAATATTTTTTACAAAGTTCTATTTGATTAGAAATAGATTCACCTTTTTTAGTGGCTTTTGATTTTCTTGCATAGATAGCAACATTCATTTATATCACCTCGCTGTATATTATTGACTAAAAAAATTCCATTATTCCAAAATTAGGAGAGAAGTATATTAAATAGTTATCAATTTTATAGCATGTACCATACTTACTCTTATAATATTCGATAGCTTCTAGTAAAAACCATTCTGGAATTTCTAAAAATTCTGCAAGTTCATATCTGCCCCTAACACCAGCTTTATGAGCATTAATTAAATCAACTATTCCAACAAGTCTTTCATATGCCCAGGCACGTGCTCTAAGCTCTTGTTTAACGTTTCTTATATCGCTTTGGTCAATTATATCTCCATAACTAGTAAAATGATGTCCAAGCTCTTCAGCAAGTATACAAGTCTTTTCCTTATTTGTTTCTATATTAGAATCTATTATTATTTTTTTATTTTTATATAAACCTTTAAATCCATACTTTAGAGGCTTTTCTTTAACTTTTACGTGTTTATCATATTTAATCATAAGTTTTTCATATTCCATTATATTTTCCCTTTCTTGCTTGAATATATGTTCGCTTAGTGGCTAAAAAATAAAAGGCTGAAGGCCTAACTTTTTAAATTTAGTAGTATAACATTCACTTTTTATGATTATTATAGTAATATATAGTTAATTACAGTTTAAGGAAGTGATTTTATGTCATTTATAAAAAGAATTTACAACATTATGGATAAACAATTAACTAAAATAGAAAATAATATATATAACACTGAAAATAGTAAATATACTGAAAAAAGTATTAAATTTCAAAGAGAGCTAGAAGAAAAAGTATCTAACTCTCAATCTAGAATAAATAATATACGAAATTCTATTCAAAATACAAAGCAATAGGAAGAAGCACTTTACTATCTATAGAAACATTCATAGCATTTTTATAAAAAGCATTATTTACTCTAAGATAATTTATAGTCTTTAGATTTATAATTAATCTTATTTCCTTTTGTATATGCTTTGACAAATACTTTTTTTCCACTTTTTAGTGTCCTATAGTGTCCTCTTACTCCCCAAGATTCTGTATGCTTATTATATTTCTTTTTAAATATATCTAATAAAGTAGGATTAGCAGTTTTTATTGTTATATCAATATCTTCAAATTTTATAACATTTTTGTAATATTGTATTTTTTGTTCACTTTGTTCTTGGATATTATGATTATTATTTTGTATAGGGATAATAGTAGTATCTAATGATATGTTTTTTCTATTTTTTTCAATCAAGTAAAAATACCCAATAACACCAGCATATCTGCATGATATATAATTTATATAAGACTGTAATTGGTCTTTAGATATTTTTATAAATCTTAATCCTTTTTTTATATTAACTATTCTATCTGATAAAAAAGAACCATTTATATTAAAGTCTAAATCAAAAGAACATTCGAATATTAACTTTCCTTTTTCATAACTATAGCTTTCAAGATGGGATATTTTTTTGCTTACTTGACTATAGTATATATAGTGATTACTATAACCTTCTTTAAATACAAAAACACATTCATTGAATATCCCTGTAAATGGGATATATTCTTTTATATCTAACTTTTTTCTTATTTTTTCAATATTATCATTAGTTATTATAACATTATCAAATTTATTGAAATCCGATATATTTTTAATCATTTTCTGCCTCCGTTAAAATAAATAAATATTTTAAATAAGATATTTATTTAGTAGCGTATAATTGTGTAATCAAATAAGATTAAATGTACTATTTAGTATTTAATATAAAAATTACTTTTGTGTTAAAGTTAAAAATAAATAGCTTTAAAGCCTTAATTTATATTTTATCTAAAGTATTTTAGATTGTTTGATATTTTATCTATTCATCATCAAAATCATTAAATAAAGTATCTATATAGAACGTATATTTAAGAATTTTCAGATTTAACTCTATTATAGATTTCATTATATATTTTAGCTTCGCCATCTATATACCAATAAGTAACTATGTATTGATCTAATAAACTTTTATCAGCTTTAGTTGAAATATTCATTACTTGACATCTATGACATACTATACTGTTTATAAATTGTGTTGCTTCAGCAGTGGTTTTACCAACTTGTACAAAATGACCTTCACCAGTACGAGCAACGTTTATTTTTGTTGGATATGTACCAGGTGTTTTTGCTTCTTCTAATATCTTTGGTAACATTTCTTTTTTAAACTCTTCCCAAGCAATAGCTCTTAGTTCCTTTTCACTAACTTTTTTTTTCTTAGTTCCAAACATTTTATCCCATCCCTTTAATTAATTATTTTATCTAAAGTATTTTAGATTTATTTAAATTTTATCTATTCATCATCAAAATCATCAAATAAAGTATCTATATAACTTTTAAGCAGTTTCATTTTCTTTGGTGTAATTTCTTTATCTTTAGATTCTAAGTGAGCTGCTATTGTTTCTACTTCTGGTGATAGTTTATGTTCTTTGTTATCATTTTTTACAATAGGTGTTCTTATATCACTCACACCCATTAGGTAGTCTATAGAAACATCAAAGTAGTCTGTTAGCAACCTTATGATATCGCCTTTGGGTTCTCTTCCATTTTCATATCTTGAAATTGTAGATTTGGCACTACCAATATTATTAGCAAGTTGCTCAACGGTAAGTTGTTTTTCTTTTCTTAATTCTTTTAATCTTTCTGCAAAAGTTGCCATTTGAACACCTCCTTAATTAAAATTATAAGGCTCAATAACCATATTGGGAATAAAAGTACCCAATTTTAGTATTTTTTTAACAAAAAAGTGTTGACATGTTCCCAAAATGAGATTATAGTATAAATATACCAATTCCCAATCGGGATTAAGGAGGGGAGTAATGATTAACTTAAGAAGGTTAAGAGGGTTAAGAGTAGAACACGATTTAACCCAAAAGGAATTTGCTTCATGGATTGGAATGCCTATATCTACATACAGAAAGAAAGAGTTAGGTGTAAGTCCAATACAATTAGAAGAAGCGTATAAAATATCACAATTACTTGGTGAGAGTATAGAGGATATTTTTTTTAAAAGTAAAGTTCCCAAATAGGAATAAAAATATATACAAATTTAGTTTAACCAAAATTATAAATTTGAATATTATATCTTAATAAAATTTTAAAGAGGTAAAATATGGGGATAGGAACAGAAATATTTACAATGCCAGGAAGTAAGTTTAAGGCTGTTTGTTTAAATCCAGTTGAAGATCCAGAAAAGATAAATGAAATTTCACAAAGATATTATCAAGGTTTAGTTAACGCTTTAGAAATTACTTTTGGTGAAATGTGGGCAACAGAGATTTTTAAGATAAGGGGTTGGACAGAAGAAGATTTTATAAAAGTAGGAGGAAAGTATGAATTTAGAGGAAAGAAAGCAATTGAAGAAGGAGATAGTAGAAAAAATATTGGAAGCTAATCCAGAAGCAACACCGAATTATTGCATAGTACTTTTAGATGAAATTAAAGAAAGTGTAATAAGTGCTGCGATGAATAGTATTTTAACAAAGTGAATTTTAAACATAAGACAAGCAAGGCTGAAAAGCCTTTTTAAAAGGTCGAATGTGCGAAAAATGATGTAGAAAAAGTAAATATAAAGACTAGATAAGGCGATAAGCCTTTTAAAAATAACATAATGGCGAAAAATACCGTTGAATATAAAGATAATGGAGGATAAAAAGATGGAAGATGTAAAATATCAAAGAAAAGAAGGAGTTCAATTATTCATTAATGAAGAATTAGAACTTGAAGTAAGAGCAATTAAAAATGAAGATAGAAGTATTTCTTTAAATGCAGAAGATACAGCTATAGGCTTTGGTTGGTATCAAATTAAAAATAATAAAAAATATCCTAAATGGGAGAGGGTTAATGGATTTATCAGTGAGTTTGGAAATTCTCCACTTGTGGGGAAAGATGATTACATTCCAGAAAGCTTATTTTATCTACTTGGAATGAAAGCAAATAATGATGTTGCTAAAAAGTTTCAAATGTGGTTAGCGACAGAAGTATTACCAAGCATGAGAAAATACGGAATGTATGCAACAGATGAATTGTTAGATAATCCAGATTTACTTATAGCAGCTGCAACAAAATTGAAAGAGGAAAGAGCTGCAAGGTTAGAAGCAGAGAAGCAAAGGGACAAGCTAGTACATCAAAATAAGTTGTACACAACATCAGAAATTGCTAAGGAATTAGGGTTAAGTAGTGCTACAAAGCTTAACAATTTATTGTCAGAAAAGAAGATACAGTACAAACAAAATAAAACATGGCTTTTATATTCTAAATATTCTGAATTAGGTTTAGTAAGCATTAAGCAAGAAGTTTTAGATAACGGGAAAATAATATATGACAGAAAGTGGACAGGCAAAGGC
>NZ_CBYM010000005.1 GCF_000577815.1 Clostridium saudiense | reverse complement strand
TTATATTAAACGTTCTTATATTAATAGTCATTATATCATCTGTAACTTTCCTTATCTAGGAAAATTAAAAATAGTAATTTAAAATTCATAATTTCTCTATATTTTAATTTAATAAAAAAAGGAAAAGAAGATTTGCTATAAATTCAATCCCCTTTTCCTAACATAATTTTTTATTTTCTATTTTTTATTTCACTAGTTACTCTATCAATAAAGCTATTTAAATCAACAGCTCCTTCATCACCATTATCTCTGCTTCTTACTGAAATAGTCTTATCATTTTCTTCTTTTTCACCAATAATAATCATATAAGGTACTCTTTCATTTCTTGCTTCCCTTATTTTATATCCTATTTTTTCAGTACGCAAATCAGTTTCAACTCTTAATCCATTTGACTCTAGATTTCTCTTAACCTCACTAGCATAATCTACAAATTTATCCGAAATAGGTAAAATCTTAACTTGAACTGGTGAAAGCCATGTTGGGAATTTACCTGCAAAATGCTCAATTAATATACCAATAAACCTTTCAATACTTCCAAAGATAACTCTATGGATAACTATTGGCCTATGCTTTTCACCATCACTACCAATATAGTCTAATTCAAACCTTTGTGGTAATTGAAAATCTAATTGAATAGTTCCACATTGCCATGTTCTACCTAAGCTATCTTCAAGATGAAAATCTATCTTTGGTCCATAAAATGCTCCATCACCTTCATTAATTTTATAAGGTAAATTCATTTCTTCAAGAGCTGCCTTTAATGAATCTTCTGCCATATTCCAATCTTCATCACTTCCCATTGAATCCTCTGGTCTTGTAGATAACTCAACACTATATTTAAATCCAAACTTTGAATAAACTTCATCAATTAAAGCAACAACCCCTTTAATTTCTGATTTTATTTGATCCGGCAACATAAATATATGTGCATCATCTTGAGTAAATGCCCTTACTCTCATAAGACCATGTAAAGCACCAGAAAGTTCATGTCTATGAACTCTTCCAAGCTCCCCAACTCTCATTGGAAAATCCCTATAAGAATGTGTTTCTGTTTTATAAATAAGCATTCCACCTGGACAATTCATAGGTTTTAATGCAAATTCTTCTTCATCAATCATTGAAGTATACATATTTTCTTTATAATGATCCCAGTGCCCGGAAGTTTCCCATAGCTTTTTATTTAACATTATTGGAGTTTCTACTTCAACATATCCAGCTTTTTGATGTAATTCTCTCCAATAATTAATTAAATTATTTTTAAGAATAACCCCTTTTGGTAAGAAAAATGGGAATCCAGGTCCTTCATCAACAAAAGTAAATAACTTTAACTCTTTGCCTAACCTTCTATGATCTCTCTTTTTTGCTTCTTCTATATTATTTAAATAACTCTTTAAAATATCTTTATTTGCAAATGCTACTCCATAAACTCTTTGTAGCATTTTATTTTTTTCATTACCTCTCCAGTAGGCTCCTGCAACACTAGTTAATTTAAAATCTTTTATTCCTTTAGTAGATAAAAGATGTGGACCTCTACAAAGATCTATAAAATTACCTTGTTTATAAAGTGAAATTGTTTCTCCTTCTGGAAGATCTTTTATAAGTTCTACCTTATAAGGCTCTCCCCTACCTTCCATTAATTTCAAAGCCTCTTCTCTACTTACTACCATTCTTTCTAATAAAATATCTTCTTTTATTATTTTGTTCATTTCTTCTTCTATTTTAACTAAGTCTTCATTATTAAATGGAGTTTCTATATCAAAATCATAATAAAATCCATTTTCTATTGTTGGTCCTATAGCTAGTTTTACATCTTTATAAAGTCTCTTTACAGCCTGAGCCATTACATGTGAGGTAGTATGTCTCATAACCTCAATCCCAGCTTCATCATCATAAGTTACTATATTAACCTCATCATTATTTTGAAGCTTATAAGCTAAGTCAACTAAGGTTCCATTTACTTCACCTACTACTGCGGACTTTCCTAACTTTTTACTAATTGATTTAGCTAGATCTAAAATAGTCGAATTTTCTTCAATTCCTCTTACAGATCCATCTTTTAATTTTACGTTAATCATTTCACTTTCTACCTCCTTTAACTGATATTCCAAGTTTTAACTTATACCTTCATTTTTATGAGAAGGTATTTCCTTATTAATATATATTTTTTGATATAAAAAAAACATCCATCCCAACTCTTGGGACGAATGATATATCCGTGGTTCCACCCAAATTGAATTAAAAAATTCAATTCATCTTTAAAAGTTTTATCGATCTTCACCGATGGTATTTCTCACTTAATGATACTAAACCATAACTCCAGGGTAGTTTTCTTATAGTCATATTTAAAAGTGCTTCCAGCTTATAACACTTTCTCTCTTAAAACTGTATTCTATAATACTTTTCCCTATCAACGTATAACTAATATTAATCTCATTTACTATTATATACAATTACATTAAAATAATACTACTACTTTTTCATTTATTTGTAAATATTTTTATTTTTCTCCATACTCTTTATAATACATAACCTTTAAATTTATCTTAGGGTACTTTTCAATAAATTGACTAATAACATAATAACAGCTAGGACATGGTTCCCATTTACTATATAAAGTAAAATCACCTTCTGCTTTTAACTTTCCCTTAGTTATAAGTTTATGTATCTCTTCAATTATTTTTTTTTCACTATCATTAACTCTATTATATCCAATTCCTAATTTACCAAGCTTATTAACCTTACAACTTTTAAAATAATCTTGTCCTAACGGTATTAATGTACAACTATTTTCAATATCATTCTTCCCACTAACAGCTCTAAACTCCATATCATTAAATAATGCAACTGCCATATTTACCGAATCCTGTATTGCTATACTTTGATTTATTTTAAATGTACCCTTCTCCTCTTCTATAATATATTTATCTAAATTTTTAATTAATCTCTTCATCCTAGGAATATAACTTTTTATATGCTGGTGATATTCAACAGTACCCTTTTCTGCTTTTACATAAGCAAATCCTATTTCTTCAGGTACTTCAATAAATAAAGTTTTTATTTGATTATTTTCATCATACTCTTCATTTACATTTTCATTATTAAAAATCAACATTCTTTTTAACAGTTCAATATCTTTTGCATAAACATAATCTTTATTAATTTCCTCTTCTAAAAATTCTAATTTTCTCTTTCCTTCATCATTAATTTTTTTCGATATAAACTTTTTAGTTTCTTCTATTACCTTTAATATATGTTCAACATCATCTTGAGTACTTGGTATTCTATCATATTCAACTCTATCAATATGGAGTCTTTTCATTTTACTTATTTTCTCACATAATTTCTTATGCTCATATTCAAATATCGTGATATTTTTTATATATCTTATAAAATCATTAATATCACTTACCTTATAACTAATACTTTCTTCATTTATAGTTTTATAAATCTTATTAAATAATTCATTACTTATATTAAAAGTTTTTATAAAACCTTCTTTAAATTTATCATAATCTGATATTTCAAGATTATATCCCTTTAACTTCAGTTCTTTATTTAAATCATCTATATTACTAATTTTTATTCTTTTATTTTTCTTATCTTTTATTTGCATATTTACCTCTTATCTCGAGTGACTACTTCAGTATTACCTTTAATATTATAAGATAACAATTTATTATTTAATACTATATAATAATAAAAAACAAGTAATATACTAGTTCACTGTATTACTTGCTTTTACTCTTTCCAAATTGATTAAAATAATAGTTCTATTAAGCAATATACTTATATTAATCTAATAAGTCGTATTACATTTTCAGCTGTTTTTTCTATATTTTTCTTTCCATGTTTAAGTGCTTCATCAATAGATGTTACCTCTTTCATAATTCCAAATATAGAGTCTATTCCTTTTTCATATAAAATATCTATATCGTCTCCAATTTTTCCAGCAAAAGCTACAACAGGTTTGTTATATTTTTTAGCTATTTTTGCAACGCCTAATGGAGTTTTACCATATTGAGTTTGAAAATCTATACTTCCTTCACCTGTCCAAACCATATCTGCATCTTTAATCTTTTCTTCTAAACTAGTATATTCAATTACCATTTCAATTCCCGTTTTTAATGTTCCATTCAAAAATGTCATAAGCCCTGCACCTAAGCCACCTGCTGCACCTGCACCTGGTATATCCAAAATATCCTTTCTAAGTTGTTCTTTAATTATATCAGCATAATGCCTCAAGTTTCTATCCAAAATACTAACCATTTCTAAGGTTGCTCCTTTTTGTAGTCCAAATACATGTGATGCTCCATTTTCCCCACATAAAGGATTATTAACATCACATGCTACTTCAACAACAACATCCTTTAATCGAAAATCAAAATTAGTTAAATCTATAGTATGTAATTTATATAACTCTCCGCCACCAAATCCCAATTCATTTCCTTCTTTATCTAAGAGCTTTCCACCCAAAGCTTGAATAACCCCAGCTCCACCATCATTTGTTGCACTTCCTCCAATACCTATTAATAACTTCTTTACCCCTTTATCTAAACAAGCCTTAATGAGTTCACCAGTACCATAAGTAGTAGTAACTAATGGATTCCTCTTATCTAATGGAACTAAGTGTATTCCACTTGCACTAGCCATCTCTAATACTCCCACTTCTCCATCGCCTAAAATTCCAAAATTAGCGTTAATTTTATTTCCTAAAGGTCCAGTAACTTCTAAATCATATATTTCTCCATTAGTTGCATCTATTAAAGACTGCATTGTACCTTCTCCACCATCTGCCATAGGAACATGTATACATTTTATACTAGCATCTACTTTTTTTATTCCCTTTTCCATTGCAATACAAACTTCTTTTGCACTCATACTTTCTTTAAAAGAATCAGGTGCTAATACAATAACAAAATCATTCTTCATTCTTTTCTCCCAATTTGACCGCATATTTAAAATTTTCTCTTTTTTCCAATATAAATTAATAATTATTTAAAGAGCAAGCTATAAAACTTGCCCCTTAATATATACCTAATATTTTAGATTCATCAATAAATATAATTATATCTTCTTTGTTTTTAACTGCAATTATATTTGGAAAATCAAATACAATTTCTCCCTCTATAATTCCTACTCCTGATACTAAAACTGAAACATTAACCCCCTTATACCTCTTTTTTAATTTATTAAATTTATTTTTGTTCTTTTCAACGTTACCCATCTTATTTATTTCGTCTATTTGTATATCTTTATCGTTCTCATCTATTTGCTTATCTTGTGTATGAATCTCTTCATCTTCCCTATATGTTATAACTTCATTTATATTATCAATTGTTTTATTACTTATATTATTTATTACACTTTCCTTATATAACTCCTGACTTTCTTTAAGCCCCTGATTACTTTCAGAAATATCTACAATCCTATATTGTTTATTATCATTCAAATCAATATACTCTTTCTCACAATTTTTACTCGCATCATAAGAATTATAAGTTGATTCTTCACTATAAATTTCTTCTTTACTCTCATCTAATTCATCCATCTTTTTTTCTTCTTTGCTAAATATCTCTTTATTATACCTACTATCATTTTCTTTTGTTTCTATAATCTCTTCTAGATCCTTATGTTTATTCTTACCATCTATGTTATTATTTATCTCAAATTTATCTGATTTATTTATTATATTATTTTTTATATTATTATCTGATTCATAATATCCCTTATAGTTATTACTCCTTGTTTGCATTGTATTATCACAATTATCAATGCCATATTCCTTCTCTTTATACTTTTTAGCTCTTACTATCTCATTTTTTGAATACTTATAATTACTTAATTCTTTATACTTATTTCCTATTATATTATTTAACTTATTCTCATCATAAGACTCTTCTTTATGATTAATTTTTATTAATCTATCTTTATTTTGCTTATTCAAAAATAAAATAATAAGAAGAACTAATAATATATAATCCATTTTCGCTCCCTTCTTAAAATTTCTATGTTCATATCAAATTCATTTATTTAGATAATCATGGATTCAATTTATATTATATATTATTAATAATTATACTTTTTGTTCCTTACAACATACTATAGCTTATTTTTAATCAATTATTAATTAACACTTTCACTAAAAAATCATATTATGTAATATGTGTCCATAGTATTTATCTAAAAACAACCTAAGAAAAAATTAGGAGGGATAATATGACATTTGCAATAATAGTAGCCTTAATAGTATATATTGCAATGATTTTTTCTATTAAGTATCGTACTGCTATAACAAGCATTGGATTAGGAGTAATATTAATATATGGAACTGTAACTAATACCTTCACCCTATCCGATGTTCTTTCAAATTTTCCTATAGAAATAATCACACTTATTCTTGCTTTAGGGCTATTTTCTAAGACTTTTGAGAATAACTCATTCTTTAAATATATTGGCGATAAATTTCTAAGCATTTCTAAAGGTAAAAAAACACTCATATATATTCTTTTGCCTTTAGTCATGTATTTTACTTCACTTTTCATGAATAATTTAAGTGTAGTTCTATTATTTACTTTTATATGCCTAGAGTTATCTATAAGGTTAGAACTTTCACCTTTACCAATTTTAGTTTCTGGCTTAATTGCTTCAAATATAGGTGGCTGTCCACTTCCTTGGGCTGATACACCTGCAGTAATTTTAACACTCTATTCAGGTTTTAGCCTTATGGATTTTCTAACAAAATTATTTATTCCATGTGCTCTATTGGCAGGGCTTTTAATTCCATATACACTTTGGTGGGTAAAAAAGTATGATAAGAAAAATGACATTATGAATATATCCGATGATGCGTATTTAAAAAATAAATTTACTGATCCACCACCTCCACATCATCCAAATCATATTCCGCCACCTACCCCCCCTATACTTCATGATAGGCATATTAATGCAAGTAAATTTAAAAAGATATATTGCCCAATTATTTTATTTATTTCTTTTATAATTGCTATATGTATTTCACCTTTTTATTCTATTTCTATTTCATTTATTTCTATTATTTATATAGGATTGCTTTTATTAATTACTATAGATAAACCTGATAATATATTAAATACAGTTCCAGTACTTGATTCATTAGTTTTTATTTCAACATTATTTATTTTATCTAGTGTTTTAGAAAAATCTGGCGTACTTGATAGTATAGTTAAATATATTATCTCATTTACTTCTGATAACGTATTTTTAATTCTTTTAGCTGTACTTTTTTCAGCTTTTATTATAGCAACATTTTTATCTGCTGGCCCTGCAGCTGCAACACTACTACCTATTTGCTTACAATTAAATCCTATTGTAGGAAGTAATTTAGTATATGCTGCCTTAGCATTAGGAATATTAGCTGGCAGTAGTATGTTACCTTGGTCAGCTACGGGAGGACCAATAATGCTTAGTGAAGTAGGACGATATCAAAATGACCATATTATTGAATCCAATTATAAAGTTAAAATAAATCAAGTTTATAATTTAAAAAAATATATTTCTTTTTCTATTCCGTTTTCACTAATAATACTATCTATATCAGCTTTATTCTTAATATCATATGTTTTCATCTTTTAAGGAAAACTACAAATTTTAATTTGGTTAGATGAAGTTACTCATCCTACTGAAAAGAGAAATTTCCTTTAATTAAATGTATTAGGTAATTATTATTAAAAACAATAATTATCTAATACATAAAAAAAAGTGACATAGACATTTATCTATACCACTTTTTTATAATAGCTATTAATTAAAGAAAGCTATATAAGCTGTATTTACATATACAGTTCTTTTATCTTCTAATCTTACTGCTGCTATTCCATTATTTACATAAGCAACTTCACCTGTAATTAATATTGGTAATCCAGTGATTCCTATTGTTAAAGTAACTCCTGTATAATTTCTAATTAATTCTTCCATTTTCTTATTTATCCCCCTGTTTTTCATTTTTATAATATTTTTAAATATACCTTTGTCATACAGTACTATTATTTATGATGTTCTTCGTCCTTATGATGTCCTTTTTCATCATCGTGACCTTCTTTATGATGATCGCTCTTATCGTGTCCTTTTTCATCATCATGATCCTCTTTATGATGATCTTCTTTATTATCCTTTTCTTCATGGTGATTTTCTTTATGATGATCTTCAGAATTTTTTTCATTCTTTTCTTTATGATCTTCTTTATGATTATCTTCTTTTCCGCCATGATCTTCTTTATCATTTTTTTTCTCTGCTTGTTCATCTGATTTGTCTTTTCCATCTTTATTGTCTTTTTCGTCTTTTCCGTCTTTTCCGTCTTTATTGTCTTTTCCACCTTTTCCATCATCTTTTTTATGATCTTTACCATCTTGCTCATCTGTAAGATCTTTTAAGGTTGAAAATCCTAATCCTAGTCCTTTTAATTCACTAAATCCTTCTTCTTTTTTAATTTCTGCTATAGGTTTAGGTGGTCCTGGCTTTTTTCCTTTATCATCTGGCCTATCTGTTAATGATTTTAAAGTTTGAAAACCTGGTCCTAAATCTTTTAATTCTCCAAATCCACTAAAAGATTTGCCTTTTTTATCAATTAATTCCTTCAATGGAGCACCTACACCTTTTAGTGCTTCAAATCCAGTTGCTTTCTCTTTCATTTTGAACCTCCTTTTATTCACCCTTTGTAGTAATTATCATAGAACTATAATCTATCTTAAACTTCTTATCATTAATAGAAGAAAGCAATTAGACTTGATTCTATATAAACGCTACTACCATCCCTTAATCTTAGAGTTATTATAGATCCATCTCCACCAATTACTTCACCTGTAATCACTATTGGTAATCCTGTAAGAGCTATAGTTATATTTGTTCCTTGAAAATTATTTGTTATTAAATCATACATATTTTTTATCCTCCAATGATTCCTCTCCATACCAGCAACCTTTCTAGGTACGCCTTAATACGACAAATATATATTTTTTTCTTATAGTACATAGTATTAAAACATAATTATTTTTGTTCCTCATAATCCATTTAAAAAATAAAATATATTAACTTTTAAGTATTCACAAATGATTAATAATTATAAAAAAAGAAGTCGATACAAGTAATTTACATTACATATATCAACTTCTTTTTTAATACAACTTATACTATTTAATTAAGTTATATTACACAATACTAACTTCAGCACATATATTTAATATTCTCTGTATAAATTTCATCTTTACTATTTTAATATAAAGTATACTGCTGAATATGGTCTCATATCAATTGATAATAACCTTCTATTACTACTTGAAACTATTGAAGCAGAATCATTTTTATTACCATTTTCATAATACTTAATATACTCTTCAATTAATATTCTATAATCTGCTTTTCCATCTCCACCATATTCACTTATACTGCTATCCATAAGGATTTCTAATGTTTTATCTTCAATAGGAACTTCAAATCCTTTATGATAAGCATCTGAAAAATTAAATAAAGCTAATATCTTTTCATCTTTACATATTCTTTCAAAAACATATATACACTTCTCTTCTTCATGGCAATTTACCCAATTAAATCCTTCTATTTCATAATCATTTTCAAATAATGCTGGATGATTAATATAAACTAAACTTAAATCACGCATGAATCTATGAAACTTATTATGCATCGGATACTCTAGAAGATTCCAATCTTGCTCTTTCTTTTCATCCCATTCTCTAAATTGACCAATTTCATTTCCCATAAAATTCAGTTTTTTACCTGGATGAGCATACATATACATATATAATGCTCTAGCCTGCTTAAACTTATCATCATATTCTCCATGCATTTTTTGGATTATAGTAGCTTTCCCATGAACAACTTCATCATGAGATAAAGGCATTAGAAAATGTTCACTATAAAAATACATCATAGAAAAAGTTAGCTTATGATAAGCTCTTCTTCTGTCATAAGGATGTAATTTAAAATATTCTAATGTATCATTCATCCATCCCATATCCCATTTATAGTCAAATCCAAGTCCGCCTTCTTCTATTGGAGCTGTAACTTTTGGATATGCAGTTGAATCTTCTGCAGCTAAAATTATATTTGGATGCATATATTTTAACCCCTGATTCATACCTTTAATGAAATCTACTGCATCTTTATTTTCTCCTCTATTTGAATCCCCTTGCCAATAAATAATATTACTTAATGCATCAACTCTTAATCCATCAAAATGATATTCTTCAATCCAATAATTTGCTGCTGATTGTAAAAAGCTTCTTACTTCTCCTTTTGAATGCATAAAGTTCTTACTTCCCCATTGACTAATTGCAATATCATCATATGAATATTCATATAAAGGCTCTCCATCATAATTAGCCAGTGCAAAACTATCTACTGCAAAATGTACTGGAACAAAATCCATTAATACACCAATATTATTCTTATGACACGCATTTATTAAGCTTTTTAAATCTGTTGCAGTTCCATACCTAGACGTCGGACTAAAAAATCCTGTATTTTGATATCCCCATGACTCATCACATGGATGTTCACTTAAGGGCATAATCTCAATATAGTTGTATCCATACTCTTTTACATACGGAATCAACTTGTCCTCTAATTCCCTATAATTATACCAGGTATTACCTTCTTTCTTTTTCCATGATCCTAAATGAACCTCATAAATATTTAATGGTTTATCTTTACAATCTGTTCTATTCTTAATCCATTCATCATCATCAAATTTATATTCATTTAAATCTCTAATTATTGAAGCTGTGTTTGGTCTTAATTCCATTCCAAATCCATATGGATCACAATGCTCAATACAATCTCCATTTTTACTGTAGATTCTATACTTATATAACATTCCTTCCTTTAAATTTGGGACTCTACATTCAAAGAATTTACCATCTTCTATTCTTTTCATCTCTGTCCCTTCCCAATTATTGAAATCCCCAACCAATTCTACCTTTAAAGCATTTGGTGCATAAGTTCTAAATACAACTCCATCTTCCTCGATATGTGCCCCCATATATTTATAGGCATCAAAAACTTTTCCTGTGTAAAATCCATACATGTCCATATTGCAATCTCCTTTTATTGTAATGTAGTGATTTTATCAATCACTTCTTATTTTACATTATTTGTAAAATAAAAACTATAATAAATTCTCACAAAAATAAAATTTATTATAGTTTTTAGTAGACATATAAAATAAAAGATATCTTCTCATAAAATATTAATATCAAAATATTATTTATTATAATAGAAGTAAAAAATAAATGGAGTACTTCTAGGAATTATAACAATTCCTAGAGGTACTCCATTTATCTATTCTTTATTAGTAGATTTCATTAAGTTTCAGAAAGCTAATATTTTTTTCTGTCATTTATATATATAAGTTAATTGTTGCTTAATATATAATTTATGTGCAAATGCCATAACTGCTGATTTTAATATTTCACTTTCCCTTGTATAATTACTTGATTTAGAAGTCTTTGAAAAATCTCTTGTGAAAAATACTGACTTAATTGCTTGCTCAGTTTCATCGCAAAAATAATCATAAGCAACTTCAATTGGACAACTTTCCATTTGAATATTTATTAAATCACATATCTCATGTAAACTAAATACCTGTTTTAATACACAAACAACTATTAAGTGTGCTAAATGTTCTTCATTATATTTTTTATCCTTAGGCGGCAAAATAACTTTTTGTTTAACATAATTATTCAACATAGTTGGTGTTAATAATTTTTCATCACTTTCAATATTTAACGTTTTTGCTAATTCCTCTAAATATGTAATTACTTGATCTTTATAAAGTGGAACCTTTGGTAATTCCTTAAATCTTGGTATAGAAAAATCAAAAGACTCCATGTTTCCTCCTCTCTACTTTAATGCATCATGCTTTTTAATGTATTGTACAGAAATACAGCTTGGACCTCCTTGAGTGGTAAATACTGGTCCTAACATTTTAATTTCTATATCTGCATTTTCTATATATTCTAGTATAATATTTTTTGTATCTTTTGCCAATTCTTCATTACATGCATGTGAAATATAAATTTTATAATTTGAATCTACATTATTATTAATCATTTCTTCACTTATTTTTTGTATTGCCTTTTTGAGTGTACGTTTTGTTGTAAATTTCACTAAAGATTTTTTATCTTCAGCAAGAGTCATAACAGGTACTAATTTAATTACACTTCCTATTTTCCCAACAATAGGAGATAATCTTCCCCCTCTTACTAAATAATCAAAATCATGTGGTATTAAAAATGATTTTGTTTCTTCCATTGCCTTTTTTATTTCACTAACTATTTCATTTTTAGTTTTTCCTAATTTAACAAGCTCCACTGCTAAATCAACTAAATAATTTTGCGGACCACATAAAGTTTCTGAATTAATTACTTCAATACGATCCGCGTTAGTCGCCATATCTTTTGCAACACATGCTGAATTATAAGTCCCAGACAATCCGTCTGCCATTGAAATATTAATTATCTCATCTTCTATATTTTCATCATAAATATTTAATACTTCTCCTATAGCAGGCTGTGATGAAACTGGAATATGTCCTTCATTAATTATATTAATAAATTCCTCAGTATTTATATCTTCATACTCTCTATAAGTTTTACCATTAATAGTTACTATCAATGGTGCAATCGTAACTCCCTTTGCTTGTCCATCTTTTTTTGAATATAATGCTGATGAATCAGATACTATTCTTATCATAAATCCTCTCTCCAATCATTTAATATATTATTCTAAACTATTTTGAGTTTCATTCTAAAAGACATAGTTTTGAAAACTATTTGTTTTAGATTATCACCCTAAATATATTTTGTCAATATTATTCACTCATTGTTCACATTCATCTCACATAAAAAAACATAAAAATAGAGCTGAATCTGCCTTTGATTCAGCTCTATTTTTACTATTTATTTGTTTTAGCTAAAAGCATTTCACAAATTGTTTCTTTGTCCTTTGCTGCTATAATTTCATCTTTGAATTCATCATCCATTAAACTTACAGCTAATACTTGAAGTATCTTTAAATGTTCATTTCCTTCGCCTTCTGGCACCGCTATTAAGAACACTAAATTAACTGGTTCATCATCTAGCGATTCCCAATCAATTCCTTTAGAACTTTTCCCAACTATTACGGTTGGAAATTTAACATAAGCTGATTTTGCATGTGGAATTGCTACTCCATCACCAATTCCTGTTGTTGACATCGCTTCTCTAGCTTTTACATCTTCAACATACTTATCAACATCTATTAATCTATCTTGTGCTAATTTTGCTAAATGTCTAATTGTTTCAAATTTTTCTTTTGTGTTTAAATCTAAATCTACATATTTTATATCAAATAATTTATTCATAATTATCACTCCTTAAACTTCTATTATCTATTATGCGGCTACTTTTTCATTTTCTTGTTCACTTTTTTTATATTTATTTGCCTTCAATACATTTACCATTACTGCAGTTATTGCTGATCCTGCAATAATTGCTACAAAGAACATTAAAATTCCTTCAATACCACCCATTAACGCTACAATCGGACCACCATGTGGTACTATATCTGTTACTTTTGCTAGTGCTGCAATGTTAGCTCCAACTATTGAACCTACCATTAATGATGGTATAACTCTTAATGGATCCATTGATGCAAATGGGATTGCCCCTTCTGTTATTCCACAAAGCCCCATTGCAAAAGCAGCCTTACCAGCATCTAATTCTTCTTTGCTATAATACTTCTTTCCTATGAATGTTGCGATTCCCATACCAATTGGTGGAATTGCTACTGCCGCTGCAATTGGTCCCATTACTTCTGGGTTACCTGCTGTAATCATTGATACACCAAATAAAAATGCTGTTTTATTAACTGGCCCACCCATATCAAACGCTATCATCGCACCTAAAATTGTTGCTAAAACTACTGAACTAGTACCTGATAAACATGCTAAGAAATTAGTTAAACTTTCAAATACAATTGTAATTGGTCCACCCAAAACGAATATAAATGCTAAACCTGTTACTAATGTTGATATGATTGGAATAATTATGATTGGCATAATTGGTTTAATCATATTTGGAACTTTTATTGACTTTAATCCCTTAACTATATAACCTGCTAAGAAACCTGTTACAATACCACCTAAGAAACCTGCATTTGCTTCTGATCCATAGAAATAACCATTTGCTGCTATATATCCGCCAATTAATCCTGGTACTAAACCTGGTCTATCTGCAATTGAATATGCAATGAATCCTGATAAAATTGGTACCATGAATGTAAAGCCTGCAGCTCCAATTTGTTCAACACTCTTCCACAATGAATCATCTGGAACTACTAAGCCCGCTTCTGTAGGTTGTCCACCAAATGCTAATGCTAAAGCAATTAACAATCCTGCAACTACTACAACTGGAATCATGTAAGAAACTCCACCCATTAAATGCTTATAAAATGCTGGCTGTTTAGCTTTTATTGCTTTCTTTTCTTCTTCTACACTTTTTATTTTTTTTGCTGAATTTATATTTGATTTTTTCTTTTCAACTTTTCCATCTAAGAACATTTGAATTAAAACATCTGGCTCTTTTATTGCTCTAGCTATTGGACATTCTATCATTGCCATTCCTTCAAATCTTTCTAAACTAACAGCTTTGTCTGCTGCAATGATAATTCCATCTGCTTCTTTTATATCTTGCTCCGTAATAACATTTTCAGCTCCTGTTGAACCTTGAGTCTCGACTTTAATATCAACTCCCATTTTCTTTGCCATTTTATTCAACTTTTCTGCAGCTATGTAAGTATGAGCTATACCTACTGGGCATGAAGTTATTGCTAGTAATTTCATATATTAACGCCTCCATTTAATTATTTATTCGTCTTCTTGAGTTTCTTTCACTCACCTTATGACTTAATTATAGAGTTAATGTAAACATATTCATAGTTATACTTTTTCCTCTTAAAAAGGAAATAATATATCAGACATTCCATTTCCTTTTTAAGAGGAAATATATTACCTACATGCATTTAAAATTTTGATACTATCATCTTTAATTCTTCAAAGTTTTGGCACTTAATTATTTTTCTTATAATTTCACCATCTATTATATTTTTATAGATTTGCTCCAAGTAAGATTTCCACTCTTCCTTATCTACCATAGACATCCCAATAAAAAATACTACCTGCACCTTTTCTTTATCCCATGTAATAGCTTTATTAAACACAGATACTGAAATAAACGATTGCTTAATCTCTTCATTCATATCATGAGGTATTGCCACTAATTCCCCAATTTCTGTGCTAGCTAAATCTTCCCTTTTAAAAATATTTTCTTTAACGCATTGTGTTATATAGCCTTCATCAATTAATTTACTTGTTATGTTTTCTAATGCTTCATCCCTTGTATCTACATCTAAATGATTAAAAAATAAGGATTCTTTAAATTTACTAACTAAAACATTATTACCTAAAGAATTTCCATTAAATTTATCTTCAATAAATGCTATTTCTCCATTATCTAAGAGACTTTTAACATAAATAATTTTCTCTGAATCACTTTTTAGATTAATTGTTGAAATTATTAAATCATAAGAATTTAAAATCTCTTCATTAAATTCATATTTTGGAATAGTATCTATTATATTGATTCTATCTTTAAATTTAGCTTCTAACTTTACCTTTAATAATAAAGAGGTTCCAACACCATTTTCACAAACAATCATTACATTTTTCTTATTTTTATTTAAATTATCTTTAAGCCTTTCTATTGCAGCAGCAAAGTGTAATGCTATAAATCCAATATCGTCTTCCTTTAAATCACATCCAATAGCTTCTTTTATTATTTCATTTGAATAAACAGATAGTTCTAAAGCAAATGGATAATTATTTTTTATAGCACTTAATAATGAATTTTCAACAATAATTCCATATTGAGCTCTATAAATTGAAGCTTTTAAATGATGTACTAAAAAATCTATTAAAACATTGTCTTCTAATAAATTAATATTAAATTTATCCTTAATTTTTAAAAGTATTTTTCTAACTAGCTCGTATTCATTATTAAGCTTCATACCATCTTTTGTTTTAATTTTAATAGAACTGCTAGAAACCATATATTTTGTTAAATAAAGAATCTCTATTTCTTCTAAAACAATTCCAAATCGTTCAGAAATATCATCACAAATAACCTTTGCTACTCCATATCTCCATGCTTCACTTAATTTCTTCTTTGTTTCTTCACTATATTTAACATTATTATGATTATTATTTCTAACAATCATAATTAAAATCAATGAAATAATATCTCTTAATGCCTTATCTGATAATTTAAAATCAAATTTATCTATATTACTTTTTACAATAGTAGTTATTATCTCTTCATTATTATTTCCTAATATTAAATTTAAACTTTCTTGTATCCTTTCACTGAGCTCTGTATTACTCTTATTATATTTCTTTATACAACTTCTTATATCTTCCTCTTCTCCTATAATTCTTAGACCCTTATTACTTATTTTCTCAATATTTAGATGATACTTTTCTAAAATATCCTTTACTATTTTCATATCATTTTTTAATGAAGAAACACTTATGAATAATCTATCTGCCAATTCAATTTGTGTTATTCCTTCAATATTATCTAAGTTATTTATTAAAAATTGTGAAATTATACTCTCTGCTCTTCCTAATGCTGTACTGCTATCTTCACCTTTACTTTTGTTATTATTAATTAAGCTATTAAATAACACTTCATTTTTTATATTTAATTTATATCCTCTTGCTTTCTCAGAAACTATACTTGCACCATTTCTTTCTAGAATTTTATTTAATTCTTTTATATCACTTCTCACAGTTCTCGATGAAACCCCAAGGTTATTGCATAAAAACTCCCCCGTAATTATTTCAGTATTTTCAAATAATAATTCTAATATTTTTTGTAATCTTGGACTTTTTATCACTTAAATCACCCTAATCTTTTTATCCTAATTTTATATACAATTATTCATATCTCATATTACCGCTTATGAATATGTTTTCACAGGTATATTTTTTCCTTTATTAAAGGAAATCTTTAATTCTATATTCTTCTAAAAGTCTAACTATAGTATTGAAATTATTTTTTCACTATAATTAGCTTTTCAATAAAAGCATATTTGAACAGTGTTTACATACTTTTAATCTATTGAATAAATAAAAATGCAGCTTCTTATTTCTAAGAATTACTGCATTTTCTTTATATTAATATTTATAAATTTCTTTATACTTATCATCTAAATATTTTAGGAAATACTTAGCTTTAAGCTCTTCACCTGTAATTTTCTTTATTAAATCACTTGGATCATAAAGGTTTCCATATACATGTACATTTTTATTTAACCATTGATGTACTGAATTTAAATTCCCCTTTGAAATTTCATCATAAATATGTGGTTCATCCTTAAGCATTTTATTTAACATTTGTGCTCCATAAAGGTTTCCTAAAGCATAACTTGGAAAATATCCAAATGAACCATCTGACCAGTGAACATCTTGAAGAACCCCTTCCTTATCACTCTTTGGCTCTACTCCTAAATACTCCTTATACTTTTCATTCCACACTGTTGGAAGCTCACTAACCTTTATCTTGTCATTTATAAGAAGTTTTTCTATTTCATATCTTATTATTACATGAAGACTATATGTTAATTCATCTGCTTCAGTTCTTATTAATGAAGGCTCTACTTTATTGATAATTTTATAAAAATCCTCTTTTGTTACATGATTAAATTGATTATGAAATTCTTTTTTTGCTTCTTTATATAAATAGTTACAAAAAGCTTTACTTCTTCCTATTATATTTTCATAAAATCTTGATTGAGATTCGTGAATTGCCATAGATGCAGCTTTATTTATACCTGTTCCATCTAATGAATCTGGAATATCCTGCTCATATATAGCATGTCCACCTTCATGTATTGCTGAAAACATTGCTGATGTAAAATCATTTAAATAATAATGATTTGTGATCCTAACATCTTTATTTGTCATATCCATAGTGTAAGGATGCTCACTTTCATCCATTCTTCCTGATTTAAAATCAAATCCCATAGTATTTAACAATTCTATGCAAAATCCTTCTTGATTTTCTTTTGGAAATTCCTTGCCTTCAAATTTATTATTAATTTTTACTTTGCTATTTTTAATTTTATTTAAAATCTCGACTATTCCATCTCTTAATTCTGTAAATACTACATCTAATTTTTCAACTGTTAATCCAGCCTCATAATCGTCAAGTAATGTATTGTACTTATTACCTTTATATCCCCTATATTTTATTGACTGCTTAGTTAATTCCACTATCTTCTCTAAATCTGGCTTAAATATTTCAAAATTATCTTCACTTTTAGCCTTTTCCCAAGATAATTGTCCTTTAGCTGCAGCTAACGAAAATTCTTTTACAAACTCTTCAGGATATATCTTTTGCTTATCATATTCTTTTTTCATTTCTGTTAACATTCTTTTATGAATTAAATCTAAGTCATCTATATGTTCTTCAAAGAACTTTATAAATTCTTGCTTTTTTGCCCCAACTAGTAAATTATGTTGTTGTAAACTCATAAATGACATGGTTTCTGTTCTGCTTTCTGCCACATTTTCAGGCATACCTGTAGTCATATCCCAATACATAAGGCTTTCTGCTGTTCTATAATGCTCTATTTCCTTTAAATATTCTGCGTATTCTTTTAATTTACTTTCTAATTCTTTCATAATATACCCCCATATATATTAAAAACTCTTCGTTATTAAATATATTATTAAATAACTTACTTAGTCTTTTTTGTATATTAATTCACTTTTTATTAATTTATATATCAATAATTGTATCACAAATATTATTTAACTTTATATAAAAAAGTAGTCTTTTCAATGTTTTATGCTAAATTATAAATCTACAATTAGCATCTAACATTTTCTAGACTACTTTCTCTCAAGATTATAAATATAATTACTTACTTATTATATTTATAATCTCATCAATCTTTTTAGCACCAAAATAAATTTGTTCATCATTCACTATTATCGCTGGTACACTCATTACTTTAAATTTATCCTTTATATCTTTAAAATTAGATATATCAATCATTTCTGCTTCTACATTTTTATTTTCTATAGCAATTCTTTGAGATGAAACTACTACATCTGGGCATAAATGGCAAGCCAATGATACACACACCTTAATATTTATCCCTTTGTCTATTTTCTTAATATTATTTAATGTTTCTTCAGATATTTGTTGACCTTCACTTCCAAGATTATATATAGCTAATATAAATGAATTTAACTCATGTCCCCCAGGTACCCCATGGAATTTAACTCCACTATAACTTTTCTCTGAATTTAATAATGCAACTATAGGATATTTGTCTGCATTTATCTTATTTTCAACTTCTATATTTTCACCTTTAGTATAAATTTCAGCAGAAACTTTTTCACCCAACTCTGCAATATCTAATACTAAATCTCTTAACTCTATAGACTTACTATTACTTTCATCTACTACAGATACAAGTGTAACACTCTTATCTAATCTAGCTAATATCCCTTTTAATTGAGTTCTTAATCCATCATTTAAAAGATTACTTCTTTTTTGTATATCTCCTAAATCAGTATTAATTTCTTCCTTCTTCTCCACCTTTTTAGGTTCATATTCATCTTTGATTCCAAGTCTTTCTTTTAATTCAATGACATATCTTTCTGCAGAAGTTGCTGCAATAGCACCATCAGATACAGCTGTTACTATTTGTCTTAAAGCTTTGGGTCTTAAATCACCAGCAACATATACACCTTCAACATTAGTTTCCATATTTTCATTACTCATTATATATCCAAACTTATCAAGTTCTAAAATACCTTTAAATAATTGGCTTTGTGGTGCATATCCGACAAATACAAATATACCAAATGAACCATCTTCCTTTTTAGCATGATATTCAAATGTTTCACCTGTTTTATTATTGATAAACTTAGCATAGTTTATCATTTCAGTTCCACTTGCTTCTAATATTTCAGTATTAAACTTAACTTCTACCTTTGGATGTTCTAAAACCTTATCTGCTATTGATTTTGCACAAGTAAACTCTGGCTCTCTAGCTATAACTGTAACTTTAGTTGCAAACTTAGTTAAGAACATTGCTTCTTCAGCTGCTGCAAATCCAGCTCCAATAACAAATACTTCTAACCCTTCGAAGAATTGACCATCACAAGTCGAACAATAAGCTACACCTCTACCTGTAAATTCTTCTTCGCCTTTAAAGCCTAACTTTCTTGGTGATGCTCCTGTGGCTATAACCACACTTCTTCCCTTTATTTCTCCTCTATCAGTTTTTAAGGTTTTCACATCGCCTTCTAGAGCAACTTCTAAAACTTCAGCCGACATGAAGTTTACCCCGAAGTCTTCAGCTTGTTTTCTCATTTCTTCCATAAGTTTTGGTCCATTACTATTTCTAGCTCCTGGATAATTTGATATATCGTAAGTTTTATTTACTTGACCACCAAATTCAGCCTTTTCTATAATTAAAGTATTTAATTTTGCCCTACCTGCATATATTCCTGTTGAAAGTCCTGCTGGACCTGCCCCAATTACTAGTAAATCATATATTTTTTCCATACTCATTTCCTCCTTCTTTATTTTTTAAAGCATTAATAAAGCTTTATCTTTATAAAAATTTATTAATACTTTAAATTTTTTTATAATGATAAGCAGTAAATAAACACGCATAAAATTTACTACTTATCATCATATAAATATTTAGTATCTATAAATATTAAAGGCTACATCTAAACCCAATTAGTTTAGATAAAGCCTTAATAGCAAATCTTATAGCTTACCAACTAAATCTAAGCTTGGTACTAAAGTTTCTTCACCTGGTTGCCATTTAGCTGGGCAAACTTGATCCCCATGTTCAGCAACAAATTGAGCTGCTTGAACTTTTCTTAATAATTCTTCTGCATTTCTTCCAATACCATTATCATGAACTTCATATGCTTTGATTTCACCTTCTGGATTGATTACAAATGATCCTCTTAATGCTAATCCTTCTTCTTCAATCATAACTTCAAAGTCTCTAGCTAACTTACCTGTTGGATCTGCTAACATTGGATATTGAATTTTTGCAATTGTTTCTGAAGCATCTGCCCATGCTTTGTGAACAAAATGAGTATCTGTAGATACTGAGTATACTTCACAACCAGCTTCTTTAAACTTAGCATAGTTATCTGCTAGTTCTCCTAATTCTGTTGGGCAAACAAATGTAAAATCTGCTGGATAGAATACAACTACTGACCAATGGCCCTTCATTGATTCTAATGTTACTTCCTTAAATTCTCCGTTATGATAAGCTTGAACTGTAAAATCTGAAACCTTTTTATTTATTAATGACATATTCTTTCTCCTCCTGAAATTTAATTTCAATTGATATTTTTTATCAATTACTTCTTGTAAGTAATAATAATTATTACCTAATAATTCGTCAACGCTTATTTTAAAAAAATTTCTCTTTTATTTTTTTATTCTTAAATAGAAAATAGCCTTAACCTATGTAAATTAAAGGTTAAGACTACTTCATTAATAAAAATCTATTTAATTTTTATTTCTAGTTGAATTATTGATTTTTCTGCCTCATTAGTATTTATCCTTGATAATATTGAAAATTCATTAAAATCCCCGACTATTTCTATATTATTTTTTTCAATATAATTCAGCATTTTTTTATAATACTTTAAGTTATTTCTATATCCATCATCATAATACATTGTTAAATATTTACCTTTTGGTAGTATGATCTTTTCATAATTTCCACTTAAATTTCCATGCTTATATAACATTATTGCAGTATAAACTACTTTATCTTCAGTTTTCAATTTCTCTAAAGAAGCTTCGAATGCTAACTCAGAATTCAACATACAATCATCTTTTTCTGCCTCAAGTAAAACTTTTCTCAAATTAAGCTCAATTTCTTTTACATTCTCCATTCTACAATTATATCTCTCAACTACTCTTTCATCATTTTCTTTAATGAAGATTTCTGCTTTCTCTACTTTCTTACTTTCTTTTATTCTAAAATCTAAAAAGTCAATATATGATTTAACAGCTTCAAGTTCCTTTATCTTTTTATCTAAGACCACTCTTTGCTGTTCAAGTATTTTTATCATAGAATCTGCAGTTATTTCATCTTTTAATAAATCTTCTATTTCCTTTAATGATAGTCCCATAAGCTTACATTGCTTTAATAAATCAATCTTTATAAATTGATTTATTGAATAATACCTATAATTATTTTGCTTATTTATATAAGCTGGTTTAAGTAGTCCCATTTTATCATAATACCTTAATGTTTGAATTGGAACATTAGTTAATTTAGATAGTTCTCCAACTGAAAAATAAGTTTCCATATAAAAAATCTCCTATGTTAACTAGCCTTAGCAATAGACTTTGTAGTATACGTCTTAATATTAATAGAATAACTTAATATTATAAATGTTATCAACTCTGATATAGATAAACTAATCCATATACCATTGATTCCAAACAATTTAGATAAAATAAATAATGATATAGGAAGTAATATTATACTTCTGCAAATGCAAAAAATATTAGAAATTTCAGGCATATTTATTGCTTGATAATAAACTGTACTTGTTAAATTAAACCCAACCATAATAAATGCAATATTTATTAAATTTAAACCTATATATGCTGAATTAGCTATTGTAATATCTGAAGTAAATATAGCTATCATATTTTTTCCAAATACAAAGCATACAGTCATAAATACTATATTTATTATAAATGCTGATTTCATTGTTATAGAATAAAATTTTAACATTTTTTTTGAATTTTTTGCACCATAATTATAACTTAATAATGGCTGTACTCCTATTGATAGACCTAGTAATACCATATAAATATTTGTTGTTATATAATTAATTATTGCAAAAGATGATAAAGCTATTTCTCCACCAGTTTTAACCAATGCTAAATTCATAAAGAATATTATTATGGAAAAACTTACTTCCGCAAAGAAAGATGGAAATCCTATAATAATAAATTCCTTTATTATTTTACTTTCTAATTTTATATTTCCAAAAGTTAATATACCTCTCTTCATTATAAAATGAGGTAATAATATCGCTATAGTAACTATTTGACCAAGACCAGTAGCTATTGCAGCACCTTTTATTCCAAACCCTAATGGGAATATAAATGTATAATCTAAAATTATATTAGTTACCGCCCCTAATAATGTTGATATCATGGCAAGCTTTGGTCTTCCATCATTTCTAACAAAGCTATTTAATGCAATACCAACTAAATTTGGAATACAAAATAAACTATAATACCTTAAATAAGTTGATGCTAAAGGCACCAATGTATCTGTAGCTCCTAATATTCTTACTATATATTTTGAAAATACAACTGCAACTAGACTTATAACTATACTTATAATTAACAAAAACTTAAATACTTGCCTAAATATTTTTACAGCCTTTTCCTTATTATTAGCACCTATATTTTTAGATACTAGATCTCCACCACCTACCGCGAACATAGTTGCTATTCCAAATAGCATTATAGTAAATGGCATAACTATATTAACTGCTGCCAATGCAGAGTCTCCAACACCTTGTCCAACAAAAATTCCATCAATTATTGTATATAGAGATGAAACAAACATGGCTAAAGCTGAAGGAACTGCATATTTTAAAAATTCTTTTATCATGATTTTACCTCCATTTTTGTTTCTCTAACCATAATAAAGTCTATAGTAACTATAGGGTCAATAGTTATTTATAATATGAGTTTATAATGTATGCATCATTAAATAAATCATAACCAAATCTATAATTTAATTATAAAAAACACATACTAAAAATGTATGTGTTTATATATACTAGTGTAGTTATATCACCTATTTAGATATATTCAAAGTTTTCTTTTCCAGCGCCTACTTCAAAGTGATATTTAACTATTCCTAAATCTAACTTACTATAAAATGCAGTTAACGCCTTAGCATTTACTTTATTTCCATCTAAACTAATAAGAAACTTTTGTTGATTCATAGCCGTAGGGGCTAGAACTACCGCTTCCATTCCTCTTTTAAACCAATCTGGCATATCTCCCTTTACCCTGCAAAGTTGTTCTATAGGTTTACTTTTATGCGCAACACCTTGAGTTTCCCCGTATCCTAAAGCTATTACACAGCATAACTTTTCCCCATCTTCAATCCTACATATTGCATTACCCTTACTGAACGTAAGCGCCACCCAGCAAGTATTTAAACCTAATTGAGTTGCCTTAATAACTACCTTTTCACCATAATATCCACACTTTTCATAAAAATCATTGCCTTTCTTTCCAACTATAGCAATGTAATTTCTAACATTGCAAAACTTGCCGTAATGAGCCATAAAACTATCAAAGGCTTTAGGTTCTTCTATACATAACTGAATATTTAAATTTCCTTCCCTATTGCATTCATCAATAGTTTCCAATAACTCACTTTTAATATTTTCATCAATCTTCTTATCAGTATATCTACGAACTGAATGACGATTATTAATTGCCTCAATAATATTCTTAATTAACCTCCCCATTTATATATATTCTTATATAAAATCCTTATTGGATTCTATTTCTATTTGGCTTTTTGAACATTCCTTTTCTGATATCTCATCAACTATTTCATTTATTCTAGAAAACAAATTTCCAAGCTGCTTCCATATAGTTTCTTCTGCACTTACATAATAATAATTTCTAGTACCTTCTCTATACATACTTACTATTCCAGCCTCTTTTAATATTCGTAAATGATGTGATACTGCTGGTCTTGAAAGATGGGTTTTATCTGTTATTTCTCCTACTCTTATTCCATGAACTTCACTTTCAAGCAATGTTATTATAATTTGCTGTCTAGTTTCATCCCCTAAAGCTATAAAAGCCTTTTGACATGATTTTAACTCTTCTGCAAGCTTCAATCTTCTTTCATGGCATTTTTTCATGTGTTTACCTCTACCTTTCTTGATATTTTCTATAAAACTATTATTCCTTCTTTAACCTTTAAATCATGTGTTGCAAATACCCCCATACACTCTTTTTTATTAGCCATATTCCTAATCCATTTTAAAGATGTTATCATATCCTCTTTATTAACTAATGGCCCTGGTATACGTAGATTCTCCCATGAATCCTTGGCATACCCACAATCACCTGTAATTAATATAAATTTATTATTATTTTTCACCATAACTACAACATTACCTTCAGTATGGCCTTTTGTATCTATTAATACTACAGTTCCATCGCCAAAAACATCGTACCCTCTATTAAATGGTCCATACTCTGAGTATTCCATTGTAAAACCTTCTATATTTATTCCACTCCAAAACCTTTTAGAATATCTAACATTTCCTTTTATTATTGCCTCTAACTCTTCTTTTGATATCATAATTCTTTTAGCATCTTTAACTAACTCTAATCCACTTGCATGGTCACAATCCATATGAGTAAGAAATACATAGTCTAAGTCTTTAGTTTGTATATTTAATTTTTCAAGCTGCTCATTTACAGCTTTTCCGTTAGGCAATTTAGGTTTACTTGCTATATATAATAATGGTGACAAATGTTTTATAGGTTTACTTCTAACATCTGTATGCCATCCAGTATCTATTAATATATTTCCTTTTGGATGCTCTATTAAATAAGAAGTAACTGGCAACCATACTCGCAACTTTTTACTCCTGCCAATTCCTGTATATGCTATGGGATTTTTAGATACATCTCTAAAAGGCACTGCAAGATCAACTCCAACCTCACCACAATTTAGTATATTAATTTTTATTTTCTCTTTCATACCTATACTCCCTCATAACATCTTTTTTTTATTTACTCACTTATTTATATTTTCTATGGTTCAATTGTTTATATTTTTAAACAATTATATCACTAATATTCTTTTATTGTTTAATGGTAAAGAAAATCGATACCATTATATTGTATTAAATACACAATATTAAACATCATAATAAACTTTTTAAAATCACCTAAATTAAAAAATGGTAAGGTACTTATTACTGTAAATACCTTACCATTCTTTGCATATTAAATATTATTTCTTAGCTAACCAATAAATAGCATTAATATATCTCTGCTCCATATATTGATGATGTCCACCATCATCGCTGGATACATCTATATCTTCTATATATCCTAGCTCATCTTTAAAAATTTCAATTATACTTTCAGTACAAATAACAGCATTTTGTTGAAGTGTCTTTTTATCTTGTCCTTCTTTTCTGCCATAATGAATATATAATTGAAAATCTTCATTCAACATATTATTCTCTGTAATCCAGTTAACCATACCCTTATACCAAAAAGATCCACAAACACTAGCTATTTTACCAAATACATTAGTTACATATAATGAATATACAGAAATTAATCCTCCTAATGAATATCCCATAATCCAAGTATTTTTTTTATCATATTTAGTGTTATAATTCTTATCAATATATAGCTTTATTCCATTTACAACAAACTCTATATACTCTCTTCCTTGTCCACCAAAATCATCAAATTTAGGTGCTAGTGATGGTGCTGGCCACGGTGTATATTCATGAATTCTCTTTTCAGAATAAATTCCTATCCAAATAAATTCATTTAACTTTCCTTCTTTAAATCCTTTTTCAAAACTCTCAATTAGTCTATCTGAATACCTATAAAGTTCTGCCCCATCATTACCATATAATACAGGAAATCTTTTGTTATTATTTTTATAAGATGGAGGAAGATATATAAATATCTCTCTGCCTAATATATGTTCATGCTTAATACTTCCTAACATCAATATAAATCTCCTATTTTATATTTACTTAAATAACTCTGGATACATTTCCTTTGCAAGATTTTCTATACATTCAATTGTTCTATATCCATAGCCCATGAACTCAGTATAAGAAACTTCAAAAACCTTTTTATTTTCAATTGCTGGTACAGATTGTATTAAACTATTATTATATAATGATTCTACTGCTACTGAATCAGTTTCTAAATTCTTATTATTATAAACATATAATATAACATCAGGATTAAGACTCATTAAATTTTCTAATGATTGAGCCCCACCTTTTTCATTTACATTAGTTCCACCTAGAACTTCTAAAATTTCATTTTGCAACGTAGAGTTTGCTCCAAATACATTATACGAACCATCATTATAAGCTGTCATAACTAAAACTTTTAAAGGCTCTCCTTCTAATGTTGAAACTTTATCTTCTACTGACTTTAAGCTTTCTGATAATTCTGTTGCTAAAGTATTAGCTTTATCTTCTACATTAAATATTTTTCCTACATTTTTTATATCTTCAAAAATATTATCTAATGATTGTTCTCCGTTCATTAAACTAGCTAATTGTGTATAAACATTTATGTTCATACTATTTAAGCTTTCGATTGTCCCATATCTATCATCTATAAATGTAGCAGCTCTACCAATAACTAAATCTGGACTCATACCTACAATTACTTCTTTAGCCGGTTCAGTTTTACTTTCAGTTATTATATTAATATTTGAAAACTCCTCTTCTAGTTCTTCTGGAATTTCATTATCTAATGCTATAGTTCCTATAATACTATCTTGTAATCCTAACTTTAATAATAATTCTAATGATGATTGATTATTTGTTATTACATGCGATGGTGCTTCATTAAAAGTTTCTGTATATTTATTCCCTTCATTATCATATACCTCTAATGATAATGGATAATTTATTGTTTGCTCATTAGCAGTCGTTGATGACTCTGATTCTTCTATTTTATTTGTTGTTTTAGCGCATCCTGCTAAAGCTAATGCTAGTGTTGTTGCCACTATTAGTGGAAGTATAATCTTTCTTTTCACTGTTAAATCTCCTAACTATATTTTTTTATTTATATTCCAAAGGATAATAGCTAATCATTATAGTGCTTGTCCTCTCGTTATATACAATATCACAATCTATTTCATATATTTCTTTTACCATCTCTGTAGTAATTATATCTTTTGGTTTTCCACAAGCCCTTAATTCTCCATTTTTAATTAGATATATTTCATTACAGAACTGTGCTGCTAATGCTAAATCATGTAATGCTGCAACTACACATATATCTAAACTTTTCACTAGTGATAAAATTTCAATTTGATATTTAATATCTAAATGGTTTGTAGGTTCATCTAAAATAAGTATTTGTGGTTCTTGAGTTAATGCCCTTGCTAAAATTACTCTTTGTTTTTCTCCACCAGATAATGTTGAAAAACTTCTATTAATGGATTTCTCCATTCCAACTTTTCTTATTGCATCTAATGCAATTTTATAGTCTTCTTCCTTTTCTCTTTCCCAACCTCCTAAATGAGGACTTCTTCCCATTAATACAATTTCTAATACACTAAGTTCAAAATTAATCGTATTAAATTGTCCCACTACAGCCATTTCCTTTGCTATCTCTGATAAGCTAATAGTTTTTATATCTTTATCATCAAATTTAATAGAACCTTTATCATACTTTAAAACCCCATATATTGATTTCAGTAAAGTAGATTTACCACTTCCATTTGGTCCTATTAATCCTATAAAATCACCCTTTTTAGCATGTAATGATAATGACTTTACTATTTCTACTTTATCAATTTTTACTGTTACATTTTCAATAGATAAATTCATAATTTCAACCTCTATTTGTTATTTAAAACTGTTACTTTTTTTAATTAATATATAAGCAAAAAATGGTGCACCAACTAATGATGTTATTATTCCAATAGACATTTCCGAATTTGGTATAATGATTCTTGCTACAGTATCAGCTATCACTAAAAATATACTTCCTGATAAAATACAAATTGGCAATAACTTTTTATGATCTGCTCCTACTAATGAACGTACAATATGAGGAATAACTAATCCTACAAATCCAATAACACCACAAGCTGAAACCAATACTCCTGTAAGTATAGAAATTAAAACCATGTATATCTTTCTTTTTTTATTTAAATTCATTCCTAAAGTAATAGCTGCATCATCACCAACTAGCATAGTATTTAATAATCTTGTCTGAGTTAAAAAATATGCACAGCAAATGATAGTTATTATCAACGGAGTTGTTATAGACTCCCATTTAGCCGATGCTAAAGATCCCATAGTCCAAAATTTTACACTTTGCATTCCTTCAGCATCACTTGCAATAGATATTATAAAGTTTGAAAAAGCTGTACAAAGGGCATTTATTACTGTACCTGCCAAAATTAGCTTAGTTGAAGATGTTTTTTTATTAATTGATGCTAATCTTAACACCATAAATGATGCTACCATAGCTCCTAAAAAGGACCAAAATGCCACACCAGATACATTAAATAAAGAAAAAGCCCTAACCCCCAGCATAATTGAAAAAGTGGCACCTAATGATGCTCCAGATGATATACCTAATATATATGGTTCTGCTAACGGATTTTGAACACAAGCTTGCATAATACATCCACATAGTGCTAAACCTGCTCCTACTACTGCCCCTAAAATTACTCTTGGAAAACGTATAGACCAAATTACATTGTATGCAGAACCTTTAGTTAATATTTCAGCATTTTCTGCCCCAATACCCAAAATTTTATAACATAAAATTTCATATGCTGTTTTTATATCTACCTTAAATGCTCCTATTGAAACAGCAAATACTACAGATACAACTAAGGCAATAATAAGCATGATTAATATGAAATAATATCTTCTTTTATTACCTTTCAAGTCTTTTAAACTATTTTCATATAAATAATCTATAATCATAACCTCCAATTCAAAACATATTTTCTTAAGTTAGCAATCGCTAACCTTAAATTAGTATATATCTACCCTTTTAAAAAAAGAATACATAATTCTATAATATAATGGACAATTATTAAATTTATTGACAAAAATTTTTACATTATCTATAATTCTAATATAGTTAGCATATGCTAACTATATAGAGAAAGGGGAACTTAAGATGGTTAATGATAAGCATTTATTAGCAAAAGAATTTTTATTTTTATCCTCTGATGATATTAATATAAGTAAATTTATCAAGTTACCTAATGATACCATGACTTATGAAACTACGCGTTCTGCTTTTATAATTCCCATTAGTGGAAAATCTGAAATTTGCTTTTCTAACCAAAAATTTATAGCAGAGCCTGGTAAAATTATACATGGATGTCCACATAAAAAGGTATCCTTTAATGTTATTGGAGATGATCCTTTTCATCATATAAATATTTATTATTCTAACTACTCTGAAAAAGGTAATTATTCTAATTCTACATTTGAATTTTTTATTGATAACTTTATTCAACTCACTTCATTGCTAGAAGAATTTTACCTAATTTGCAGTAGTTCTAATTTAAAGAAACAATTAAAAAAAGAAGTAGTTTTTCAATCATTAATTTCTACTATGTTTTCTACTCCCAATTCTATTAATTCACAAAAAGAGATGATTGAAAACTCTGTTCAATATATTAAAGAAAACTACTGTTACCATATTACATTACAAAGTCTAGCAGATAGATATAATAAAAGTCCTGAACAATTCTCTTATCTCTTTTATAAGTATATGAGAATTAGGCCTATTGACTATATTATCCAATGTCGCCTAAAAAAATCTTTTGAGATGCTAAAAGGTGGCTATAAGGTTCATGAAGTTGCTTCATATATTGGCTACGACGATCCATATTATTTTAGTAGATTATTTAAAAAACATTTTGGTTTATCACCAAGCCAGATCATCAAATCAAAAACTTATTAGTGAAAAGAGAGATTTAATATGCATGAATCAAGAGAAAATTATCTAGAAACAATTTTTATATTAAATAAACGAAATGGAAAAGTAAGATCTATAGATATTGCTAAAGAACTTGGTTTTAGTAAACCTAGTGTTAGTAGAGCCGTAGGCCTATTAAAATCTAGTGGTTACCTCGATGTTCTAGACGATGGCTCTATTATATTAAATGAAGTTGGTCTTAAAAAAGCTCAAAGTATATATGAGAGACATGAAGTCCTTACTCTTTTTTGTGTAAAAATTTTAGGACTTCCTCATGACATTGCTGAAAAAGATGCATGTAAAATGGAACATATAATTAGTGATGAATTATTTAATGCTATAAAGAAATTTATAAACTTATAAATTTCTTTATATATTCTTGAATAACCGCTAATTTATTACATTCTTTATAACTAGTAATTAAATTAATATTCTTACCCATAATCGAATAAAAAAATCAAAAGATAATAAGTAAATGTTATAAACACATCTTATTATCTTCTTCCTTTATATATAATATTTAATTATTTGAAATAACTTTATCATATCTTATTTTTGTAAAAATAGCACAAAATATTCCAACTGCAAATATGATCATAAGAAAATAAAATACATGTAAGATATCATAATATTTTAGAATTATTCCTGTTAATGCTGGAATAACTGCTGATGCTATTCCTCCAGCTGTAGAAACCATCCCTATTGTTGCACCCTTATTTTCCAAAAAAAATTCACCCATTGTAGTTTGAGCCATTTGTAACACTCCGGCTGACGATAATCCAATTAAAGTAAAACCTATTTTTGTAACTATTTCTATTCTTATTAATAATACCAACACAAGTGAAATTATTCCTATTATTGGATATATAACCAGTACTAATACCAGCTTTATTGTCTTTTGTAAAAGTTTTGCTAATATAAAAACTGAGATAAGAGATCCTATACTATAATATGTTATTAATTTTAAAGAATTTATTTGACTCATCCCTAAAATATTTTGACCATAAGTAGGCATCCATATTTGAAATGCTGTATATATAGCATTAGATGTAAATCCTATTATTATAATAGTTATTCCCTCTTTTTTTAACACTGGTTCTGAAATAAAATTCTTTTTATTTAATATTTTTCCATCTTCAGATACTTCTGTTTGATTTGCCTTAGGAAATTTTCTAGTAAACAAAAATAAACCATTTATAAGATACATTATCCCAATTAAGAAAAATGTATTTCCATAAAACATATTTCTATTGACAAAAAATGCTATTATTATTGGTAACATTATACCACCAATTGCTATGAAGGCCTTTACTACAACAGTTGCTGTTCCTGGAGTTTTTGGAAAACATTCCATTAAGGAAGGATAACTTGAAGAATCTACAAAAGCATGTGATAGTCCTGCAAATACTGATAGTACTAAAGCCATTCTATAGTCATGTACAAAAGGTATACCAAATAAAAAAATTATTTCAAATATTGGAGATAAGCACAAAATACGCTTTCTCCCAAATTTATCTGATAATCTTCCACTAATATATACTGTTGCTGAACGTACTAACCCTTCTATTGAAATTAAAAAAGTAATCCCTGCTACATCTGTATTTAATTGATTTATTACAAATTCCATATTTGATGAAAGTAAAATAAGAGCCATACCTAGCATAAAATAACTCATGTATATTCCTAGCCCAGTTGTAAAATATTTACTTCTAAACATAATCATACTCCTCTTATCTCAAAATTATCCATAAAATTGTATATACTAATTTAATTTACAACCTCAGAATTATTTTAATCAAACTTTGTTTATTTTTTAACATTGTTATGTATAAGATTATATCAAAATTTATAGCATTCAACTAATATAAATATAGTATTTAATTCATAAATTTTATCTATATTTCTTAAATATTCCTATAATATTATATTTACTAATAATAGACTCTTCAATGCCGGACTTTATACACTTATTACTGACTTGACATTAATAGTACACTGTCGTGTTAATATAAATCATAAGTATAGTAAATCTGAAAACAAATAATAAATTATCTAAAAATGCCCTATAAGAAATCCACACAAGCGTATAACAAAGTATCATATGTATGTTTACACTATAAGATAATAATATTATTCTTTTAAAAATAGAGGTTTTCGCATTAGTAGATAAAAAATATACTTGCGATAACCTCTTACTTTTCTTTTATATACTAAATATTATCTATTAGCCAATCAATGGATTGTATTAGTACCTATATATTAATTATTTTAAGTAATTAATCTTCCATAAATCAATATCTACATTTGCTTGTCCATCAGCAAATACAGCAACCCCATTACTTGCATCCTTTGTAAATATTCTTGAAGTAAATACTTCTTCTCCATCATTAACAAAAATCTCAACTGAAGAAACATCTACAAATATTCGCACTTTTAAACTCTTTTCATTATATTCGCATCTTCTTTCTGTACCATATTCCGTTGCAAATACTTCTCCTGATTTACTTCTATCTAATACTAACTTTTTATTTTCTATATCGTAATAAAATACAGTTTCACTATCAATTCCTTTTCTTAATTTTATTCCCACATATCTACCAGTAATATTATTAAAGTTACAAATTAATTCATATGTTTTTTCATTGAATCCAACTATATCTTTTTCCTCATTACTCAATTTATATGAGCACTCAATCTTTTCTCCTCTAAGAAGCTCTAATTCTTTTACTGGTTTTTGAATTAACTTATCACCTTTTAATTCTAACTCTCTAGGTATAGTCAAGCAATGAGCCCATCCATTTTTATCAGTAGGGTAATCTATTTCTGGTAATCCCATCCATCCTATTAATATTTTTCTTCCTTCTTCATCTTCAGTAGTTTGAGGTGCATAAAAATCAAATCCTCTATCTAACTCATTAAACTCCCCATGCTTAAATTCACCATTAGAAAAATCAATTTTATCACCTATTAAATAACCAGCTTGGAATATATTTTGATATTTATCTCCATCTACCTCTAAGCCTTGTGGAGAAAATATAAGTACTCCTTTATTATCAAAGCGTAAATAATCTGGGCATTCCCACATAAATCCATTACCAAAGAAATCTGTTTTTATTTCTCCTTTAAACTTCCAATCTAATAAATTATTTGATTCATAATATACTATAGTTCCTAAATTTTCTTTTCTTTCAGCTCCAATTAAGCAATAATATTTGTCATTATCTTTGAACACTTTAGGATCTCTAAAATTATCTGTATATCCATTTGGTAAATCCTTTATAACAGCTTCACTATTCTTTGTTATTTCTCCATTACTGTCCATTATAGCTAAACATTGATATGGATGTCTTATCCATTCTTCATTTCTTGTATTTCCTGTATAAAATAAATGAAGTTTATTATTTTCAACTATACCACTTCCTGAAAATGCTCCGTGACTTTCAAAGTGTTCAGTAGGAATTATTCCAACTCCACAATCTTTCCAATTAACTAAATCCCTTGAAGAAACATGATACCAATGCTTTATCCCATGAACAGGCCCTAATGGAAACCATTGATAAAACAAATGATATTCACCATTATAATAAGAAAATCCATTAGGATCATTTAACAGTCCTGTAGTAGGCTGAATATGAAACTTTTGTCTATATGGACAACTCTCTACTACCTTTTTTAACTCTATTATTTCTTCATTTGATACATCTAAAATTGTTCTATATCTCTCTTCTCTTGTCCACTCTTTCATATTACTTCTCCTCGTCTAATATCTTATAATTATTTATTAATTACAAAATAGAAGGCATTAGTATACTACTAATTCCTCCTATTTTTTAAAACACTTCTATGCAGCTACTTGCTCATCATTTGTCACTTGTTTTTTATTCATAAACTTTGCTATAACAATTGTTGATACAACAGCTACAACCATTGAAAGTATCATTGCAATTATATAGTTTACTATAGATGTAGGTCTAATTGATATAATTCCTGGTAATCCAGCTGCCCCTGGAGATATTGCAAGAACTTTTGTAAGCATTACATAAGCTGATCCAACTGCTGATCCTATCATTGCTCCAAAGAATGGATAACGTAACTTTAAGTTAACACCAAATATTGCTGGTTCAGTTATTCCAAGTAAAGCAGATATACCTGATGCTGATGCTATTCCTTTCATCTTGTTATCTTTTCTTAAAATAAGAAGTACTGATAATGCTGCTGCACCTTGAGCTACATTTGACATTGCTGCAACTGGAAATATAAATGAGCCACCTGTAGTTGCTATATCTGCTAATAATTGAGTTTCTATAGCTACAAAGCTGTGATGCATACCTGTAATAACTATTGGTGCATATAAGAATCCAAATATTGCTCCCCCTATTGGTCCTAGTGTATTTATTAACCATAGTAATCCTGATGTTATTCCATCACCTAATCCTCTCATTACAGGTCCTATAACAACAAATGTTAATATTCCAGTAATAAACACTGTAAATAAAGGTGTTAATAAATTATTTAGTACTGAAGGTATAATCTTATGCAATGTCTTTTCAACCTTAGCTAAAACGAAAGCTGCTGCTAAAACTGGAAGTACAGTTCCTTGGTATCCAACCTTAGCTATAGTTAATCCAAATATATTCCATACTGGTACAGTTCCTTCTACAACGGCTGCACCATAACTATAACCATTTAATAAATCTGAATGTATCATAAGTGCACCAATACAAGCACCTAAATACGGATTTCCTCCAAAAGCTTTTGCTGCTGAGAATCCTAAGAATATTGGTAAAAATGCAAATCCTGTATTAGCAAATGTATTTATTAATTCTGCTAAATCCTTAAATTGTGGATATGCTTCTACTATAGATTGTCCCTCAATAAATAATCCTTGAGATGTTAATATATTATTTATTCCCATTAATAATCCTGCTGCAACTAATATTGGTAGTATAGGAACAAAAACGTCAGCTAAAGATTTTAATAATCTTTGTAATGGATTTAGTTTTTTATCTGCTTCTTTCTTTAGTTCATCCTTACTTCCTTCTTTAATATTAGCTAAGTTTATAAACTCTTTATAAACTTCATCAACAACACCTGAACCTAAAATTACTTGAAATTGACCTGATGTATTAAAGCTTCCCTTAACCGCTGGCATTTCTTCGATTTCTTTAACATTTATCTTCTCATCATCTTTAAGTACTAATCTTAAACGTGTTGCACAGTGTGCTGCACTAACAACATTTTCTTTTCCACCTATATTGTGTAAAATGTTTTCACTAATTTGTTTATAATTCTTACTCATTTTAGTCCAACCCCCCGGTTTTTATATTTTTACACTTTTGAAACGTTTCATTTTCTATGTTTATTATACTAATACGTTTTCATGTATTCGTCAATATATTTTTATAAAAAAAATTAGGATTTTACTTTTGTGAACTTTAGAACACTTTTGATAAACTATTTAACCCCTAAATTTCATTTATGCAAAACCCTAAAATTTTACTTTATAAATACTATTTATCTCTTTGTTGTATATCCATTTATAAAACTAATCGGCAAAATTATTTCTTTTTCAACTTTATTATTTTCTATAATATTTATCAATGACTTAACAGCTTCTTTTGCTATAAGTTCCACTGGTTGCCTTATTGTTGATATTTTTATGATGTCATTAACCGATGACTTACTTCCATCAAATCCAATTACCTGAACATCCTTCGGAACATCTATATTACATTCTTCTAACTTATGTATAAAATCCAATGCTTGCTCATCAGTTACAACAAAAACTCCTTGTATTTTTATATCTTCTTTAAAATTGTTAGCTATAAATTCATTTAATAACTTATCAAATTCCTTAGATGATCCTAATATTTCACATATTTCATAATTTATATTATGTTCTTTACAGTAACTTATAAAACCATCTTTTCTTTTTCTGGTTGCATTGTTTATCTTTGAACCTCTACCTATATATGCAATTTTTCTACAGCCAAATTCAACTAATTTTTCTGCAGCAAGCCTTCCTCCTTCAAAGTTATCACTTGATATATATGTTATATCCTTTGAAAAATATCTATCAATACTTACAAATGGAATTTTTTCAGAAACATATTCATCTATATCACTATATGTTATAGCTATAACTCCATCCATTTTGTTTTGCTTTGCCATAGATATATATTCTATTTCAGCCTTATCCTCTTTATTAGAATTACAAAGTATCATCTTCATTCCGGCTTTTCTAAGATTCTTCTCAATATTATATGCTAATTCACTAAAGAAAGGATTCCATATAGTAGGTAAAATAAGTGCAACAGTATTAGTTCTATTAATCTTAAAACCTCTTGCATATATATTAGGCTCATAATTTAATTTCTTAATAGCTTCCTCTACTTTTTCTTTTGTACTTGGTTTAACTTGTACATTATTTATTACATTTGAAACTGTTCCTACGGATACACCAGCTTCTTTTGCAACATCCTTAATTGTTACCATATACTTTTCTCCTTAGCTATTTATTAATCATAAACTTCTCTTTTTAAATTTTGTTTAAATCCTTGGTTTTATTATATACAATTATAATAATTTCCTCAATCGTAATACATACTTAAAATATACTTTTATTTTGACTCTTCTCTATATATTAACAAAGCCTAGGCTATAAAAACCTAGGCTAAAATAATTCATAATAAACTTTTTTTCATATTTTTATCTTATAAATAATATATTCCCTCTTCTTATTTCTAATAAACTATATTAGTCTATAAATGCATCTAATGCCTTTGAAGGCTTTCCATCATTTCCCCATGCACTTAATTTATATTTACTCCAACTAAATGCACCTTCTGGTTCCCAATAAAAAACTCCCAATCCTTTTCCTTGTGGAATTTCCCTTACTCTTTCTATTACTTCTTTTAACATATTGTAAGTGTCTTCTACCTCTGTATCTTCTCCACCTATTTCACAAACCATAACTTCTTTTTCATATCTATCTATATATTCATTTAAATTATTCATAAGATTATCTATTGTCTCTTTGTAGTTTTTATTGACCCAATATGGATAATAAGATACTCCAATTACATCATATTTGCCACCATTAGCTGTATGATTATCAAAAAATTCTATAAATCTTTTTCTATCATCACCTTGGTCTAAATGTATTATTACCTTTGAACTTGGTAATACATCTTTAACAGCATCATATCCACTATTTAAAAGTTTTGAAAGTTTATCAAAGTTTTCTATCTTTCCTTCTGGCCATAACATTCCATTAGGTATTTCATTACCTACTTGTACCCATTCTGGATATATATTTTTTTCTTTTAATGCAATTAAAACTTCTTTAGTATGAGTACTCACATCATTAACCAATTCTTTAAAACTATGACTTTCCCATGCTTTAGGTTTAAATTGCTTTTCCGGATCTGCCCAATAATCACTGTAATGAAAATCTATCATTAATTTAAAGCCCATATTAATAGCTCGTTCTGCCATTTCTACCACTTCATCTTTACCACAGCGTCCATCTGTTGGATTAACCCAAACTCTTAATCTTATAGAGTTTATCCCATAGCTTTGTAATATCTTAAGGCAATCTTCTTCTTTTCCATTCTCATTATAAAATTTATATCCTTCATCTTCCATTTGCTTAAGCCAACCTACATCAGCTCCTTTTGCAAAACATATTTCTCTATTATAACCACACATACTATTCTCTCCTAATAAAACTTTTTATTTTATTAAAATAATAACATCTATATAAATAAAATTTTTAAGTAATATTATTGGATTATAGCAAAATATTGTTAATATTTCTATCAAAGCAATAAACCCGTACAAATTATTTGTACGGGTTTTACTTAACATGATTGGTATGGATATAATTTAATTACATATCACAAAATTATCGTGATAAATATCCATTATATTCACTTATATGAAGAAGCTTTTGGGCATTTTCTATTCTCTCTTTAGTAGGAGGTTCAACCCCTTTTAAAGGATAATCAATACCAAGTTGCTCCCATTTGAAAGTTCCAAGACTATGATATGGAAGTACCTGAACACGATCTACATTATTCAAAGTGTTGATAAACTCATTAAGTTTTCTTAATTGTTCATCATTATCACTTCCACCTGGTACAAGTACATGACGAATCCATACCGGTTTATTTATTTCTGATAAATATCTTGCCATATCAAGAATATTTGAATTGCTCCATCCTGTAAGTTTTTTATGCTTCTCTTCATCTATCTGTTTAATATCTAACATTACAAGATCTGTTACTTTCATAAGCTCATTAAATTTACTAAAGAAAGGTTCTTCTCTTGTAAATATACTTCCAGACGTATCAAGTGTAACATGAACGCCCTTTGCTTTAGCCTTTTTAAAGAATTCAATCAGAAAATCTATTTGAAGAAGAGGTTCACCACCACTTACAGTGATTCCCCCCTGTTTCTTCCAATAACTTTTATATTTTAATGCTTGAGACAAAAGCTCATCTGAAGTTTTTGCCTCACCACCATTCATATCCCAAGTATCCGGATTATGACAAAACTGACATCTCATATTGCAGCCCTTAAGAAAAGCAACAAAACGAATTCCTGGTCCATCAACAGATCCAAAACTCTCTATTGAATGAATTCTTGCTATATTTTTATCTAAATTAGATTTCTGCATGGCATGTTCTAGAAATAACATCAAGTTGTTGTTCTCTTGTTAAATCTATAAACTTAACTGCATAACCAGATACACGGATAGTGAAATTAGCATATTCTTCTTTTTCAGGATGTTCCATAGCATCTTTTAATTTCTCAATACCAAATATATTAACATTTAAATGATGTGGTCCTTGATCGAAGTAACCATCTAATACTTGTACAAGTTTATCAACTTGTTCTTCTTTATCTTGTCCTAATGCAGTTGGGTTAATAGTTTGTGTATTTGAAATACCATCTAAAGCCCATTCATAAGGAAGCTTAGCTACAGAGTTTAATGAAGCAAGTAATCCATTCTTTTCTGCTCCATAAGATGGGCTAGCTCCAGGCGCAAGTGGTGTCCAAGCTTCACGTCCATCTGGCATATTACCTGTATACTTACCATATACTACATTTGATGTAATAGTAAGTAATGATGTAGTAGGTTCAGAGTTTCTATATGTGTGTCTCTTTTTAATTTTGTCAAGGAATGACTTAAGAACATATATACCAATTTCATCAGCTCTATCATCATCATTACCGTATCTTGGGAAGTCTCCTTCAATTTCGTAATCTGTAACAATACCTTCTTCATTACGGATTGTTTTAACTTTTGCATATTTAATTGCAGAAAGTGAATCAATTACATGTGAGAAGCCTGCAATACCTGTTGCAAATGTACGTCTTACATCTGTATCTATAAGAGCCATTTCTGCTGCTTCATAATAATATTTATCATGCATGTATTGAATAAGGTTTAATATATTTACATAAAGACCAGCTAACCAGTCACTCATTCTTTCATATTTTTCAATTACTTCATCATAATCAAGATATTCTGATGTAATTCCTTTATATTCAGGTCCAACTTGTTTACCTGATTTTTCATCAATACCACCATTAATTGCGTAAAGTAAACATTTAGCAAGATTAGCTCTAGCTCCAAAGAACTGCATTTCTTTACCTGTTTGAGTAGCAGATACACAGCAGCATATTGAATAATCATCGCCCCATTCTGGTTTCATTGCATCATCATTTTCATATTGGATAGAGCTTGTATCTACTGAAATCTTTGCTGCATACTTCTTGAAGTTTTCAGGAAGTGCAGAAGAGTAAAGTACAGTAAGATTTGGCTCTGGTGAAGGTCCCATATTTTCTAATGTATGAAGGAAACGATAGTCGTTCTTTGTTACCATATGACGTCCATCAACACCTATACCACCTAATGCAATAGTAACCCATGAAGGATCTCCTGAGAATAACTCATTATAAGAAGTTATTCTTGCAAATTTAACCATTCTGCATTTCATTGTTAAATGGTCGATTAACTCTTGAGCTTCTTCTTCAGTAAGAACTCCGTTGTCAATATCTCTTTGTATATAGATATCAAGGAAAGTAGATACACGTCCTATTGACATAGCTGCACCATTTTGTGTCTTGATTGCTGAAAGATATCCAAAGTATAACCATTGAACTGCTTCTCTTGCATCCTTTGCTGGTTTTGAAATATCATAGCCATAGCTTGCAGCCATTTTTTTCATTTCTCCAAGTGCTCTATGTTGTTCTGTAATTTCTTCTCTTAGACGGATAACTTCATCTGTCATAGTTCCATCACCACAGTTAGCAAGATCTTTTGCCTTTTCTTCCATAAGGTAATCAATACCATAAAGAGCAACTCTTCTATAGTCACCTACTATACGTCCACGTCCATAAGTATCAGGAAGTCCTGTTATAATATGACTGCTACGAGCTTTTCTCATTTCTGGTGTATAAGCATCGAATACTCCTTGATTATGTGTCTTATGGTATTCAGTAAATATCTTGTGTAATTCTGGATTTGGTGTATATCCATAGTTTTCACAAGATTGCTCAGCCATTTTAATACCACCATATGGCATGAAAGCTCTCTTAAGAGGCTTGTCTGTTTGAAGACCTACTACTTTTTCAAATTCCTTTAAAGATTCATCAATATATCCAGGGCCATAAGCTGTAAGTCCAGCAACAACCTCTGTTTCCATATCAAGTACTCCGCCTTTAGCTCTTTCCTCTTTTTGTAATTCTTGCAATCTGCCCCATAGCTTATTTGTAGCATCTGTTGGATCTGCTAAGAAACTTTCATCACCATCATATGGTTTATAATTTTTTTGAATGAAATCTCTAACATTTATTTCTTCTTTCCATATTCTGCCCTCAAAACCAGCCCATTGTTCATTTTCCAACATGTTCATTCCTCCTTGTACGTATATACATATATTTTTACAATTTAACTATTAATTTGGTATAATGTAAACTTAAATTTTTGATAATCTATGTAGATTGTTTTATAAAATGCTCTAGTATTTAAAAATAATTCTTAATTGATTATCCATATAAAAATACTTGTACAAATATTATTACAAAATGATTCAAAAGAGTCGCTATAAAACAAATTCACTTTGTTATTTTTTTAACATTGTAGCCTATGCATTTCATAAAACTATACAACATATGATTGGAAAATTGATTTCAATAAATATATTACCTTATTATATATTTATTGTCAATTTTTTGATAAAAGTTGTGTATTTTCATTTTTTGTAAAAATATTACTATTTTTTTATTAATATTAACTCTTATACCGATTACATTGTATATATTTTTCATGAAACCCTATGCTTAATAGCAATTATGTGAAATTTAATATAAAAAGCTTTCCTTTTTTCATTAGTTCATTAACCAGTAAAAATGTACACTAACTAACGAAGATCTAACTAAATGGTATACAAATACTCAAACTTACTAAAGGTACCTAGAATCTAAAATTCTCTTTAAAACAACTTATTTTAAAGGGAACTCATCATCCTTTCTTCTTTTCCCTATTTTCTCTATTATAATAGTTTTACTATCATTTACTCTAGTTAGCATTTTAGTTCATACTTTTTTAATATTAGGTAATACTTTGATTATAATTATAAAACCAAGTAAGGAACTATAAATTATGACAGAAACAGAAAAAGCCTATATAGCTGGAATAATCGATAGTGAAGGAAGTATAATGCTTCAAAAATTTCACAAAAAAGAATACCCATCACTTTGTGTATCAATAGCTTCAACTACACTCGAATTATTAAAATGGATAAAAGAAACTATTGGAAAAGGTGTTATTGTTAAGAAAAAAAAATTATGATACTAAAAGACATCAAAACTGCTATAGTTACATAGTAAAACGTAATGATGCCATTAAATTACTTGAAGATATTTATCCTTATCTAATTATTCCAACTAAAAAGAGTAGAGCTCAATTAATACTTTTAAAATATAAGGCTGTAACCCCTAGAAATGGTAGGTATTCTGAAGAAATGCTTAAATCTAAGATTGATTTTTATAATGAATTTATTTCTATTAAGCAATAAAACCGTACAAATAATTTGTACGGTTTTTGTTTGTCTAATGACTAAAGCTTGGATACATTTTAATGTTATTTTTACAATTACACTAAACTGTATTCTGCTAAAAAGTATAACTAAGATTCTTTGTTAATTTTTTTCATTCTATCTTTAAATGCTTTTAAAATAATAGTATTATTACTATTATTACCATTAATAAAAGACGTATTTTTCTTTATTGTATCGAAATCAAACTTTAATAATAGTTTAGCAAAACATTCATCTGCAAATGAATTTGATAATATTTCAATATTATCTAGATCAAAAATAACCTTGTCATTATTCTCAATAGACTCTTCAATTTTCTCTCTTAATTTATTTCCTAAATCTCTTGTTCCTAAAGAAATTCCTAATTCACAAAATCTTATAATCATATTATTCTCCTTTACCACAAATCAAAAACCATGTCTTCTGCTTCATCAACACTTACTGGAATATTTTCTCCAAATATATCTTCTAGCCTAACCTCATTATCCATCTCTATTTGAAGTGATACTATCGTACCATTAAAATATGGTATATCCCTTATTTCCTTTTCATTATTTTCTATTATCAGCTTTTTATTTCCTGAGTATATCATTAATTTCCCATCATTTAACTCAATAAACCTAGTAGTATGATAAAGCCCATTCCCCATACCTTTTCCATTAGTAACCGATTCTCTTATACAATAAGAAATAGCCTCTTCTTCTGTTAGATTGCTATACTCGCTTTTATCATTTTCTGTTAAACTTCTATATATTCCCTTACCACAATCAATTATTGAGATACATAATTTACGTCCTGTCGGATATCGTTGTGCAACTAAAAATCCACCAATATTAGAATCAGCATGATTTTGAACATTATCTACAACTTCAAAAAAACAATAATTTAACATCTTAAAAACTGATTCTTCTAACTCAAGATTATTTCTAAAAATTTTCATTACCTCATTAACTAATTCTATACTATTAGTATTATCAAAGTTTGTAATCTCAACAAATCTTCCCTCACTACTATATCTATAGTTATTAACTACCGTTTCTTTATTTAAATGCTTATAAAAATCTAGCCTTTCTGCATAACTATTAGAATTTTTTATAATTATAGAAATTGTGTATTCTTCTGATATTTTATATTTGTATAGTGATACTATAACAGCTAAAGTCTCGGGTTGTACAAATTTATATAATACTAAATTAAGCGTGTATTCTTCTCTTTTATTATTAATTTTGTTAAATTCATTCGTAATTTGCTCGATTGTTATGTAATCTGTAATATTAATAGTAATATCTATCATCCTCTGTGCCTCCTAGCTAGTTACTTGAAAATTTTCTATTAATTTAAAATTTTAAGTAAATTATATCACAAATTACAATATTAACCTATTATCATTTCTTTATTGTTCCCAATTCTATTGCTTTTATTCCTTTATAGATATTCAAATAAAGCCATCCCCTGTAGAATATACATTACCATTCTTAAATTCAAATACTATTTCATCTTTGGAATTTACTTCAATTTTATTAATAACACTATTCCATATTCCTTCATCAAACCCTGTAATTAACTCATTACACTTTTCTAATCTTCCTATAAACTCTTTTATATTTTCAAACTTAATCTTTTGCTTAAATACATTTTTCTCTGCCTCTTCTACTCTATTCTTTACTTCCTCATACTTAGTAACTAATTCATTATATTTTTCTTCATACTCTTCTTGATTTAATGCTGCATGTGCATTTCTTTCTACTTGTTTTTTAAGTAACTCTATCAAAATTTCAGCTTCATTTTCTAATTGCAACTTCTCTTTTTCTAGTTTTGAAGTATCACCTAACCTATCAATTATTTCTTTATAATCTCTCAATATCTCATCTTTATTTTCTATCATCTCATTAAAAGCTTTAACAAATAATTCTTTAAGCTTGTCTTCATATATATGTGGTGTTTTACACCTTTCATTGTTATCATACTTATGGTTGCATCTCCATACAACCTTTCTATATTTACTATTAGAGTGCCAAGTCTTACTCCCATAAAATCCACCACACTCACCACATATTATCTTCCCAGAAAAGCAAGAATTACTTCTTCTCAATCCTCTATCACTTCTTCGCCTTTCAAATTCAGCTTGTGCTAAATCAAATACTTCTGCACTTATTATTGCTGGATGACTATTCTCAACATAGTACTGTGGAACTTCTCCCTCATTAACTTTCTTCTTTTTAGTAAGAAAATCTACAGTAAAGCTCTTTTGAAGAATTGCATCTCCCTTATATTTTTCATTATGAAGAATACTTCTAATAGTACTTTCACTCCACACTTTTTTTCCTGCTGGTGATGGAATGTTATTTTCACTTAAGTACTTAGCTATTGTTGTTCCTGCTGTTCCCTCTAAAAACATTTTATATATTAATCTTACTGTCTTAGCTTCTGATTCTACTATCTTAGGTAATCCATCTTCACCTTTTTCATATCCTAGGAATTGCTTATAGGGTAAGCTTACTTTTCCATCTGCAAATCTCTTTCTTTGTCCCCATGTAACATTTTCTGAAATTGACCTACTTTCCTCTTGAGCCAAGCTGGACATTATCGTGATCAGCAATTCTCCTTTACTATCTAATGTGTAGATATTCTCCTTTTCAAAATATACCTCTACCCCTTTATCCTTTAGCTTTCTAACTGTAGTTAATGTATCTACTGTATTTCTTGCAAACCTTGATACTGATTTAGTTATTATTAAATCTATTTTTCCTGCTAAAGCATCTTTAATCATTCTATTAAATCCATCACGCTTTTTGGTGCTTGTTGCTGATATACCTTCATCAGCATAGACCTCTACAAACTTCCATTGATTATTACTTTGAATATATCCTGTGTAATGATCTACCTGTGCTTCATAACTTGAAAGCTGCTCTTCATTATCAGTAGAAACTCTTGCATAAGCTGCTACCCTTTTTAATCTTAAACTACCTTCACTAGATACTGTAGCAAAAGTTTCTACTGCTGGTATCATTGTTACCCTTCTTGCCGTTGTCATTTAAACCATTCCTTTCTTTATTACCTTTCCATTTTTTAAAATCACAATTACTGTTCTGCTTTCTTCAATCTTTATTTTCTCTATAGTCTCATTAAATATATCTTCATCAAACTCTTTTATCTGTAATACTACATTAAGTAACTTTATTAATTGTTCTTCACATATTGGCTTTGCTATACACCCTTCATCTCCATACTTATGATGATTTGAACAAACCCAAGTGCTTCTTCCATTTCTATCTTTATGCTTATAGTTTTTACCACAAATTCCACATTGTATTTTAGAAGTAAATATATAATTTTTCTTTCCTGGCTCACATTTATATTTAATCCTATTAACTTTCATTATTTCTTGAGCTCTTTTAAATGTTTCAATATCTATAATTGCAGGATGTGTTTCTTCTGCATAATACTGTGGTATTGTTCCTTTATTTTTAATTAGCTTCTTAGTCAAGTGGTCCTTAACGTATTTCTTTTGCAGTAACGCATTACCTATATATTTTTCATTTTTAATAATGTCTGCTACCCTTTCAGAATTCCATTTTCCACCCCTTAATTTTTTCACCTTCATTTCTCTTAACTTTTTAGCTATTACTGTACACCCATATCCATCTAAATAATCCTGAAAAATCATTCTAACTATTTGAGCCTCTTCCTCATAAATCTCAATTTTCCCTTTGTCTATCCTATAACCATAAATAAATCTTAAGTTTATAAGCTCTCCCTGCTCAAATCCTTTTCTTATTCTCCATTTACAATTTTCACTTACTGATCTACTTTCCTCTTGCGAAAAAGAAGCGAGGATAGTAAGCATTAACTCACCATCCCCGCTCATACTATGAATATTCTCTTTTTCAAAAAATACATCTACATTTAACTCTTTTAATTCTCTTACAGTTTCCAACATCTTTACTGTATTTCTTGCAAATCTAGAAATTGATTTTGTTATAATCATATCTACCTTTCTATTTCTGCATTCATCCAATAACTTATTAAATTCTTCTCTATTGTCCTTAGTTCCAGTTACAGCTTCATCTGCATAAACACCCACATAGCTCCATTCATTATTATTTTGAATAAGATTACTATAATAACTTACCTGTGCTGAAAGTGAATGAAGCATTGCATCTTTACCGCTAGATACTCTTGCATAAGCAGCTACACGTTTTTTACTTGGAATTTTTGAAATTCCTTTTTGTATCACTTTAATAGTTCTTTCCATTAAATCACTTCCTTCCAGGTGTCAATGTTAGCTCTACAAAATATATAAATCAAGTTATAAAGCCCCAACTACAGGATTATATTTGTTAACTAATAACTTATTTATTTTCTTATAATCTTTTTTATCTATTATTTCTTTTACTAACATTGATTTTGCTATAGCTATTGCTACTCTATAATTTTTTTCACGATTAAATTGTTCTTCATTCATTTTCCCTATCCCCTTTACCAAAACGTTTCTTAATATAACAATTATGACTACAATACTTTCTATTTTTATTTCCATAGCTTTTAAACTTATTACCACACTCATAACAAGTTAATGTATAATATGCTTTTCTATCAATACAATAATCATGCTCTTTCCACCACTGTCTCCTACATTTATCAGAACAGAACTTTTTTCTTGTACCTTTCTCACTTTGCTCTAATTCCTTTTCACATTGCTTACATTTAATATGTTCCTCTATCTTAGTATTAACTCTACTTGCCCTTACTCCACCTAAATTATTTCGTCTACAAAAAGTCTTTACCGTATTCTCTGATATCTCTAAAGATGCTGCTATTTTAGAATAACTATATCCTTTTTCCCTTAAAACCTTTATTCTTTCTTTTTCATTATTAGTCATATGAATCCTCCTAAATCGACTTATATAAATTTATTACTACATATCACTCTGAAATTTATATAAGTCAACATTATCCATATTAATTCTATTTATTAAAAATCATAACAGTTGCATCAACTCCAGCTGCTTTAAGCTTTTGAACTTGTTTATCTGCATTTTCTCTAATAGAAAAAGAACCTGCCATAACTCTATATAATGTTTTACCATCACTAGAATTACTAACAGATTCTTCTTTATAAGTTACTCCTAATTGAGCTAATATAGCTTTTGAAAGAGCTTTGATTATCTCCTTTTTCTTACTATCAAATAAGCTATTATCTTTTGAATTATCTATAAAGCCTAATTCCATTAATACTGCTGGCGCTTTTGTTTCTCTTAGCACATGAAAGTTTGCTTTCTTAACTCCTCTATTTACAAATCCAATATTAACAACAGCTGTTTGTATTTTATCTGCCATAGCTTTAGATCTACTATCTTGATTTAAATAGGTATAAGTTTCTACACCAGTTGCAGCTTCAGGTTTAAATGCATTTCTATGAAATGATATAAAGTAATCATAATTATTTTTATTCTCATAATTACTTCTTTCCTGCAAACTTAAAGTAGTATCAGTAGTTCTTATCTCATCAACAATTACTCCATGTCTTCTTATTTCCTTTGCTACTGCTTTTCCTATTTCTAAAACATCATTACTTTCTTTCCTTCCATTATAACAAGCTCCTGGATCATTTCCTCCATGACCATAATCAAAACATAATCTACTCATTAATACCATCCTCCCTATTTAATTGATGTAATACCTCCATAAGTTTTTGTGGAATAGGTAGTCCTATTCTTGCTGCATTTTCTAAAATACTAATTCCTTCATTAGAAATGTAGAAAAAAATAACGGCTGTACGAATTGCACTACCGTTACCTAATATTTTTGAATCAATTATATGAGCTATTGATACCAATATAAAAATCACTACTTTTCTAAAAATACCCTTAAATCCAACTTCACTTGAAATTTTCTTTTCAACTATTCCAGCCATAATTCCAGTAATATAATCTACTGCTACAAATAACAATAAAGCATAAGCTAAACTATCAAGACCTCCAATTAATCCACCAACAAACGCACCTAAAACTGTAACAATAACTTGTAACCCATTAACAATCTCTCTCATAAACAAAAAATCACTCCTTTTATCATTTAATGTGGAGGCATATCAAATACTCCCACTCTATCCACAGTAATATCATATTGTATCTTCATAGTATTAGTTGGTGTTTTTATTATAGGCTCTGGCAATAAAGTGTGGCTTAATGCTGGTACAAAATATCCTCTTCTTAAATAATTACTTCCTGTAGAAGAACCACTATAATATCCCGAATACACTACTCCACTTTCCCAGTCATAAGTAAAATCATCAGCGTAACTATAATCTCCTTGTATTACCTTACTCCAAGACGCTGAATGATTATATATTATTTCTAAATTTTCATCTAAACAATATACTCTCTCAGATTTACTAGCCACCATGATTTCACTTCCACTTCTTAACTTAGCCATATAATAATCATAACCGCTTCCTAAATTAAGTTTATTAAAATAGATACCATCCTTTCCTACCTTAACAATCATTGATGTTGTTGATTCTGAACTTGAATTTCTTCCTTGTTGAGTAATGTAAATAAATCCTTCATTAGCACATATATCAATTGCCATATTGCTATATGTGTAATATGCCGAAGCTGGTACACTTATTGTATCTAATAGCGTAAAGTCGTCTTTAGAAAATTTATATACACTCTTTCCATTTGTACTTACTCCCCATAAGTTTCCTATCCTATCATAAGTTATTGCTCTACAAGTTTTTGATATAGTAACTTCCTTAATAAAAGCTAATTCCTTTTTATTAAAAATTCCTATCTTTGTATTATCAACTTTTAAAACATATAATTTTTCTTCATCTATACAAATATTAACCTTATCAAAAACCCATGAACCTTTACTTGATATAAAATTATAATCATAATAAATACTATTTAATCTTGGTGTATATGGAGATGATGAACCTGTAGATCCTAAAGTATATATACTATTAAAGGTTCCATTAGCTGCATGTGTAGGAAAATCAACAACAAAGTGTTTAGTATTATCATATCTTTGACTTTCACTTAAATTTATTGTACCTCTTAATGAACTACTTCCTGAGTATGCTGTCCATAAATCTGAATATCCAATTACTTCTCCATATATAAAGGGATCATATTGATTCTCCTCTATTTCCGCATTTGATAATACCATAACTCTATTTGGCGTATAACTATAATCATTATTATAGACTTTACTAATATATCTTGGATTTAAATTATCTAAAATACTATTATATATCATCTCCATATAAGCAACATTTCCTAATGCTGCTGTTATTCTATTTTCACTTTCAGCTTCATAGATTTTTCTTTTTGTTAAGTCGTCAAAAAGTTCAACTTTAAACCTTCCTATAGCTGGTACTACTTCTTTATATTTAACTTTTTCACTTCTGATTCCACTAATTAAATCGTGACTAAAATTAATAGTTTCCCTCATAATTAACCTCCATATTAAATCTCCACTAAATCTATAATTATATTCTCTTTTATGGTTGTACTACTCTTATCTATGTTTGATAAAATGTAATTTGAATTTAATACTTCTATTACACTATTATTTATTATTTCTTCATTGCTATTAATGCTAATAAACATGTCTTTTGATTTTTCTAACCATGGTGTTGTATTGATATAACACTGGTATTCCTTAACTTCTGCATGTGGTGGTTCTGCACTTAATCCACCTTGAAGATTTCTTCCGTCAATCATCAATTGCAAATTCCAAATTGGTATGTTAAATACTCCTGAATCTGTACTTAAAAACACACCAATATAATGAGCCCCTTCTGAAACCTGTGGTATTCCTAAGGGTATTCCTATAGTATTATCTCCTTGCTGCAACTTTACCTTTGGAGTAAAAGTTATATCGTTATTATCTAATTGTATCTTTATAGTTATAGTACATTCTTCCTCAGCTACACCATAAATTGCTAATAACAAAGTTAAATTTGTATTTGCAATTGCACCTACTCCAATATAAATAAATTGCTTAGAAGTTGTATTTATCTGTAAAGATTGAGAATTTGCATAATAAAGCATAGAAGTTAGGGCTTGAGCTACTTGATTTCCTAAATCATCTGTTACAGTTTTTATAATTTTAGTTGGATCTATTGATGTAACAAAATCATCAAGTGGTTGTCCTAATTCAACCTTAGTATTTAATCCTGTTAAAATATCCTTTTTTATTTTTATAACTTTTACTTTTACATCAATATCAAAGTCGCTATGTTTAACAGTAACTATATCTCCTATATTAACCATTTCTAATTTTTTATAATTTTCATATTCTCTTATTTTACTTAATTCAATAAAATCTATTTGAATATTAATAGTACTTAATCCTATTGTTGTAGCTAACTCTGTAGTTAAGCTCCTTAGTGTAACCTCATCTTGAGCATCTTTAAATTCTACTTTTCGTATTATAGGAAAAGGTGGATATAACTCACTATCCCAATTAGGAACATTAATATATTTTTCTGAAAGTTTTATTCCATTAGCACCTTTTGGATAAATTTTAGTTACTACATTTGCTGTGTCTACAGTTATCTTTAATCCCTGTATATTCTTTCCGTATTTTATTAATACTCCTGAATCATTTCCCACTTGTCTTAATATTTTTACAGTAAAATTATCTCTAAGTAATTCCCCCTGTTCCCATCTCTCTATCATCTTAAAGAAAGCTTGAACCGGACTAATTTCTATCATATATAAAGTTTCTGCTTTTACTACATCGCTGTCAACAGTATATATTTTATCTAAATCATTTACTAAAGCCTTTTCCATTGCTGTTTTTATTGGCGCATTTTCAACTCTCTTATCTTCAATAAAATAATAATCCATATCATAAAAAATATGATTTGCATATACCTTAACTCTTTTATCTGTGTCCTGTACTTTCTCTACTTTATAAATTCTAAACAATTGATTATCAGCTTTTATTATATTAAACTCTTTAAAATATAAAGATTTCTTTGAATTTGCAGGATACTCAAATTCTAAGTAATATTGACCATTTAACTCTTCTGTTACTTCTGCTAATATTGGTTCGTTTAAAACTCCAAGGCCATTATTATCAAAATTACCTTTAATAGTTTTTTTATCATATATGCATAACAATTACAGCCACCTCCAATTTGGAATAACCTCCACCTTGGAAACACTACCTGTCCATGATATATTGTTTTCTCCTATTTCAAACTTAGGAAATTCCCCAGTCATTTTATTATTCAAATTATCTGTATCTTCGTTATAGCAATTTTGCTGAACGCTATCTAAAATGATATGATTTGTAACTTCTTTTAACTTTATAACTTCTGAATTAATAGTTAAATTAATATCTGCACTACCAAATATCTTAATTATTGGCTCTGAATATATACTTCCTGGATTTGTTACACTTCCTTCTGCCATCATTTCAATAACATCACTTTCTACTTCATACTTAAAAGGTCTGCAATTAAAAACTATAACAAACTTTGAAATATACTTTAGTACCTGTGTAAAATCTATTACATTAACTACTTGAGCTATATGCTTTTTATTATCTTGATTACTAAAAACTAAATCGCTTTCTCCATAGGACAATAGCCATTCTTTTATTTCATCTATCTTATTTGGTAATATATCATCTTTAATTGAACACTCTAAAGCAATAGTAATATCTTCATAAGTATTCTCATCAAATCGCAAGCTTGAACTTTTACCTGGAATAATTATATTAGTAATTCTTCTTTTAGGAGACGGTATAGATGGCCTTTTAGAAATGTACACTCCATAATCTGAAAAACTATTTTTACCTCTAAAATTAAAACTAAACATCTATTTACCTCCTCTCCCCATAGTTATTCGTTGCCTATAGAACTCTAACTCATAAGCTAATTGTTCTATATCTTTTTCAGTATTATTTATGAAGTTTTCAATATGCAGTGTAACTCCATTATTATTATTTTCACTGGAAGTTCCATTTACTTTTTTCAATGCTTTAGCTAATAAATCATCTAATCTATCTATAGGTAATACTGCTTCTGTTCCCGCCTCACCAACACCTATAACACTTGGAGAATTAAAAATACCTCCCTTTGCATACCAACTAACTGATAGTTTTGGTACACTTGGTGGCACTAAGCTAAACTCTCCACTTAAACTAAAGTGAGGTAATTTAATTTTAGGTATTTTTATTTCTGGTAATCTTAAATTTCTAAAGAAACTAGCTATTGAATCTATAGCTCCTTTAACAGTATCCCTAGCTGTATTAATTGGAGTTGTTATTGCTGTCTTTATAGCATTCCATATGGTTGTTGTTGTATTTTTAATACCATTCCAAATTCCAGATATAGTTGAGCTAATAGAATTAAACACCGTTGATATTACATTTTTAACTCCATTTACAACATTAGAAATTACACTTTTAATTCCTTCCCATATAGTTGATGTTGTACTCTTTATACTATTCCAAGTATTTGTCGTTATAGTTTTAATTCTATTCCATATACTAGTTACCACTGAATTAATAGCATTAAATACAGTTGTTATTGTATTTTTCATTGAATCTATTATTGTAGAAATACTATTTTTTATAGATTCCCAAACACTTGATGTTGTAGCTTTTATGCTATTCCACACAGCTGTGGTTATCCCTTTAATAGCTTCCCACACTGTTGATATTATTGCTTTTATTAGTTCTAATGTAGTGTTAATTATTCCTTTTATCAAATCTAGTGTAGTAGATATTATTGTCTTCATATTTTCCCATACAGTTGATGTTAGATTTTTAATAGCTTCCCATGCACCTTGCCAATCACCTTTAAAAATATTCACTGCTATGTTAATAACACCTTTTATAACTTCAAGTGTGTTTTTTATAACAGTAGATATTAATGTAAAAGCACTGGTTATTACACTTACAATACTATCTCCACACTGGCTCCATATTTGTTTTGCAAATTCAACAAAGGCTTTAAATAACTCCTTTAATCCATCTATAATTCCACCTATTATATTCTTAACTTCATTCCAAGTAGAATTAACTATATTTCTAAACTCTTCATTACTATTATATAAAGTAACAAATATAGCAATAAGACCTGCTATTATTCCAATAACTATTCCTACCGGCCCTGTTAATGCTGTAAGGACAGTTCCTAAAGCTCCTGTTGCTCCACTTGCCGATCCTATAGCTGTGGATATTGATCCAAAAGCGGTAAATAATGAACCACCAACACTAATAACTTTTCCAATAATACTTACTACTGGACCTATAGCTGCAGCTATCATTGCAAACTTTATTATTAAATCTTGTTGTGCCGGACTTAGTGAGGTAAATTTTTCAATAATACCTGTAACTGCTTGAATTAATCTTTCTATAGATGGCATAGCTCCTTCTACAGCTTCAATTAACTTTTTGCCTAAAGGTTCTAAAGCTACAGCCATTTGATTTTTTAATATTATAAACTTATCACTTATAGTTTCCGTATCTTTTGCAGCCTTTTCTATTGTTTCTGGACTGCTTTCTATACTACTTATTAATTCATCAAGGTCTAATCTACCTTCTCTAATAGCAGCTGCCATATCAGGTCCTGCTTTTGCTCCAAACATCTCCATAGCTAAAGTATTTGCTTCACCAGCTGTACCTGCTTCTTTAATTCTTTCTATCATTTCTGCAAGTGCTTTATTAGGTTCGCTTATTCCTTCCTTAGCCATTTTTCCAAGTGCAATTCTTAAACTTCCAAGTACAAGTTCTATATTTACGCCTTCCTTTTCAAACTTACCAAGCATAGCTGCCGAAGTCTGCCAATCAAAACCCATTTGTCTAAGTGGCCCACCAAACTTAGTCATTAACTCTTGAAGCCTTGAAACCCCTATTCCTGTACTTTGGCTAACCTTAAATGTATAGTCTAATGCATCAGCATATTCTTCTGTACTTATTCCTGCATCCTGGAACATTCTTGTTGCAGCTGGAATAAGTGTGTTTATATCCTCACCTGTTATCTTAGCTAGTCTTAACATTTGTGTAGATAATTCTTGTAGTGATTCTCCACTTAATCCTGTTCTTGTATTTAAATCTGCTATTACTTGGCTAGCATCACTCATTGTAGTATTCACTGTAGTGTACACTGCCTTGAAGTCATTTTCTAATCCTTTAAGAGATTCTCCTGTAGCACCTGTTCCAATTCTTATAGTATTATTAGCTTTTTCAAAATCTGTAGCTAATTTATATAGGCCTGTACCAGCTGCAACTATTGGTGCAGTTACAGACATAGAAAGTGTTTTACCTACACTAGAAAACCCTTCACCTACAGTTTTCATTTTGCTGCCAACCCCCTCAAAGGTTTTACCCATTTGAGTCCAGCCACTACTTTGAACTTTAAGCTCCTGATTAACTTTACTAAGTTCATTTTCCATTTTATTAAGCTCTGCTTGAGCATAATTTAATTTAATCTTTAAATTTTCAGTAGCTTTTGCATCTTCACCTTTTGTCTCTGCACTTTCTTGATAACTTTTGGATAGTGCTGCTACCTTCTGCTTTTGAAGTTCCATCTGCTTGCTTAATGTATCTTGCTTTAGTTTCAAGGTTTCTGTTGCTTTACCATAGATCCCCATATTAGTGCTTGCAGCAGCAAACCCACTTTGAACAAGTTTTAAACTTCTTTGAACTTTACTTATCCCATCTTGAAAGCCTTTATCATCAATACCAATTTTAGCAACTACTGTATTACCTCCACTTGCCATATCTATATCTCACCTCCCTTAGAAAAGAACATTATCTATATAATCAAATTCTTCTTTTTCTTCTATTCCATTAACTTTTTTATAAATGCTAAAAAGAGCAGTTAATTTCTTAGGAGTACTTATCCAAAACTGCTCTTCACTCATCCCTAATAAATTTATACCCAAATAATAAAGCCACTCCCAATTCCATGTATCTGAATCGGTGTGGCTTTCTATTCCCCCATATTTTCTTCTATTTCAGGCATTGACTCGCTTAACGCCTCATTAATTACTGTACCTAATCTTTCTAAATCACCAAGCTGTAATAGATCTCCTACAGATTTTAAAGTTACAGTATCATCTTCAACTTTAATTGCTGCATATAATAAAGCTCTTATAGCTTTAATTTTCATAAGTTGTAAATCTTCAAAGGCTTTATTAATATCACCATAAACCTCTTCCAATTCACAAAATGTATTCATATTAAACTTTAGTTCGTATTCTTTATTTCCTAAAATAAACTTAATACCTTTATTTCTTAATTCTGATGCTTTCATATAATAACTCCCTTACCTTAATAAATATAATATAAAAAGGATCTGTAAATCTACAAATCCTCTTTATATTTAATCCCTATCAGCTATTCAATAGTCCCATCTTACTCAAATGTCTTTTAGTTATAATATTAATTTTATTAACATCTGCAACTTTTGCTCCCGCTTTACTTAATTCTCCTGTCGTTACAAACTGAAGTAAATATGGAGTGTTTCTATTAATATCTTCTCCAAATACTCCACTTTCTAATGCTGTATACACCGCACCTACGAACTCCCTCAAATCTTCAACTGGAATACTTCCACTATATTTTTTTACTTGCCCTATAATTAAAACATAACTATCTTTATCCGATATTACATTGTTAAACTTTAACTTTCCCCAATAATCAATACCATCATCATTACTATCTGGAGTAATAACTATATCATCATCATTACATCCCATACGCTTTAACAATTCACTACCAATTCTATTTGCAAATTCATTACAATTTTCTTGACTTACATTAATAGATTCTTGAAGAATATTAAAAGTTTCTGATTTCTTAACTAAATCTGCAGAAGATCCCCTAATAATAAAAGGTTCTAAAAGATTATCTTTTGAAAACTTTTCATTTTCCTTCTTTATTATCGTATATATTTTATTTTCGATCTCTCTTAACTTACTACAATAATCAATACAGTTATCATCTAGTAACATAACCTCACTTAAATAAGCTTCTGCTAACAATTTAATACTTATAGTTTTTTCTGTAAACTTAAATCTATTTATGATAAAAAAAAGAATATAATCCATAATTATTGTAAATGCTCTCCAGCTATTTCAATTATGCTCGTTAAGATTTCTTTATCCTCTTCATTCATATTCTTAACAAATCTACTCGGTAAATTGTCTAAAGTTTTATACATATCTTTCAATACTTTAGAATAGTCTACTTTAACTACTGCATTTCTATTAGTTTTAGAATAAGCAAGATCTATATTACCCCCAACTTCTAAAATCCCCTTCGCTTCATCGTCTATCAGCACTTTATATAACTTTCTTATGTCTAGTGCTCCTGGAATTTGCCTTTTTTGAGTTTCATCTCTATCCTCATCTTCATTATTAGGATCATATATTCCTATCCATTTATATAATTTTAATACTTCATCATTATTTGAAAATTCATTAATACTATCATCCCACCCAAAATATTGTCTCAAATTTACATCTTTTAATACTTCCACAAAATATGAAAAATAAGAGACTAATTTTTCATCTTTTGGCAGCTCTAATTCCTCATGTTTTCTCATATTCTCGAATGCGTAAAAAGCTTTTCTCATCCAAGATGCATTATTTCTTCCTAGTCCTAAAGTCCCAGCAGCCTTAGTGATATTATAATTCAATTCATCAACTAAAGATACTAAAGCTCTTGCTTGTTGATATGGCTTCCACTGTTTGATTCCAGATATATGTCTTAACCCTTGAATCAATAATTGAAAATCTGAGGATGTTTCATATGTCTTATCAGAAATTGTTAATACATTAATTTGCTTAAGACTATTTAAAATATCCTCTTTTACCTCTTTTCCATCTTCAATATCTTCTAAAATACTTTTTACTGCTGCTATTCTTCTATTACCTTCTATTACAACATAAAATTCTGAGTCATCTGTCAACTTAACGACAACAATTCTATCAATAGGTAGAAAACCTACATTTTCTATAGAATCTTTCAACTTATCAACCCCAAATTTTCTAATATTAGTAAGAGTACCGCCTTGAATTTTTTCATCATCCATCCTATTATTTGCTACTCTATTTTTTACAGCTGAAAATCTTGGATTATTAGCATCCAATAATAATTTTTCTATCTCTATTACCTCTGGCTTTAATTTTTTTAATAATATTCCATCATCCATTTCTTTACCAACCCTTTCATTATATATATAATTTTACCATATACACTTTTTTATATTCAACTTTTTTTAGGCTCATCAGGAAGTTCTATAAACCAACTAGTAACTATTGAAGCATCAACTCCTGTTCCATCTTCATCAACTATAAATCTATAATTTCCATCAAAATCTCTAGCATAAAACTTTCCTGTTAGTTTTGCACTTTTAGGATTTGGTTTTTCTGCTTCAGTATCATATTCATCACTTGTAAGTTCAAACTTACCCTTTAACAACCATACATATCTATACTTACCATTAGTCTTTTTAGATTTAAATCCAAGAGCTATTGTTGGTGGTATATCATCTTTATTTTCTATAAGTACACCTTTTACAACTTTTGCTCCTTGCAGTTTTGCTCTACTTGCTAAAGATAATTGATTTACTTCAATTTCAACATCTACTCCTTCAAATGCAGCAATAACATCTTCTACTGAATCATCTGAATATATATTTTCAGTATTTGATTTTGGTGATAGCTTCGCACTTATAGCTCTTTCTAATTTTTCTGGTGTTTCATAGGTTGCTCCACTAGCTATATCCTCAGTTAAAATTGCTATATGAATATCTTTTAATCCCATTTGTCTAGCCATTATATAATTCCCCCTTTTTTTCTAAAAAATAAAATCTAATTCCTTTATGGTATATTTCTGTATCACTTTCATATAAATCTTCTTCATTAAGTCTTTTAAATCCAAAACTAATTAATAACTCCTTAACCTTACTTACTAGCTGTGTATAATCTCCCTTTGTCCATATATCTACTTGTATATAATGCCCTGTCATAGCTTCAACATCATCTTCATATTCTTCTCCATTAGCTGAATACTCATGAAAGGTTATATATTCTTTGGCTTTTCCACTATACTTCTGAAAGGACACTGGTATTTTTAAAGGCTTTAAAGTATCAATAATTAATTTATTTATCAAACTCATCAAGCCCCCTTTGAAGCTCTTTTTTTATTACATTATTTATTTCTTTTTCATTTTCAATTACTGATTTTTCTGCCCAATGTTGAGCTGGTATTTTGCTTGTACCCCATTCAGTAAACTTACTATAAAAGAATTCCGAATTATCACCTTTATTAGGTCCTATCATTACAAAATCTACACCATTATCTTTGTTTATTTCTGAAACTTTAATATTGTCAGCCATATGCTTTTTTATATCACTAGATCTTGGAGCTTTCTTTTCCATACTATCTTTTACAAGTTCACCAGCTTTATCTAAAGCTTTCTTTTTAATTTCTTCTGACTTCTCACCTAACTTATTTACCTTATCAATAAGTTCAGCCATCCCTTCAAGTTGAATCTTCGCCATTAGAGTCCACCTCCATAGCTTTTATTTCACAATATTTATTTTCATATCTTATATTATTTATATCCGTTATGTTGTACTTTCTACCTTCAAAATTAATTATCATACTTTCATCTATATCCTTTATAAATCTTATAATAAACTTAACTGTCTTTTCTTTGTTTATAGTTGCAGCTTCAAAGTATTCTTTACCACTTAAATTTAAAACCTTAGCCCATACAGTTTTATAATCTTGCCATTCACTAACTTCAAATCCATTTTCATTAATAACTGTAACTAATATTTGAAAAATAATTCTATGTTTTAAACTTCCTATCATCACCATTCATCCTTTCTATATGAAAATAAAAGCTTAGTCATAATGTCTATAACTTCCTTAACATCATAATCTTCTCTTTTTTCATACATATTAGCTACAGAATACATTACAGCTTGTTTAATAATCTCTGGTAATATTTCAAACTCTGATACAGGATATCTAAGAATACCTTCAACTAAATCTTCTGATACATTAATAAAAGTTGAAATGAGTGTATCTTCCTCCTCACCATCAACTCTTAAATATAATTTAATTTCTTCTAAGGAAACTACCATACACTCACCTCCACTAAATTATTATGATGTTTTCATTTGCATTACTTTTATAGCTTCAGGTAATATTAACTTACCATCAACTCTTTGTGTTGCTTTAAATCCTACTTGTCCATTCGCTGCATATAATTCATTCAACCTTTGGAATGATCTACCTTGTCTATCAGCTACCCAATAATACTTAAAGTCTCCAAAAGCAATAGACTTTGCTCCTGCTGCTAAAGTTGGTATATATGCTGATGTTTTAACCGGTCTATTTAAAATAGTATCTGGTGTTCCCGCAGTTAATGATGGTTGCCAGATATATTGTCCATTTCCATCTTTAAGCTTTCTAATAGCTTTTACAGTAGCATCATTCATTGTGAATATTGCATTTTTTCTATATGGAGATTTTAAAGAATAGAATAAATCCATTATTTCATCTAAGGTTATAGCTGTTGCACCTGCAGCTGTAACTCCAACTTCTGCTCCACCAGTAGCTGCAAATATTCCTGTAGGTTTTCCTGTTCCATCTCCAACAAAGAATGCCTCCTCTTCTTTAGCACCAATTCTTCTAGCAAATTCTTTTGCTATATATTGCTCTAAATTAAAAACACTATCATTAAGAAGTTCTTCTGAAACTTTAATGATAGTGGCTAACTTATATGCTCCTATTGATACTTGCCCAAATGCATCATCTGACTCTGGAATTAAACCTTCTTCATCAACCCATGAAGCTGTTCCCTTAGTTGAAACAACTGGTATCTTTCTATCTCCTGAAGAAGTCTTTATTACATTAGCAAGTTGTCTAAATATATTTTGTTCTTCTAAGCTTTCAATTAATGTTCTTTCAAATTCATCTGGTGCAAGAACCCCTCCCTCACTGTCAGTACCAACTTGAAGTGCATTTTGTATTTCAAAACTATTTTTATTTCTCATAGTATTCCAGAAAGCATTATTATACTCATCTGTTGCTCTTCCTGTCTTTTCTCCTTGAATACCTGCTTTAGGATTATTTCTTATGGCATTTGACGTAGCCTTTGATAACTCTAAATCTAATGCTGCTTGTCTCTCCAATCTATCAATTTCTTTTCCTAAGTTAACAACATCAGCTTCCATCTTCTCATAAGTTTCTGTATCCTCTGCTGATAATAAACCTTTATCATTTCTTCTACTATCTAAAAATGATTTTGCACTATCCCATAGCTTTGCTCTTTTTTCTCTTAATTCTAATATTTTATTCATACACATTCCTCCAAATTTAATATTTTAATAACTCTAATCTTTTTAATAATTGATCATGTGGTGTTCCTATATTCTCTACAGCCTGTGTTTCTTTTATCTTTGGTATCTTTCTCATCAACGCATTAGTAACTGTTACTTTATCAAAAATAAATCCATCAGTAACTTCTCCACTATCTTCATATAAAACCTTATCTGCAAACCCTAACTCTACTGCTTTTTGTGCACTAAACCATGTTTCTGCATCCATCATTTTTGATATCTTATTCCTTGGAAGTGATGTCTTTTGCTCATAAGCATTAATAATACTTTCTTTAACTTCGGATAACATCTCAATTCCACTTTGTAAATCTGAAGCTTCTCCAAATATAACTGTAGCTGGATTATGAATCATCATCATTGCAACTGGTGACATCAATATTTCACTCCCTGCCATAGCAATAACTGAAGCTGCACTAGCTGCAATTCCATCAATTTTCACAGTTACTTTTCCATCATACTCCTTCAACATATTATAAATTTGACTTGCTGCAAAAACATCTCCACCTGGGGAGTTTAACCATACTATAATATCTCCTTCAGAATTAGTTAATTCTGATTTAAACTGCTTTGGTGTAATATCATCATCAAACCAGCTATCTTGTGCTATATAGCCATCAAAATATAAAGTTCTTCCTTCTTCATTTTTAACCCAATTCCAAAACTTCTTATTCATCATTGCCCTCCAATTTTGTACTATTTTTATTAGCAAATGCTCCTGCCTCTGAAAGCTTGGTCATGTTACCATTCACTAAATATAAATCTCCACCTAAGTCATCTGATATTCTATTCAAATTCTCTAGTTCCCTTATGTCATTAGCTGATAACCAACCATTTTGTCTTCCAACAGCATAACCATTCATACGACTTTGATAATCTCCTCTTAATAATCCATCTACATTAAACTTAACAAAATACTCTTTCTTTTCACTTTCTGAAAACAAAGCTCTTTTAATAGCTTGCTCCCATCTAACTACCCATGGATCTAAAGTGTACATAACAAACTCAAGACTTTGTTGCTCTATATTGGAAAAACTTGATTTATCTAAATCTCCAATCATATGAGGTGGTATTCTAAATATCCTTGCTATCTCATTAAGTTGAAACTTTCTTGTCTGTAAGAACTGTGCTTGTTCTGGTGGAATACCTATGCTTTGAAACTTCATCCCCTCTTCTAATACAGCAACCCTATGCGCATTTTTAGTGCCTTGATAAACACTATTCCAGCTTTCCCTTACTCTTGCTGGGTCCTTAACTACACCTGGATGTTCAAGAACTCCTCCTGGATTTGCACCATTAGCAAAGAAACTAGCGCCATATTCTTCTGTTGCTATTGCCATACCTATAGCGTTCTTAGCCATAGCTATTGGAGAATATCCTATTAATCCATCAAAACCAAGTCCAGGTATATGCAATACTTCATAATTTCTAAGATAATATTGCTTACCTTCTTTGTTATAAAGGTAGTAAACCTCTCCACTATCAGCTCTATCTACAGTCATTCTATCTGGCATAAGAGGGTATAAGGCTATAATATTTCCTCTTCCATCTCTAATTATCTGTGCATATGCATTTCCCCATAATAAAAGATGACCCATAAGTGTTTCCCTAAACACAAATGAAGTCATCTCTGGATTTGGTTCATCTGCAAGCAAATGATATATTGAATGTTCTGTAGCTTTCTCTTTACCACCTTCAGTATGCTTAAAAGTATGAAGTGGTAATGAAGCTACTGTTTCTGCAAGTATCCTAACACAAGAATAAACAGCAGTAGTCTGCATAGCAGTTCTTTCATTCACAGTCTTTCCACTTGAAGTCCCTCCAAATAAAAAGCTGTAACTACTTCCTATTAAACTATTCTTAGGGCCTGCTCTAGGCTCCCATAATTTTGATATTATTGGTATTTTCATTTTAATTACCTCCTAAAAATAGGTATAAAAAAAGCAACTACACTTTATATAGTTGCTTTTAAAAAGATGAGTAATAAAAAATTACCCCCTCATATATAAAACTTTAAATTTCCTATTTAAAGCTACTTTGTATTATATATTATGCACAAAGTTTAAAAAAATACACAAATTTCAAAAAATAAAAAGGAGCCAATCCATAGCTCCCTTCCTTTGAAAGAATAATATTATCCTTATCACTCCGGAAAAGGACTACTTTGTAACTAAATAATAACATATCTAAAATTAGCTGTCAATTTTATTAGAAAGTATTTTTATTTTTTCTTTTAACCCTTTTTTGTCATTAACACCTAGTTCTTTTTGTAGCTCAACTATAAAATCTTGTGCGTCATTTCTATCTTTTTTAATACGCTCTATATAATTTAACTTATCTATCATTTTTTTCTGTAAATCGCTATAATACTCCATTAAACCTATTGTTTTTGCTAATGCCTCATCAACTAACTTCATATCAGCCTTTGATAAATCAGTTATATAATCTCCTAATCTAGCTTTACTTATACAAACAGTATTAGATGTATTTACTTGACCATCTAGTACTATATCTCCTTTAGAATCAGTTTGTGTTGTTACTAATGCCATACATGGTAATTTTGATGTATCGTGAGTTATTGGTGCAACTATTGTATTAGATGATTTAATATTACCTATATCATTTTGTATTACTACACATGGTCTTTCCTTTTGCATTTCACTACCAACACCATATCCAAAATTACATTTATAAACTTGTCCTCTTTTCACCACTCTTTTTTGTGCTTTTGCTGCAATTGTATCAAGGTATAGTTTAGTTTTTAACCACTCTAACATTATCTGAACTTTATTTAAATCTATATTCATTTTCTCTCACCTCCCCTAAAGCAACATTTTACATCAAAATATTTACATATACAATAGTAATTGTTTTTTACAAAATTAAAATACCTCTATCATCATAAACACTTCCACAACTTCCTTGATTTCTTATTGCTCTATCCAAAGCCATTATCAATGCAACAGCTCCATCTATCTTTTCTGTACTTTTCTCTTTATCAGGTTTAATATTTCCTGCTGGATCTGTCTTAACATATATATTATCCATCATCCATCTAAGTACAGGATTTCCTCCATGAGCTATTTTCTTTTCAAGTGTTATCTTCATTAACTCTTTTGATGGTGGTGACATATCCTTATATCCTTGTCCAAATGCAACTACTGTAAAGCCCATTCCATCAAGATTTTGTACCATTTGTACTGCTCCCCATCTATCAAATGCAATTTCTTTTATATTGTATTTAGTTCCTAATTCTTCAATAAAAGTTTCAATAAATCCATAATGAACAACATTTCCTTCTGTAGTTTTTATAAATCCTTGCTTCTCCCAAACATCATAAGGAACATGGTCTCTTCTTACTCTAAGTTTTAGATTATCTTCTGGTATCCAGAAATAAGGTAACACTATATAATTTTCTTCTGAATTTCTTGGTGGAAAAACTAAAACAAAAGCAGTAATATCTGTAGTGCTTGAAAGGTCAAGGCCACCATAACATTCTCTACCTCTTAATGAATCTATATCAATATTAAAATCACATTCATCCCATCTATCCATCTGCATCCAACGTGTGGATTGTTTTACCCACTGATTTAATCTAAGCTGTCTAAATATATTTTCTTCAGCTGGGTTTTCTTTTGCACTATTATAAGCATTTCTAACCTTCTCAATATCTATAGTATGTCCAAGTGATGGATTTGCTTTATACCAGTTCTTCTCTTCTCCCCAATCATCATTATCCTCAATACCATAAATAACAGGATAAAAAGTTTTATCTATTTTTCTACCTTGAATAATATCTACTGCTTTTTGATGTTGTTCAAAACATATAGAATTTCTATCTGTTCCAGCTGTAGTTATTAAAAAGAATAATGGTTGAAGTCTAGCATCTCCTGAACCTTTAGTCATAACATCAAACAACTCTCTATTAGGCTGTGCATGAAGCTCATCAAAAATTACTGAATGAACATTAAGTCCATGCTTTGTATATGCTTCAGCAGATAAAACTTGATAGAAACTATTCGTAGGTCTATATACTAATCTCTTCATAGACATTATAGGTTTAATTCTTTTCTTTAATGCTGGACATTGTTCCACCATTTCTACAGCAACATCAAAAACTATTGAAGCTTGTTGCCTATCTGAAGCACATCCATAAACTTCTGCTCCCCATTCACTATCTCCACAAGTCATAAGTAATGCTATTGCAGCTGCAAGTTCTGACTTACCATTTTTCTTTGGAATTTCAACATATGCAGTATTGTATTGCCTATATCCATTTTCTTTAACTGTTCCAAATATATCTTTGATTATTTTATCCTGCCATGGTAATAAATCAAAAGGAACTCCTCTCCATTGGCCCTTGGTGTGCTTTAAACAATTAATAAAGTTTACTGCTCTTTGTGCTTTTGCTTCATCAAACATTATTTAAGCTCACCCCTTAACACCAATTCCATAGGATCTACTACATCATTATTACCTTTATCTGCAACAATTCTACTTCTTGAAGATGGAGTAAGGCCAAACTGTTCACAAAACTTAATCATAATCTTAAGATACGTTTGAGCAATTGATACCTGTGGCACCTGTTGCCAATAACCACTAGGTGTTTTTACTATAGTTCCATGTTTTGAAATAAACTCTTCTGCTTCCTTCCATCTAGAATAAGCTTCACAATATCCAGCAAATGCTGCCATATCAACTTCTGTTAATATCCCAAGGTCCTCTAATTGCTTAGATATTCTTCTCCATTCTTTTTTAGCTTCTTTATCTAGCCACACTGGACATTTAGGTGCTTTCTTTTCTGGTTTAGGTTCTAGTTCATTTAGCTGTCTTTTACCTGGATTACCTTCCAGCACTTTAACAGCTGTTGGCTTAGGTTTTCTTCCTCGTTGTGCCATAGGTTTCACCCCCAATCTTTTAAAATTTTATATAATAAAAGAGCCTATATTTCTATAGACCCTAATCTAAACTTTCTTACTTTTTAAGTTCCTCTAAACATTCCTCATATGCAATTTGCAATGGCTTTAAATCTAAAGCATTATCTGAATATCCTCTCACTATCACATTGAAATAATATTCAGTAGGTGCTGCAACCATATCTGTATATTGCTTAGCCATTATATAAACCATAGTTTTTACTAGATTATCATCTACTGTTACTTCAACTTCTTTTTTTACATATAGACTTGGAAAACCTTCATATATATCTAATGCTTTTTCACATTCATCTGTTATTTCCCATAGTACTATCGGTACCTCTCTTTCTTTACAAAGTTCAATATTAGCAACACCTTTATACCTACCTCTAAAGGTTAATTTATAATCTTGAAGTATTCCACTTCCTATAATCTTAGCTTTTGGACATCTATGCGCCATTTGCTCTAGATTCATATTAGAACCATAAGCTCCATATATTTTTCTTTTCATTCTTAATTTCTCCTTTTTTTAATTTTTCAAAGGGGACTAACTCCCCTTGCTTTATTTTACTCTCATGCTGCATTTGGATTTCTCCATGCTGAGTTTCCATCAAGCGCTTTCATAAGGTGCATTCTGCAATTCTTGAACTCTTCCCCGATAAGCCCTAGTCTTAAAAGCCAACATCTGAAGGTGTACTTTTCATTATCTGTATGTGTTCTTCTTGCACTTGCACTCTTTTGTGTTAATGCTTGGTGGCTTATTGCTAGGCAGAAAACAATGTAGCTTCTTATTTTTCCTGCGTGTAATGTTCCGTTGAAAAGTCTAAATTCAATAGTTCCTTTTGTAAAAGTACTATGTAAGTTTAATCCATGATATCTGCTTGTATGGTAATGTCTTTCTCTACTTTCAAATCCGTATCCGCTGTACCAATGGTCTGCAAGTTGTTCTAATGTTTTTGGCTTTTTCTTATTTATGGCTTGTATCAAATCTTCATTTACTTTTTTGCACCATCTTACTCTTGCTGGGTCTATTTCTAAACTTTTGTAAATCAAATCTTCTTTTGCAGCCATTAGGTTTACCAAGTTCTTTAAAGTGTTTGGTGTGTGGTCCTTTGCTCCTATGTGTATGTGTATTCCACATTGTAGTTCGCTAGCACTAACTGCTCCTGCTTTTCTTAACCTTCTTATTAATTCTTGTAAGGTTTCAATGTCCTCATATCTCAAAATCGGTGTTACTAGCTCCACACTGTAATCCTTGTTGCTTACCTCTTTAAGTTTTCCCTTTGTATTTTTCATTGTCTTTATGCTTGCATCATTCATTATCTTCCAAACCCTTTGGTCTGGTGCTATTATGTTGTAAGTGTCGTATCCATCATATGCTCTTGTAATTCTTCCGCCTAAAAAGTTTACTGCAACCGCTGCTGCTTCTGCTTTTGTTATTCCTGTCATTTCAATTTCTACACCTATTGTTTGGTTTTTCATTTTTGTTTACCTCCTAAACGGTATTGAATACCCTTTTATTAGTGTACATATTACCTCTGACAGGTGTACTTATCCAGTTATATTTAAAGAAAAAACACAGGTTTTTAACGACATTATTTATATATTAATGACAACAGAAAAGACACTATTTAAAGTGCCTCTTCTATATTTTCAACTACATCTTTATACTTAATATTTTCACCATTTCTTAATAGATACACACCTTCATCATTACCAACTTGCTCAATATATCTATTAACAATAACATCAGCATACTTCTCATCTAATTCAATAGTGTAGCAAATTCTATCTGTTTGCTCGCAAGCGATAAGTGTTGAACCACTTCCGCCAAATGGGTCAAGTACAATAGAATTTGTTAAACTTGAATTAGTAATTGGATAGGCAACTAATGCTATTGGCTTCATTGTTGGATGGTATTTTGATTTTGTGGGCCTATCAAAGTTCCAAGTAGTTCTTTGCTTTCTATCTGCATAGAATTTATGTCCTGCTGTAGGCTTCCATCCAACAAGTACAGGTTCATGATTATATTGATAATCACATCTTCCTAATACAGGAGAGTTCTTTACCCAGATGCAAGTTTGGTGACAAAAGAAACCTGCCTCTTTAAATGCACTTCTAAAATTAACAGTTTCCTTATCTGCATGGAATACATAAATAGAACCTCCATCAGCAAGACTTTCATACATTCCCTTATACGCAGCTAATAAAAACTCATAAAACTTCTTATCATCCATATCATCATTTTGAATCTTTCCTGCTGTCCCTTCATAAGCAACATTGTAAGGAGGATCTGTTACTGTTAAATTAGCTTTCTTCCCCTCCATTAACCTTCCATAAGTTTCAATCTTAGTACTATCTCCACAAATTAATCTATGCCTTCCCAGTAACCAAATATCTCCACTTTTTGTTATTGGGTTTTCTGGTGGTGCTTCATCAAAGTTATCTTCCTTTACACCTTTAGGATGCAGCTCATTAAATAATGCATCAATCTCTGGTGGTTCAAATCCTGTAAAAGATGTATCATAATCTAAGTCTTGTAAATCCTTAATTAAGTCAGCCAACAATTCTTTGTTCCATTCACCAGTGATTTTATTAAGAGCTATATTTAAAGCTTTTTCTTTAATCTTATCAACTTCAACAACTACACAATCTATCTCCTCATACCCTAAAGTTTTTAAAACTGATATTCTTTGGTGACCTCCAATTACAGTTAAATCTTTATTTACTATAACAGGGTCTACATATCCAAACTCATTAATACTATTTTTTATTTTTTCAAATTCATCATCACCAGGTTTTAACTTTTTTCTTGGATTATAATCAGCTGGTACTAATAAATCTATTTTTAACTTTTTAAACTCCATGCTCTTCCCTCCAGAATCTATCTTTTATATAACAATCATGACTACAATATTTTCTTTTCTTATTTCCATAGGCAGTAAATTTTTTATTGCAATAAGGGCAAGTATATTTGTAAGTGGCATCTTCACTTTTATTTCTTTTATCTAGGTTTTCATTCCACCATTTATACCTACATTCATCAGAACAAAACTTTCTGGCCCTACCTTGCAGTTTTTGTTTAATAGGTTTTTCACAATAAATACAAAGTTCATTTTTCTTTATTTTTTCTTCTAAATTTAGAGCAACTATAGCTGAAACACCAATAAGACCATTTCTTCTACAGAACCCTCTTACAGAATCTCTTGATAATCCTGTAATGCTAGCAATAGCCTTATATCCCATACCTTTTAATCTTAATTCTTTTATTCTTTCCTTTTCCTCGGTGGTCATGTTAATTGCTCCTTTCATTAAACTTTTTTGCAATAAAAAAAGTAACTGCTATCCCTTACAGTTACTTAATTACAACTTTCTATTTTGCGATTTTTTAGTACCCCCCTTGTGTAATTATGCGAAATTTCACGTGAGAGGGGGCGGCGGTCGTTGGCTTGTCCTTCTTTTAAGATTAGATATCCCCCTACCCAACCTTAACCCCAACCATTAAATCAATTTCTTTATCTCTATTATAATAATATCAGAAATTCATACTCTACTTCTATCAACTTTACTCTACTCTTTTAATATTCATACTCTTTGTATCTATCTTCAGTCATAGTTTTCTTATCATGACACTTCTTACAAAGAGCTTGCCAGTTACTTTCATCCCAGAACAACTTCTTATCTCCTCTATGAGGTTTAATATGATCAACTACAGTAGCTTTAACTAATCTACCTTCCTCTTTACATCTAACACATAAAGGATTAACTTTTAAGAATATATTCCTAGCAGTTCTCCACTTACTATCATAACCACGTTCAGTAGCAGTAGCTCTTTCTTTTACCCTAAAATCTTTATGTTCATCACAATAATTATCTTCTGTTAACTTAGCACACCCCAAATATTTACACGGTTTCAATGGTTTCTTGGGCATTAAAATCACCTCATTAAAGAAAAAAGCCACTACAACTTTTGCTGTAATGACTCTTAATTTATTTTCTCTATTATAATAATATCAGAAGTTTGTACTCTACTTCTATCAACTTTACTCTACTTTTTAAGTTATTAATAAATTTTAACCTTGGATTGCTCCAAGGTCTGGCCTGCATTGTTACGCTTCTTTGATAGGCTTTGCAGGATCTATTAGTATATAGTATGTTCTTAATTTAATTTTAAATACACTTATTTTAAAATTTCTCTCCACGTTTCTGGAAATCCATAATGCTTTAAATTAACAAATGAGTATTTACTAATTAATGTTTCTAACCTATTAATAAAGTTCTCTTTAACATTAATATCATCTATTAATTTATTCATGATATAAATATACGCAAATACTTGTTTTGTATTTTTATTTAAATCTAAAGAATTATTTTTAAATAAATTCTTATCTTTTTTTGACAGCTTAGGTGCAAATGTTATGTACCTGTTATATAATCTTCCTCTATGAGCACATATATTACGAAGTATAACAAAACCTTGCAACCAGTTTTCTATATAATTATATGGTATAGATGCATAATGATCTTTACAAATTTCTTCTTTAATTTCAGCATGTAAATTTTTAAATCCTCTTGATAAACAACCAAAGGACATTAACTCTACTACTACCCAACATGGAAACTCTCCATCATATTTTTCATTATGATGTTTAACGAATATTTCATTCTTTTCATTTTCTTCTATAAGTTGAGTTATGTTTTTCATGAATTTTTCATATCTCCACTCATCATCAAAGCTTTCTTTATCTAAATATCCTAACGGCCCATATTCTTTTGAATGATAATATCCAAAATGAGTTCTAAACTCCACCTCAATATATTCTAGTAAATATAATAATGCAACTCTTAACTCTGCATCAAAATTATATATTTCCATTACTTGTTCTAACTTTACATTATTATAAAAAACATTATCTCTCCTTAATGTTAATGTATACCCACTTAATCTGTAATAATTAACATGAGATAAAACTCTAGAAGCATAGTCATTATCTTTAATTACCATACCTCGCTCTTTCAAAATTTCTATTTGTTCTTCTATACTTTTAAAAGGTTTTCCCATAAATTTCTCCTAAAACAAAAGGCCCACCATGTTACGCATGTGATATAAAAAAAATATCACATAGGCTTGGTGGGATCGATTGATTAAATTATATCACAAGAATTTTATCTTCTCAATAATTAATTTACTTTTTTATTAAAATTTTATCATTTTGAACAATTATATTTTCTAAAGCTCTATCATGCACCTTATATGCATTTTGAATACTATATCCCATATCAACAGCTATTTGCTCCCAAGTTTTAAAACAAAGGTATCTCAACTCCAACAATGTTTGCTGTTCTGGATTATTAATCTTTTTTATTATAGACATTATTTCTTTCTTCAAATCTACAAGTACATCTATATCAGCATTAATTTCATTCTCTAATTCCATCATCTTTACTATTATTCCTTCCATAGAATGAACATTACGACTTCCACTTGGAGGTGTATCACTTAATGTAGATGTTGCTTTAGTTGCTAATTCTCTTAAAGACACTATTTGTTCAAGCTTACTATTTATTCTTTGATCTATTCTATAAGCTTGAGCTAAGTACTCTTTAGTTGTCATATCCTTCTACCTCCTTTTTGCCAAGGCATTGAACCATTATAATATTTATCTGATATATAAAGTTGTAATTGTCCATCTAAACTACTTAATCTTTTAAATACACTTCTTTGAGCTTCTTCTTGTTGTTTACTTGTTTGTTTAAAAGGACATTCATCACCTAAACAAATATCAACTACTAATCTTTTGCATTTATTCTTTCTAACTTTATTTACACATATATCTCTTAATTCCATACCTTCTATACCTACTTAATTTAGCATACTTTTTTATTTAAATTAATACTTACAGAAAGTATTTCATTAAGTTTTGTACTGTCTTCTTCTTTAAGCTGACCTATAACATTTAATATTTGCCCCTTACATATTGTTAAAACCTGCTCTGCTAATATTGTGCTATCATATTTTAAGCAACTATAATCTTTTTTATATAATTCATGATGTGTAGGAAGTTCCTTTTTATGTTTTCCTGTTATAGGAACTACTATTGTTGTGGTAGAAAACTTATTACCTACATCATTTTGAATAACCACTGCTGGCCTTCTTCCACTTTGAACACATCCTTGGTTTTGGCCAAAGTCCACCATTATAATACTATCTCTATAAATCTCCATCTTTTATACCCCCGATTCTTGCTTTAACGGCATTAATTAAATTTTCTTGTCCACATTGTTTTCTTTGAAGAGCTTTCATTACTTCTTCATCTATAGTTCCTTTAGAAACAATGTGATGAATAACTACTGTATCTTTCTGTCCCTGTCTCCATAGTCTTGCATTAGCTTGTTGGTAAAGCTCTAAACTCCAAGTTAGTCCAAACCATATAATTGTTGAACCTCCAGCTTGAAGATTTAACCCATGTCCTGTTGCTGCTGGATGTGCTATCGCTATTTGAATTTTACCTTCATTCCATTTTGATATATCTTTACTAGTTGAAATTTCTGTAACCTTAAATTTTTTAGATATTCTTTCTTTATCATGTTTATAAGCATAAAATACTAATACTGGTTTTCCATTAGCTGCCTCAATTAAATCTTCTAAACCTTCTAACTTTTTATTATGAATTATCTTTGTTTCCTTCAGCTCATCATAAACTGCTCCATTTGCCATTTGAAGTAATTTATTAGATAGTGCTGCTGCATTAACTGCATCTATGTCTCCATCAGCTAACGGTAAAATCATATCTTTTTCTAATCTTTTATAAAGTTTCTTTTCCTCTTCTGACATTTTCACATGAACTACATTATCTATTCTTTCTGGCATATCTAAATAATCACAAGCCTTCATACTGACACAAATATCAGCTATTCTTTTATAAATTTCTTCTTCAGCACCTTCTCTAGGTTTATAACTAAATATTACTTGAGCATTTCTTTTATCAGGAATAAAAAAGTCATTTCTATAATTACTAATAAATCTTCCTAACCTTTGCCCCATATCAATTAAGTTTATTTGACTCCATAAATCCATTAAAGTATTTGGTGCTGGAGTTCCTGTAAGGCCGACTATTCTTTTTACCTTTGATCTAATTTTTCTAAGAGCTTTAAATCTTTTTGAAGAATAGGATTTAAAACTTGAAAGTTCATCAATGACTATCATGTCAAAATCAAAGTCATAATTATTACAAAGCCATTCTACATTTTCACGATTTATTATGTAGATATCAGCTTTATCAAATAGAGCCATTCTTCTTTCTTTTTCTGAACCTAAAACCTTTGAAATTTTAAGCCCTTTAAGATGATCCCATTTTTCACACTCTTTACTCCAAGTATCTTGAGCTACTCTCAATGGAGCTATAACTAATATTTTACTTACTTCAAAATAATCAAATAGTAAAATCCATAGACTCGTTAAAGTTATTACTGTTTTTCCTAAACCCATATCAAGAAGTAATGCACATGCTGAATTATTTATAATAAAATCTTGTGCATACTTTTGATATTCATGAGGTACATATTTCATCAAGTACACCTCCAATCTTTTCTTTACTATCTATGCAATACACTAAAAATCCTAATGATTCTAATTGTCTTTTTCTCAATATTTGAAAAGGTCTCATTTCTTTTCCTGGTGCTTTAAGTTCTACAAAAGCAAGTTTTCCATCTTTCATTAAAACTAGCCTATCTGGCACACCTGCCATTCCTGGTGATACAAACTTAAATGCTATCCCTCCACGTTTCTTAACTTCCTTAGTTAAAGCTTTTTCAACTTCCCTTTCTCTCATAAATACCCCTTTCATATTAGGTGGAACAATTAAGGGAACAATGGTCTAAAAAACCCTTACGCGTGTATATATACGTAACATGTACTATTATTACTTATATATATATTATTTATCTCATAGGAGATTTTCTTGTTCCACTGTTCCTATACCCTTGCTTAACCCTTTAAAATACTAACTTCTTTACTGAAACACTACCTTAGTACAAGCTAACGCATATACCCACTGTTCCTTTTAATTTTGGAACACAATATTTCTTATTTTCCATTTTCAACTCTCATAAAAGCTCTTTGCTTATTATAAATAGGAAATCTTGTAGTGCCACTTTTAGTCCCGTTGTATGGTTTCCAATTTTCTAATCTAGACATTATTGATGTTATTTCATAAGAATCTGCTTTCTTTAAACTTGCAGAATCTTTACCAAAACATTCACACCAAATTTCCATACTACAAACAAGTTCTCTCTTTTTAGTACCTACTAAAGCTGCACCAAAGTCATTAGCACTTAAGAAATTTCTTCTTTCATAAAGACTCATAGTATCCCAATTATCTGGTAATAACTTTTCAAGATATTCTCTAACTAATCCTTCTCTATCATCACTTTCCATAGCATCTGCCTGCTGTGCTATAGCAATTTGAGCTTCATCTCCTTTTAAGAATAAATCCTCGCCTTGCTTATATATAAATAATACTTCTGCCCATACTTGATCTACCTCTGTTAAATCCCATGCTTTCTTTGAACTGTCTCCGCTTACTCTAACGGGCCAGAACCTTCTATTTCCTGTGATATCTCTTAAGAATCCTGTTTCACTATTTGTTGTCCCTACAATAACACACTGCCTTGGATGACTTTCCACATTAACTCCATAGCTTGCCCTATATTTATCATCTGTTCTTGAAACAAAAGATTTAACTGTTTCAACATCAGTTTTCTTTATACCTGCAAGCTCTCCAAGCTCTAAAAGCCAATAACCCTGTAGCTTTTCTGCTGCTGCCTTATCACGCATATCACCTAAAGTTAAACTATCAGAAAACCACCCTTTACCTAACCTTGAAAAGAAAGTACTTTTCCCTATACCTTGTGGTCCATTTAAAATTAATACACTATCAAACTTAGTACCTGGCTCATAAATTCTAGCTACAGCTGCCACTAAAGTTTTTCTAATAACAGCTTTAGAGTATTCATTATCATCTGCTCCTAAATACTCTATTAAAAGCATATCTACTCTTTTAATCCCATCCCACTCTTCTAAATTATTTAGATATTCTTTTACAGGATGATATGCTCTTTCAGCTGCAACTGATATTAATGCTTCCTTTAATTTAGCAGGTGACCATATACCATAACTTCTATCAAAATATACTTTTAAAGCTGCCATATCAGAATCATTCCAACCTACTTTAATTTGCTTCCAAGGTAACTCTTCTTTCACATCAATCCCATCTCTATGCTGGTTGTAAGCTATACCCTTTAACATCTCATCATTTTTCATAATAAGTACTAGGTTCTGTAGCTCTGGTTTTATATTTCCATTCTTGTCTACAGTAAGTTTTTGTTGCCATTGCCCATCTTCTACTACATCAAACTCTGATTTTGCCTTCTCCATTTTCTCATTTATTAATTGTTTTTTAACCTCTTCATCCTTCATGCAAAACTCCTGCATAGCTTTAAAGGATGGAAGTTTATTTGGTGTAGTTCCTTCTTCACACTCGCCATCTAAATCGCTAAACTTATGAATTCTAACTAAGTCAAAAGCATTACATAATTTATTGCAAGCTTTATCACTAGCATGATGTGAAAAAGAAAATTTATTATCATAAACAACTACTCCTGCTGATGAGTCTGCTGGAATATAATCGTATCTTCCATCTATTAAGCTTGGCTTATAAACATCACTTAAAAATTTATCAATAGCTGCTTCAATGGTATAGGTCCTACAGAAAGCACCTATCATACCTTCCTTCCCCAAAGGATCTGCTTGCTTTGAAATATTGTTTTTTATAACTTTATGTTGTCTTGAAGATACTGGCCATTCGCTACTATCTCTCCAATTTTTATATCTTGAAAGCACCTTGTCTGGGTCTAATAATTCTCCATCTTGCTGTTCAAACACAAACTCTCCATCACAAGAAGTTGAGGGCCAATACATAAGTCTTGTAGCTTCATAAGTAGTATCATCAAATTGGTCTATTCCAATATCTGAAGCTATTAACCTCGAAACTGCTGTGTACTCATCTGAACTTACATTTCTAGATAAAGGTATGATTAATCTAAGTCGTGGCTTTTCTGAAGTGTGTTTATGTGTGGAATATATGCAACATCTAAATCCATAAAACATAGTAATATCATCCCATAGATTAGGACTTGCATAATCTAAATCTAAAGTAAGCATTGACCTGTATTCTACAAATCCTCTTTTACGTTTTCCATCCCGTAATTCTCCCGCTACAAATCCACCTATATCTTTAACTTCATCTTGCTTGTTTTTAGGTAACTTTCTAAACTCCTCCATAGTTTCAGTAGTTACCTTTGTACTACTTACCATTACTAAAAACTTATCCCAGGTAATGTCTATGTTCTTCCACACTGTATCTTTTCTTGAATTAGCTACTGCAATTTTCATACTTACCATCACCTCTCTCTAATCTTAATTTAATTTTCTCTAATCCCTTTTTTGCTCCAACTAAATCTCCTGATAACGCCTGACCTCTTAATGTTTTTATTATTTGTCTAGGTAAATAACCTTTATACTTTCCTAGTTCTTTTATAAATACCTGCACCTCTCATCAATCCTTCCTGTAATATTCACACTCAAATCCATCTGCTCTAAGTGGTAACCCCTTTGCCCATTCTGGAGCTATAGCCATAACATCACAAACTTCCTTTAGTGAACCTTTACCTATTGGCGTTTCTACTATAATTTCATCATGCACATGCATAACTATTTCATAACCTTTTTTATCTACATTAATCATAGCTTCTGCTAATAAATCTCTTGCAGTAGCTTGAACTATATTCTCTACTAACTTTGGGCCATAAGTTTCTATACGCTCCCACTTCTTAGTTGCACCTATCCCTTCATAAGTAATTCCTTTCCTACCAAACTTATTAGTTTCTAATCTTGGTTTTATATAAGATAAATTTCTTCCTGAAGGTAAAGTAATAAACATTATTCCTTTTTCATAGAAGATCTTAATTTTACCTACTACTTCAAATGACTTTTCCTTTACAACTTTAATTGCAGCTTTATCTATATCCCACCATAACTTTGTGATATTAGGATTAGCTTGTCTCCATTTACTAACTAAGCCCTGAAGCTCCTCTTCTTTAACTCCCATATCTAAGGCTCCCATAGCTGCAAGTGCCCCAACTGAACCACCATAACCTAAAGCTAACTCTGAAATCTTACCCTTCTGTCTTAGCGGTGAAGTTTTAGTTATTTCTTCAATAGGTATTTTAAACATCTGACTTGCACTAGCTTCATATATCTTTCCATGAGAATTAAAAACATCAAGCCTCCACTTCTCTTCTGCAAGCCAAGCAATAACTCTAGCTTCAATAGCACTAAAATCAGCTACTATAAATCTATGGTTTTCTTTAGGTATAAAAGCTGTTCTAATAAGCTCTGATAGAACCTGCGATACATTATCAAATAACATATCTAAAGTCTCGAATTCTCCATTCTTAACCAAGTCACGAGCTAAAGTTAAATCTTTAATATGATTTTGTGGCAAGTTCTGAACCTGTACTAATCTACCAGCCCAGCGCCCTGTTCTATTAGCACCGTAGAATTGAAGTAACCCTCGTACTCTTTTATCTGCACATAATACTCTTTCTATAGCTTCATATTTTTTAACAGAAGTCTTTGAAAGTTGAGATCTTAAATTAAGTAATCTTTGTACATCTTCTTCTGCATCTTTAGCCAAATCTGCTACTGTCTTTTTAGATAATGATTCTACTTCTACTCCATTTTCTAAAAGCCATTGTTTTAGCTGTATCACTGAATTTGGATTTTCAAGTCCAGTAAGTTTTTGTGCTTCTGCATAAATATCTTCTTTATGAATATTCTCACACTCTATAGATTTTTCCACTAATTTAGTATCTATAAGAATCCCTCTATCATTAATTTCTTGGTCAAGAACATAAATCTCTTGCTCACTAGTTATAATTGGATACCTCTCAAGCCTTTTACGTATTGCCTTTTCAACTTCAACATCTTGTGCACAGTATTTCTTGAAAACTTCCCATCTTTCTAATGAATGATGTGGATAATTTCTATTTCTTTCTCCATTAGATTTTGTTGGTTTACAAGGTACTGAAAAATATTTAATTAACTCTTTACCTTCCTTCATTTTTTGCTTTTGCAATCCTAAAACTTGTGCAACTCCATCTAAAGATAAAGGTAATCCTAAGCTTGCAGCTTGAACTGCTGTACATCTCCATGACTTTGCAGATAATTTTTTATTAAGATATTTTGATAAACATACTCTTTCAAAATTTGCATTAAATGCAGTTTTAATAATTTTTTCATCTTCAAGAGCTAAAATAATTTCATTAGGTAAAGTTTCCCCTGTTGCTAAATCTATAACCTTTACTTCATCATCATCAAACGAATAAGCAAATAATAAAATTTCAAACTTAGGTGAAGTGGTGTATGCATAAACACCACTTCTAACTAAATCAACATCCGAGTAAGTTTCTATATCTATAGCTAATGTTCTCTTCATACACTATACCTTCTTAGCTTAAGAAATCTTCATCTTCAAAAGTTGAAAACTCATTTTCTGCTTTAGTACGTCCACTTAATGCATCTCCATCAGCTAACTTTTGTAGATTTCCAAGTCCACAAGCAATTCCTTTATTACCGTTTGAATTAAATGCATAAAAAGTTATACTTGCTCTTCCATAACACCCACTGTAAACTTCACTTTGGTCTAAAATAGGTTTAACATTTTTATCTACTATTTGAGGCTTGTCCTTACTATTTGCATTTATAAAGTAACTGTTCTTATAAGCTTCGTCATCAGGTCTATCAACATCTCCATCACGTAATGGTGTTTTTAGATTAGCTGGTACTCTTCCACCAAACTTAGCTTTCCCTTCTTGCTTTGCAGCTTCTATAGCAGCTTTAACTTCATTAACTGTCTTTGTATCTGCCTTTGGTATTATTAATGAAACAGAATACTTTTCATCTCCACCATTAATTGATTTTGGCTCCCACACATTTGCATATGAGAATCTTACCTTACCTGTTATAACCTTCGTATTGTTTTCCATCTATATTTCCTCCTTAAAATCAGCTACTGCTGTATTATTTATTTTTATTTCTTTTCTTTTATCTGAACTAGGAACTAATGTTGGCTTACCTTCTGGTCTTTCTATTAATGTTCCTAGAATTTCATTAAACTTCTTTTTGCCTATTAACTTCTCCATGGCTGTTATACCCAAAAGTGACTTAGAATAAATATCACTTATACCATTGTCTTCACAAACTTCTATAACTGCCTTTTCATCTTTATATTTACGATTAGCTCTACCCTGAACTAACTTAAATCCTGGCCATTGTTTACCTTCATTAATTGCTAAATGTGAAGCAAAATTATGAACATCATTAGCCCATGTTGATAATCTATCGGATATAAATAACACATCTGCTATTTCTTCATCAGTTAATAAATCTGGCTTCTTAAATTCATACTTAGCTGCATCTAAAAATTCTTCTGATCTTGCTCTACAGTTATGTCTAACTCTACAGAATCTACAATGTTCCCCTGAAAGAAACTCACCTTCACCTTTAAAAGCTAAATCAGCCCTTGGTTTCAATTCATTCTCTGCCCAACTTAATAAATCTTCTGTTAACATCTCATAGGTAGATATACTTTCAAGTCTAGGTTGTACAATAGTCATTCTTACTTTTTTAATATCATAAAGACTATCAAATAAGTTTAGAGCCCCTATAGCATAAAGTTTCATTTGAGGATTATCTTCTGCTGAAACTGCAACACCTCTACCATACTTTAGATCCACAATATCAAGATTTTCATCTGCAACTATTAAAAGGTCTCCTGTACCAAACCCCTCTGGCACATAGCAGGAATAATCTAACCTTTGCTCTATTAATATCACTGGATCTTTACAGTTTGTCCTAACTTCATCAATAAGTTCAGTTGCAAAACTCACATAAATATCTGTGTACATTTCTAGCTCTTCACTATCAAATTCACTAACTGGTCTTTCAGTTTTAATACCAAGATAATTTCTTAATTTGTACTCTGATAATTCATGGGCTGCTGTACCTTCTGCTGCAAATACACTACTTGTATTTTCTTCATTCTCTTCAAGCCTTGCAGATGGTGGACAGTGTAACCACTTATGTGAAGCTGAAGCAGATAATAATGCATGCTTGCCCATTATAAAACCTCCGCTAATTCAAGAAGCTCTTTATAATTACATGGATGAATATCAGTTAGCTTGTTTACTCCATATCTTTTAATAAGCTCCTTAACTTCTGCTTGCTTTCCATTCTTAGATTTTGTGGCTAATACTTTTCTAACTTCTTCAAGTGCTATAGTATTTTCAACTACCCGCTCCTTCTTTTCCTTAACTTCTTTTTCTTTAGTAACTTCCTCTACCTTAGGCTCAATTTCTTTTACTCTAACTGTATCTTCTACAACCGAAGAAATACCTGTTGCTAAATTCACCTTAGGTAATGCCTCTGCTAAGGCTAATATTGCAGCCATAAGCCCCGGCGATTTTAAATTTACATCAATCTTAATGTTCATATTTTTATACTCCTCTTTTTTTATTATTTATTACCTAAAAGTAATAATCTAAAAGTTTCTCTTCCCTTAGGTGTAATTAAAGTTTGAACTCCAGCCCAACCTGTTTTATCATTTTTTGATTCTTTAAGTTCAAATAACTCTTTATTTTTATCTGAATATGGTTTTAAATTCCCTCTTTTATCCCTGTAAATAAACTTGCTTTTAATTAAAAAATTTACAAACTCCTTTTGTTGTACCCCTAACTCTTTTGCTGTATCTCTAAAATTGGTAAGTAAATTTCTATCTACTAATTCATCAAAGTAATCGGACTTAGGTTGCATAATAGAATTTTCAACATAAAGTCTTGAATTTTCTAATTGTAGGTGATTTATTTTACTATCAGCCATCTTTAGCGCTCTTGACATAACCATCTCTGGTGTATTCCAAGCTTTTTCAAGAGATAAAAAGTATTGTCTTGCTTCTTTGCCTTTTTCACTTCTTTGCAACATACATATTTCTTTTGCCATTGGAATTGTTACTTCATAATCAGTAATTTTTCTTTTAACTTCTCTTAAACCTTCAATTTGAACTTGCTCAATTTTGAGCGGGTTGAAATCTACCCCTTGATTAAATCCATACTCACACATTCTTGGAAACCAATCCTTAAAATTTGTTTTCACCTCTAAAAAGTCATGTAATTCCCTAGCCGATACTGTAGGTTCTTCCTTCTTGTAATTAACTTTTATTAAATCATTCATCTTTCATTACTCCTTTCAGTTTTTATAAAATTTTGGCATCTTCAATAAATCTGTGGTAATCCTCTTCTTTAACTTCAATTAACTTCTCTGCATTATATTTCTTTAATAAAGCTTTAATTTTCTTTATTTTTCCTTCCTTGCTTTTTTCAGCAAGAATAGCACTTATAACTCTAATATTTACATCATTTATTTTTGATTTATTATCTATTAATTTGGATAGTTCTAAATACCCTAGTGATATTTTTTTATATCCTGAAGCTAATGTTAAAAATATATTATCCACATTTAAGCCTCCTTTCTTAAATCCATATTCAAAGCAAATTCATTTAAAATACTATTCATAATAAGTAGCTCTTGACCTGCTAGTCCATCTTTAAGCTTTTCAAGTAGATTCTTTTGTTTTGAGTTTAGATATTTTCTATCTAAATCAAAATCTCCAACAATTTTAACTCCACCACCATACCTACCACGAACAGTTTCTATAGGATATGAGAGTGATAAATAATTAATATCATTTCTGATAGTACGACTAGTAACTCCAAACTCTTCTGCCAGATTTTCCATTGTTTCTTGTCTTCTTCTACAAAGAACTTTTATAATTTCCATTCTTCTTTCAGTTGGCGTTATCCAATCTTGCATTTCATTCATCACTCTCACCCCCCCTCTCGCTCTGTACCTAAATAATAAAAATTAAATAGGAAAACCCTTTTCCTATTAAAAAACTTTCCTTGTAAACTTTATGCATTATTTTACAAAATATTGAGTAATAACTAATATTTTGATATAATTTTTATATTCTATTGGTATATTAAGTAGTTACTTATTACAAACTTTACAAGTTAAATGGTACAGCTAATTACCCAAATAGTAATTGGGATAAACTTGGGGTAAACTTGGGATAAAATTTAAAAATATGAGGGGGAAATCTATGGTTACTTTGAATTTTGCTTCTTATGCAAAAGCAATAAAGGATGGTATAGCAAAAACAACTCAAATTGGTGTAACAAAGTTACTACTTAGATTAATTGTAGACAATGAAAAGGTAGTAAATAGCCAAGGTGAACAATATAACATAACCAGCTATTATGTTAATAAATGGTGGAATGAGTATGAAGATATTCCTGCACAAATAAAAAAAGCTGCAGCATCGCCAGAAATTATTTCTGAAGCTACAGATTATTTTGAAAATAAAATTATCAATGCTCTTAGTCCTCAAAAGGAATTAGATGCATATTCCACTATATTAACTTTAATTAATTCAGATATTAGTATAGCACCCAATATTAGAAACAATCTAATCTCTTTATATAATTCTAACGAACTTAGTCAGTTTCTTGCAGAGACCTTTTTATATGCGGTTCAAAAAGATAATAAAAAATCTAAATTAGAAAATAAATCTAAAACTGACTCTACCTCTTCCCTAGAAGATGATGTATCTAAACTAAATGACCTATTGAAAAGTTTTCCCAAACCAATAAGTCTACTCCCAGAAGATACCTTTGCTGAACATGAAATGGTATATATTACTGAACTTCTTGCTGCATATGCTGATGAAGAAGGAATTTTAAAAATTGAAAAGGAAACTCTTGAAAAATATCCAAAATACAAAAATAACTTTTTAAGACACCGAAAAGACTATTATGCAGCGGAGACAATTAGACAATCTGCTAGAGATCCACTTGGTGCAAATGCTACTGGTGAATTTAACGTGCTAAAAGAAGAAACACTAGATGGAATAATTGATGTTCATGAAGATTGTTATGATAGTGGATTTGAGCGTTTAAAAAATGTTATGAAACACGTAACAACTATACAGCTTAATAAATCTTTGCTAACTCATCTACCTGGATGGATTAGTAATAGTGAAAAGAAAGGGTTCTGTCATATGTTAGTGAATGATGGTCAGATAAAATGGGTGGATACCGATGAGTAATATTTTTAATTCTCCCTTTGAAGTTTCTCTTCGAGTTCTATTAATTCTTAATGAATATGAGGATTCAAGCTTAACATCAGATAAAATAACTATTACAGACTTCATTTCTGTATATGGCGCTTCATTTGGAATAGCTGAGAAAAACTTACATGGTGATAATATTTTTAAATTCAGTGAGTTTGCTACTAGGAGGCTTCTAATTCAGCAAGCTATAAAAATTCTTGTTATTAAAGGACTTATAATAGTAGAGTTCAACAAAAATGGTTTTACCTATACCATAACAAATGCCGGTATAAATTATTGTAATTCTCTTGAAAGTGACTATGCTAATATCTTTAGAGAAATGGTTCATGAATCTCGAGTTTATATCCTTGAACACGCTGAAAAAGACTTATTAGATATGATCAATAAATATTCTATAAATTCCTTTAAGAAAGGAGGAAATTAATTGTTTAATTTTTATATAAAAGAACTCTCCCTATCAGGTGATAATGTAGAGACCTCTTCTTTAGAATTCACAAGTGGTCTTAATATTATATGTGGTCCATCAAATACGGGTAAAAGTTATATTGCCGAATGTCTTGATTTTATGTTTGGTTGTAAAGCAAAAGATTTTCGTATTGGTAAAGAAACAGGATATAACATCGTTCGCATGAAAATTGTTACAGCTAATGGTGATATATATTTAGAAAAAAAATTTGATGAAAATAATATTCAAGTTAATAGCTTTAATCCTAATATTGATTCTGGAAGATATAGCCGGACTAAATCCAAGTTATACATTAGTAACCTTTGGCTTAACCTTATGGGGATTCATAATCCTCCAGAAATAATAAAAAAAGAAACATTTGAAAGACAAGTCCTTACTTTACGCTCATTCTTGCATACATTCTTTATTGAAGAAGATAATGTTTTTCAAGAAAATAGTATTATGTTTCAAAAATCAAACTTTACAAGTACTGCTATTTTATCAATAATACTATTTTTAATAACTAGTGATTCTTTTAAAGATGCTAATCCTCAAGAGGAAAAGAAAATTAAAGAAGCTCGGAAAAATGCTGTTATAAAATATATTAATGATAATCTTAATAACCTAGCTGTTCGTAAAAATGAATTAATCAAAACAGAAACTCAAAATATTGAAACTATTCAAGCAAAGATTAATTCTACCCTTGATGAAATAGCTGAAGCAGAAGGTGAAATATCAATCGCAGTAACACGTAGTAAATTTTTATCTAATGAAATATATGCCTTAGCCGAGCAACTTGCAGAATGTAATATGCTTCATAGTCGTTATAAAGCCTTACGTAGCCAATATAGGGCAGATATTAAAAGATTAACTTTTATCGTTGAAGGAGAATTACATAAAGAGGAAATACCAGAATCTTTAACTTGTCCATTCTGTGATGGAGCTCTGCCTAAATTAGAAGATAAGACCTGTATAGAAGCGGCTCACATAGAATTACAAAAAATAATACTTCAAATGAAAGATTTAGATGATGCTGAAAAAGATATCATTTCTGAAAAATTAATTCTTGAAGAAAGAAATAAAGAATTGATAATAGAACGTTCTAAAATAGAGCTACTAATAAATTCTGAGCTTCAACCACGTGTAGACTCATTAAGAAAATCGTTATATGAATATAAACGTTCTATAGAAATTAATAATGAATCATCTATCATTCAACGTTTTGAATCTAATATGATTGCTGATCTTACTAACATTCAGGTTACTGATGATCCCGAGGCAAAATATAAGCCTAGAGAATACTTTACTCAAGATATTTTAAATAAATTAAATGAAATACTTACTAAAATATTAGAGTCTTGTAAATTCGAAGAGTTTAGCTCTGCATACTTTAGCCTTGACCCTTTTGATGTAGTTGTTAATGGTAAGGCAAAGTTTACATTTGGAAAAGGTTATCGTGCATTTTTAAATACTGCAGTTGCTCTTACCTTTAAAGAATACCTATCAGAATACGATGAGTTTTCACCTGGAATGCTTATAATTGACTCCCCTATTCTTTCTTTAAAGGAAAAAAGTGATGAAAAAGCTTCTGATAGCATGAAATCTTCATTATTTAAATATTTAGTGGATAACCAAAATAGTGGCCAAACTATAATAATTGAAAATGATATTCCTGACATAGATTATAGTAAAGTCAATGTAATTAAATTTACCAAAGATAAAAATAATGGTAGATATGGTTTCTTTAAGGAAATTAAATAAAAAGATAAGCCTTTATTCTAAAATGAATATTGGCTTGTCTTTTAAACTTATAATATATAAAATTTTATACTATCTAAATTAATAATTTTATTTTAAATTTCAATACTATTAAGTAACTCTTTTAATGCTTTTAATTCATCATTACTTAATGTAACACCTTTTCCCATCTTTTCATGTTCTGGTGACCATTCTCTTTAATCATACTTTGCTTCTTTTCCATTCCAGCTAATTAGATTTAATTCCTTCTTCCAACCTTTTGCTGACTCAGCTATAACACCAATAGTTTCTTTAATTTCATATTTTATATCTGCCATAATTTTACATCTCCATTTCTCCAATTCCCTCAACTAAAAGCATTGCCTTTAATATTGAATTTAATAAATCATAAAAAATATCTTGACTTTTGTTATCATCAAATAAACCTTCTAATGATATTTTTGATATAACTACCCACTCTTTACCTTCATATTTTAATATTTCACTATTAAATTCTTCTATAAATCTTTCTTTTCTATTTTCCTTCTCAACTCTATCTTTACCTAAACCTCTATACAATCTAACTAAAGCTCCATTACCTGCTAAGTTAGTTATATTTTTTATAATATAAAGATTTTCCTCATCTTTAATTGCTTGAGATAATTCTAATTGAAAACTATAGTCATGAAATTTAGATGAACCTACTGTAATATGGCTATTTTTTAATCTTGTTTCATATGCCCATTCTCCCAAACTTACAAACACTTCATATAATTTATTTTTATACTCTAAAACATCGTACTTATTATCATTATCCATTAAATAAAATTCATTCATATCATATCCATAACGTTCTGACTTATAGGCTTCTGTCACATCAAAGGCATTAATTTTATATCTACCCTCTAATACTTCTATATTAATATCTTCTTTTAATCCCGTTCCATTTAATATATCTTTGATTCTATCTGCTTCATTTTGTGTTATTAACTCATACATACTCTCATCCCCTGTTCTAAACTCTATATTCTCCACTTTCCTCTGCTGCCATAGCTACTGTTAAATCTGCTACGTCAACATTTCCACACATAAGCTCAGCCTGTCTTAAAACTGTTTCCAATGCCTTCTTAGATTTATCTGGTGGATAATCATACTTCTTTAAAAGTCTCTTAATTATCCTTCTCATACCTGCTTGGGCACTTTTTCTTATGCTCCAATCAATAGAAATATTTCTTCTTATAGCATAAGTTAATTCATGTGCAATCATCTTTAAAGTTTCATCTGTCATAAACTCTTTTACTGCATCATCATCAGTTAATGCATCATAGAAAGCAATTTCATCAGAATTTAATCCTAGCTCTTCTTCTCTAGTTTTCATATTTTTTAAATCATGAGCCATCTTAATTAACTCTTCAATAACTTCTGCATTAGTTATTGCTTGATTTCTATATTTATTTAAAGTTTTCTTTAACTTTTCTGAGAACTTTTCAGATTTAACTAAATTAGTTCTTTCCATAGCCTTTAAGTTACCTTCTAATAACTTCTTAAGCATTTCAGCTGCAAGATTCTTTTCTTTCATTCCTTTTACTTCTTCTAAAAACTCTTCTGAAAGAATAGAAACATCTGGTCTTTTTATTCCTAAAGTATCAAATACATCAATAACTTCCTCTGATATTATTGATTTTTCTAGTAATTGATTAACTCTAGCTTCCATCTCTTGCTTTGATTTTTTAACTACTTTTTTAGTATCTAGCTTAACTAAACTTGCCTTTACAGCTTTAAAGTAACTTACTTCTAAAGCAACTTCTTTACCTTCATCTGTAGCTGCACATAAAGCATGAGCTTTTGCTAATTCTGTAGCAAATTGTTTAAATTCTTTTTGATCTTTTTCATCAAAACCTAAAACTAGGTTCATACCAGTAGTAATAGCTCTTATTCTTTGTGCTTGAGAATCTCCCATATAGCCTGAATAGTCTAATCCATGTACCATATCTCTTAATACTTCAAGCTTTTCAAGCATTACTGCTATAGCTGCTGAAGTATCTATACCTGTATTATGTTTATCACTATCTGTATATTGTTTTAATGCCTTTTTAAGACTTTCAAGTATTCCTAAATAGTCAACTACAACTCCACCAGATTTATCTTTAAATACTCTATTAACTCTAGCAATAGCTTGCATTAAGTTATGGCCTTGCATTGGTTTATCTATATACATAGTATGCATTGATGGAACATCAAAACCTGTTAACCACATATCTCTTACTATAACGATTTTTAATTCATCATTATTGTCTTTCATTCTATTAGCTAATGTATCTCTTCTTTGTTTACCACCAATATGTGCTTGCAATCTTTCATTATCTGCTGCACTACCAGTCATAACTACTTTTATTTTACCTTTATCAACATCATCTGAATGCCAATCTGGTCTTAATTTAATTATTTCATCATAAAGATCAACACAGATTTTTCTACTCATACAAACAACCATAGCTTTTCCATCTACAGTTTTAGCTTTTTCTTCATAGTGATTTACTATATCTTCTGCTAACTTTTTAATTCTACTTGGAGAACCTACAACAGCTTCTAATCTTGACCATTTGCTCTTGTACTTCTCTTTATCATTATCTTCTTGACCTTCTGTTATTTCATCAAACTCTTCATCAATTTCTTCAATAATATCTTCATTAGTATCAAGTTTGATTATTCTATTTTCATAATATATTTTTACAGTAGCTCCATCTTCAACAGCTCTAGTCATATCATAAATATCAATATAATCACCAAATACAACTGGAGTTGATTTATCATCAAGCTCAATTGGAGTACCAGTAAATCCTATAAATGTTGCATTAGGAAGTGCATCTCTTAAATATTTAGCATATCCATATTTAACATTACCTTCTTTATCTGTTTTAGCTTCAAATCCATATTGGCTTCTATGAGCTTCATCTGCCATTATAATTACATTTCTTCTATCAGTTAAAGCAGGCATTTCTCCATCTTCTGGCTTGAACTTTTGAATAGTTGTAAATATAATTCCACCTGATTCTCTATCATTAAGTAAATCAAATAATCCATTTACTTCTTTTGAATTATCTTTAGCTTTAACATTAGATTGTTTTTGCTCATCTGAAAGCTTTCTAACATCTGCTTGCTTTGGAGTTTGTCTTAAAATATCAGCTGATTTAGCAAAAGTTCCAAATAATTGATCATCTAAGTCATTTCTATCTGTTAATACAACTATTGTTGGATTATTTAACTGCTTTACTAATTGTGCTGCATAAAATACCATTGAAAAGCTCTTACCTGAACCTTGAGTATGCCAAATAACACCTGCTTTTTTATCTCCATTTTCACTACAAGCTAATTTTGTTTTTTCTACTGCTTTTTTAACTGCAAAATATTGATGATAACCTGCTAATATTTTTATGTTAACTGCTTTATCTCCAATTTTATTACCATTAGCATCATAATCTGCTTTTCTTGAAGTTTGGAATAATAAGAAGTTTTCTACTATATCTAATAAACGCTCCTTAGATAACATCCCTCTTAGCATAACCTCATATTGTGGTACATCTAAAGATGCAATAGTTTCACCATCAATACTTCTCCAATTCATGAATCTTTCTTCATTAGAAGTAATAGTACCAGCTTTAGCATTTATACCATCTGATAATATGCAGAAAGCATTATAGTTAAATAAACTTGGTATATCATTTTTATAAGTTTGAATTTGATTATAAGCTTCTTCAATACCTACATTTTCATCACTAGCTGACTTTAACTCAATTACTACTAGAGGAATACCATTAACAAAAATAATTAAATCTGGTCTTCTTTCTTCCTTTTCAACTATAGTAAATTGATTTACTACTAAAAAATCATTTTTATTTACATTTTTAAAATCTATAATATAAGCTTTTTCAGTTTTAATAGCTCCATCTTTACTAAAAGAAACATCTATACCTTCAACTAAAAGCTTATGAAACTCTTTATTATTATCAACTAATACTGGACTATTAAATGTAATAATCTTCCTGTAAGCTTCTTCTAAAGCTTCTTCTGGTAAATGTCTATTTATACTAAATAAAGCATCTTTAACTCTTTGCTCTAATAAAACATCTTTATAATTATTTCTTTCTGGAGTATCACCATCATAGGCAATATCTGGGCCAAAAGCATAACTATAATCTAATTCTTGAAGTATCTCTATAGCTGCCTGTTCTAAAAGATCTTCTGTGAAATTTTCAAATAAACTCACCGTTCCACACCCCACTTAAATATCCTTCTTTTTCATTTAAATATTCTGTTGCCATTAGAAGCTCTATCCAATATTCGGCTTCTCCTGCTTCTTTTAATGAAATATTTATCTTAGAGAATTAAGAATTATTTGAATTTTATCTAAATTCTTAATTCTCCATTCTGAATTCTCAACTAATCCATTGGTACTCTTATTTCACCTGACATAAGTTTAGGTAACAAAGTATCTCTTAAATTAGTTAACTTTATATTTTCTATTAGCTTACTATCTATATTAATAGAGATAGTTTTTAACGTATCTGCAATTTTATTCTGAACACTCATTGGTGCTACTACCATCTTTTGCTTACCTAAAACTTTATTATTTAGTGATGTCTGCCCAGTAGTTCCTGTTCCTAATTGTTCTAATTCACTTTCCATACTTATAATATATCTTCCCAAAATATATGGATTTATTTTATCCTCATTAGCTCTCAATATGGTAATACAACTATGAACAATAGACTTTTCACTGATTAAACTTCTTTGAGCAACTCTCCCCAAAGTTCCTACTCCCATAGAGTTTATTAATATATCTTTTGATTTTAAAAATACTTCATCCGGTACCTTTTTTTGTGATAAGTCATGATATTGAATAGCCTCATCTACTAAATTATGATTTCTGACACATCTTTGATTTATTACTTTTATCCCACTCTCGGAGTACTTTGGAGAAAACCCTCTTCTATTTAACATTGTAATATCATCAATCTCAACTACTTTCCACCCCTTAGGAATCATCCCTAGCTCACTTTCAACCATTTCTCCACCACTACTTTTATATGGCTTACCATCTTCATTAGGAAATTCAAAATCAACAAACCATTGTTTAAAAATAGCTTGAACCATTTCTTCTAGTTTTTTATTTATTTTATTATTTACTCCTATTTTTTCATCTAAATCAGATAATATCTTTGCTATTGCCTTTTGTTCATCTAATGGTGGTAATAAAAATTCACTATTTTCAAGTACATCTTTCTGCACCCTTTGCCTTCCTGAAGAACCATTCATCGCTTTAATTGCAACATTTCTAAACTCTGGTGAAATTGAAAGATAATATATAAAATCATTATCTGTTATTCCTAACTTCTCCCTTAATACAATATATTCAGTTGAACCAAACCCAATTTCATCTTTATCTAAAATATCAACTTGAGCTGTTTTACCATTCTCAAGACATGGAGTTATTCTAGCTAATAAAGTATCACCATTTCTAAATTTAGTTCCACTTGTAAATTTAGCTTCTTCAAATCCTGATATTTTTCTAGTAAATGGCTCTAATTTTTCCATAGCTACTTTTTTAGCTATTTCTCCCTTCTTTATACTTTCTTTAGGATTAAATTGTATTATATCTACTAACTTAACCTTACTCCATTCATTCTCCATTCTTAATTCTCCATTCTTAATCACTATTAATTCTCAATTATTAATTAAAAACCGAATCCTATTCCCCATAGATTTTTTCTAATCTCATCCTCTAGGCTTCTTGACTTCTCAAACAATTCTCCAAGTTCACTTGTTAAAGTTTCCATTTTTTCTTCAAATGGAATTCCATCATCTTCTTGTTCTTCAATTCCTACATATCTTCCTGGAGTTAGTACATATTCATGTTCTCTTACTTCATCTAATTTAGCTACTTTACAGAATCCTTGGATATCTTCGTATTGTCCATTTAAATTTCTATAATTATGGTAAGTATCTGATATTTTCTTAATATCTTCTTCACTTAATTCTCTATGTCTTCTATCTACCATAGTTCCTAAGTTTCTAGCATCTATAAATAATATTTCATCTTCTCTTTCTCTAAACTTAGGATTATCCTTTTTATTTCTATTTAATATCCATAAAGACACTGGAATACCTGTTGAATAGAATAATTTATCTGGTAATGCTACTATAGCATCTACAAGTTTTGCATCTACTAAATTCTTTCTTATTACACCTTCATTAGAAGTATTTGAAGATAAAGCTCCATTTGCTAAAACTACTCCAGCAACTCCATTTGGTGCAAGGTGGTATACTATATGTTCAAGCCATGCATAGTTTGCATTACCTTCTGGTGGTACCCCATACTTCCATCTAACATCTTCTGTTAATTTATTTCCGCCCCAGTCACTAATATTAAATGGCGGATTTGCAAGTACATAATCTGCTTTTAATGTTTTGTGTAAATCATCATGGAAAGTATCTGCTTGATGTGGTCCTATGTTACCATCTAAACCTCTAATAGCTAAGTTCATCTTACATAGTTTCCAAGTTGTTGCATTAAGCTCTTGACCATATATTGATAAGTCACCTATTCTACCTGCATGTTCTTCAATGAACTTTTCACTTTGAATAAACATACCACCTGATCCACAAGCTGGGTCATATATTCTACCTTTATAAGGCTCTATCATTTCTACTAAAGTTTTAACTACTGATGTAGGAGTATAGAACTCTCCACCACCTTTTCCCTCTGAACTTGCAAATTGTCCTAAGAAGTATTCATATACTCTACCTAAAAGGTCTTTTTCACCATTTTTATGAAGTCTTATAGTTGAAATTAAGTCTATAAGCTCTCCAAGTCTTCTTTTATCAAGTTCTGGTCTTGCATATCTCTTATCAAGAACACCTTTTAATGTAGGGTTTTCTTTTTCTATAAGAATCATTGCATCATCAATTATTTGTCCTATTTTAGGCTCCTTTGCATTATCTTTTAAATAACCCCATCTTGCTTCTTTTGGTACCCAGAAGATATTTTCTGCTTCGTATTCATCTCTATCTTCTTCAAATCCATCTCCTTCTTCAACTAACTCTTCATATTTAGTTTCAAATTTATCTGAAATGTATTTCATGAATATAAGACCTAATACTACATACTTATATTCTGCTGAATCCATACTTCCCCTTAATTTATCTGCTGATTTCCATAACGTTTCCTCAAAACCAATGTTTGCTGTTGACATTTTCATTCCTCCAAATTATTAATAATTGTAATCATCAAATACTTCAAATATTTCACTTTCAAATTCCTTTTGCTCTTCACCAGTAGTTATTTTATCTGGTAATATCTCTAAGTAATGAGCTAAAGCTTCCATAGTTTTATGAACTATGGCTTCATGCTGACCTTTTTCTAATATTTCTACCATAAGCTTGTATGTATCAATATAAGGATTAGGATCTACAACTTCTAAAGCCGATTTAAATTTATTCATAATCTTTACTTTTTCAATAGTTCTTTCAATTGTATTTATTTCTTCTTTATCATAAACAGGAATCTGAACCATATCATTTATATCTTCAGCTATATATACTAATTCTTGCTTTTTTATGATTGGATTTAAATCTCTTTTTAGTTTTTCCTTTTGTATTTCCAGTTTGTCTACTTCATTTATATTTTTGTTAAAATAATCGCCATTTATTCCAAATAACTCTTTTAATACAGGTAAGTATTTTTTAGGAATCTTTTGTTTACCTTTAATCCACATATTAATATTTTGCTTTTTAATTCCTAACCTTTCAGCTAAGTCAATGTGCTGCATATCATATAATGCTAAAATATACTCCAATCCTATAATTGATATCACCTCCATTTACTTATTTTGTATTTTATTGTCTTAGTCAATATACATATATTGTAATTGTTTTTTATAGCTGTAGTCAATACAAATACACGAAAATTAATTATACTTAGACCCCCTAACGCAAAAATTCCCCAAGACCGTAGTCTTAGGGAACATAAAACACACTTCAATATTCAATTAAAATCCGCTAAACCTTTGATATCAGGCTATTTCTTAATCAGCCTAACAACCGTCTCTGCGTGTGAAGTATTTGGGAACATATTAACAATTAAAACTATAATATATTTAATTGTATTATTTATTATTAAGTATAGTTTGATTTTAAAATAATTTTTTAATTTTTAAATCTTCTAGAAATGACATCCTTAATTCATTGAAGATTTTATCAGTTAGCTTTTTCAATCTTTTTGATTCCCCGCACATCTTACATAGTTTATTAAAATTTTTATCAAATTTACTAAAATCTAATAAATATGCATATACCTCATACTCCTTCTCTCTTCCAAAAAATCCCGTTCTAAATTCTACTGAATCAACTACTTCTATTTCAACATCTGATTCTTCTAAATGATTTGGTCCATAAATCTCATTACCATATCCAATAATATTACTATCAACAAAATCTGTTATAATATCTCTTATTTTAATCTCAATATCTTTTGCACTATTTAAATCAATTATGGTACTATAATTTTCTGTACTAGTTTCAATTTTAACGACTGGATATTTAACATTATATTTATCAAAAATAATATGTAACTCTTTTAAAAACTTATTAAATATATTGCTTATTTGTTTTTCATAAAGCTTACCTAAATCACAAGCTACATTTTCTGAGTTATTAGGTGTAAAATACTCTACTGATTCCTCATAATATCTTTCTCTTCTATTTTCTGCACACACTCTACATTCTTTTCTAGAATTAAATCTAAAATCATTATTATAGTCAAAATCAACCATAAAATATGGCTCTTCAACCTCTAATTTTATCTTCTTTAAGTTACTTATTAACTCTTCAATCTCAACCTTTAAGGAGTCATCACCAATAGTCTTATTAGCATTTTTATTGTTGTATTCTCTTAGAGCTTCCTTTATAAATGTTATTTTATCTTCTCTTGCTTTCTTACAATTATTACGATATTCTATTATTTCTTCAAAAATCTCATCTACATATTTAAACATAGCTCCAGCTACGTCTAATACTGTTAAACTCTTTAATGATTCTACCGCTGTTTCTATATCATAAAAGTAGCCTCCATTCATATTATTAACTTCTATTTGACTTTCAAAAAATCTTCTATCTTTAGAGTTCTCTACCTTTATATTTTCTAATTCATCTAGTTTACTAATATAATTCCCCTTTGGTATAACATTAAACTTATGATAATCTTTAGGTATATTTAATTCATTATTTGCAATAGATTGTGCTAAATATATGATTTCTTCTAAAGCTTTAGAAATCTTTTCATTATTATCATAATAAAAATTCCCCTTAACCTCTTCATATTTAAGAACCTTATGTAATACAGTTATCTTATAATTTATTATTATTGCTTGTACAATTGAATCTCTTTGCGAATACACATTGTTTCTAAAAAAATCCTTAGCAGCCTTATATGCACTATCATAATTAGGATAAATAATATTAGAAACAGTATCACTTACTGTAATTAATGTTTCATTATTTTCAAACTTAAATGAAATATCATCATAGCTAATTACATCTATCTTATCCTCTAATAAATTCTCTATCAAGGTTTTTAATCTAATTATAGCCTCTTCTTGCTTAGCACTAGTAATCTCTTCATTAATAATTTCAATTGCATTTACAGGGCATGCTTCAATAACTTGTTGAAATATCATTGCTTCATTTTCATTAATAATTCCTAAATCCTTTGCTTTAACTCTCCCATCAGCAGCTTCTTCTAAGTGTGATGACATTACTATGCATGCCCCACAAGCTACACAAGAATCCTTTACGATTATCTTCTTTAGCTCCTTATTATTTCTTCCCATCTCTTATCTCCTACCTATTCATTTTAGTATTTATCTGCTTTATATATTCTTCACCTTTTCTTATAGCAGTACTTACATCATTAGCTAGTTCTCCATTACTATCTATTAATGGCTCTAATAAAAAGTTCTTTAAAGTATCTGCAATATTCATACAAAGTCTTAATTTTTCTTTATCTTCCTTAGTATAATTACATCTTAAACCACCATTTCTTTCAATAACTTCTTTAGTAATTGCTATTGCTTTAATCAAAAGTACATTAAGAAAAGCTAAAATTTCTGAAAACTTATTAGCTTTTTGCTCTATTTCATATAATGTTAAGCATATATTTTCTCCATGTTTCTCAATAACTAAACTCTGCTCTTTTCTCATTTCAGCTATTGATAGATTAATTTTGCTTTGGTGCAACTTCATTCCACCATAACCTGTAACTAAATACTTTACAAAACTCTCCTTAGAGGTTAATTCTCTTCCTGCTATTTCTGCCATTTCTCTTAAACTATCAATATCAAAATCTGTCAGTAATGCTTCCTCAGTATTTATGTTATCCTCATTAATTGTTACATTTAACTTTATAACCTTTTCATATAATTCAATAAATCTCTTTATTGAAGTTAAATATATCCCTTTTTTCCTATTTATCAATTTACTTAATGCATTTTCTGTTAACTCACATTGATCTTGTATTTTTTTTTGAGTTAATGCCATAATTTCAAAAGATTTTCTATTTAATAAATCAGCCTTTTCATTATACTCATTAGAATTTATTAATTGCTTCGCCATATATCCTGCTACAATCCCTAACTCTAATAATGCCATAATTCTCCCTCCTAAAAAGCAAACTCTAAATCCTCATCCATAAAGAACTCATCAAAATCTTCAAAGTTTTGAAATGCTAAATCTTCATTTATTATTTCTGCTAAAGCTTTAAGTCCATTATCTAATAAGCTATAGTTTTCATTCATTAATCCATCATATATCATTTTAAACCCTGAATCTTTTAATATATCAATCCCATTTAGCTCTTTATTTATTCTTTCAGATAAGACTAATCTCTGCCTTTCTAATTCAATCTTTGCACTTTTAGCAATATTCTTAACTTCCTCTTCTCTTTCCTTATAATCATTTAAAGTCATAAAGGTTTTGTATATATCTTCACATACAAAGGATACTATCATTGACCCAATTATTCCTCCAATAACAGGAATCGGTATTAAAGCTTGTCCGGCCATATATCCAATTGTTCCACCAATTACCCCTACACCTTTTTCACCTATCTCTGTAAAGAATTCCTTACCATTAATATCACCATTTAAATACCTATAAGTACTATTAGCAACTATAGCTGCAGCAACCACTATCTTTCCAACATGATTAGATTCTCCAACCTTTTTTAACATCTCATTACCACTATTCTTTAAAATATTAGTAAGTCCAGTAGTTGTAACCTTATATCCCCCTCCACTGACTGCTACCTTAGTAGTGATAATAGCCATGTCCTCAGTAACCTCACTTAATTTTTTTTCATCACTTGCCACTTGGATTAAATTATTAACTGCCTCTACCATAAGTGGAACACATAAATCCTTAACAGCTGTAGTTGCTCCATCATAAAATTCATTAGAAACGTTTATTACTGTTTTCTTAGCTGCATTTGAGTAGATTTTTGTACTAGAGTTAATCTGATCGCCCAGTAATTTTTTCTTTTTTTCTGAATCAAATTTCCCTCTATTCTTTTTAATTAAATCTATATTACTTAGTTCTTGTTTCTCTCTATTTAATTTTCTTTGTGTAACTCTTAAATTGCTACTATCATTAGCAATTTCTTTAACATCACTATCATTTAGAAATGGATTTTTCCTTAACTTACCATGAATTCTTTCAAGTGGATTTATATGATCAGTATCAACGGTATGCTTGGTATAGTTCTTCTTTCCATATTTATTAATAGCAGCTTTATCAGTTCTATGAACTGTTTCTCCTGTTATATAGTCTTTTTTACTGCTCCTATTACCAAAAAACTCTTCTTTAGCCTTTTTTCTTTTATAAGAATTATCATAAGCTTTTCTAATATATTTTTGAGATACTCCTAAGTTCTCATTTCCATTTATATTAATTGTTGCATTTATATTTATAATATTATCTACTATTTTAGATCTGTTTTTCTTATCTTCATCCATTAAATATTCCCACCTATTCAAACCAAATTTTTTATATTTTAACATATTTTATACATTATTTAAAGTTATATTCCCCATTTACGCGTAAAAATGCACACCCCCTAGTGAAAATTCTACTAAGTGGTGTGCACAAATACTCAAAAAGCCTAAAAGCGGCTAAAATACCTATTAAAACTCTTTAAATTTTTATCTCTATAAAGTAAAATACAATGGCCAAGCCTTGATATTTCAAGGTTTTACCATTGTATCCTAGTCTTTGTTCTTATTTGGTGGAGGCGAGGGGTCATGTGCATCCATTATTTCTATATGGCACTGACTATATCTTCTACTATTACTTAAATAGTAGCCTGGCATATTATAGAAGCTTAGTATAGTTTATATCTTCTATCCTAGTATTCCATAGAGATTACTCCTTAGGAACCTATGAGTCGATACGAGGCTGTTGAATTTCTTCACATACCTCTCGGTATTGCCGTCAGCATTCTCTGTTACGGTTTCACCGATAAAGCCAAGTTATCACTTAAACATCACTGTTTAAGGCGACTTTCTTTCAAAATCGAACCCCTGTCCGAAAGCAGACCAGCCTGACTTTCTACGAGCGTAGTTTAGTGACTAAATTTTCGGTCCTTAGTTCGCTCACAAACAAACTCCTAATTCCCTAGCTTCATAAATACCCCTTTAGCTCAAAGCTTTGCTAAACTTCGTTTCCCACTTCTATGACACCCGCTACCCAAGTCATGGGGAACCTGGACGGATGAGCGGCTATATTAAGCTGCTAATGCAAAATTGTCTTCTGCGTTTATATTTAATGCATAGCTTATTAACGAGTCGTCCATGCTTTACTCGGCCCGCTTATCAAACCCATCACACCCCCGTCGAAGCCAAAACGCCCCCATGTAAGGTTAATAGGTCATAAACGCCTTTACCTATTAAATTTTCAATCGATGATTAACATCGTGATTTTATTATAAAACATACAGTTTGAACTGTCAACTTAACTATTCTATTAAACCTTTGGTAAACTGATAATATTATTCTTTTACAAGAAATTTTATTTATTCTTAAAACAAATTTTCTAAATCTACCATAAAATTTTTTAAATTTAATAGTTCTTTTCCAATTATTAAACTTAACTTCTTTATAATTTACAATTAATTATTTAAATCATAAATATAAATAGAATTTATAAACTAATTACTTTTTATATTATATACTAATCTTTTATTATTATAACCTTAATACTCAATATAATTTTAAGTTATAAATAAAAACTCTTGCATTCTTTGTCGAAAGGTGTTATTCTAAATTAGCAGTTGGTACGTAAAGTGCTAATTACCGTAGAGTCTAGTTTGTCCTTCGCCGGATGCTAGGCTCTACTTTATTTTTACAATAAAATTTAAAAAGTTATACACATGAAATAAAAAACTATTCACACTTTTATTCATATTTTTCCCATTTAACTGTTCATAAGTGCACAAAACTAGCTCTTTTATATACTCATATACATACTAGTAAAATAAAAAAAGCAACATCATTAAGACATTGCTTAAAATTCTAATCATCTTTAGTTTCAAACTGTATTACATCATAATTTTCAGAGTTTATATAATAGTCATTTTCATAATCATCTCTATTAATATCATAAATATATATCATTTTAGAATAACTAAAAAAAGAAGCTCCAAAAGATTTATCATTTATCTTTTTCCCATTAATAGTATATACATCATAACTTTCATTATCACCATCTATAGTTTTGCAAATAAATACATTATTAAAAGCTGTAATTGAATCATATTCATCATCAATAATCCAATTTCCTTCTAAATCTCTTACTCCAACATTAGTATAATTTTCATCATATACTATTAATCTATTTTTATTTGCAACCTCTACATAATAAAATCCCTCTTCTATTAAATTTCCTTTTGAATCAACTATCCCATAACTATAATTATCCTCATTAACTAAATAAGCACTAGCAATTCCATCTACAAAAGAACTATCAATTTCATATTTAGAATCAAATAACTTATTTCCACAATAATCTATATAGGTATATACTCTTTCATTGCTTCCATAATAATATACACATGCAATTTCATTCTCATTATCAAAACAAGTTAAATAGCTATAATCATCCTTTAAATATATTGGTTCTAGTTTATTATTTAAATATACATATTCTCCTTTATCTTCATTATATAATTCATAAAAACTATTAGATATATCAGTAATATTATACTCGTTAAAATTAATAATTTTTAAATCCTCGTTTAAAATATAATAGTCATAACTTTCATTATCTTGTATAACAGCATATCCATCGATATATCCTCTATATATAGAGCACTTATTACTTAAAGAAATTTCATTACCATTTACATCATATAAAGTTTCTTTATTATCTTTTTCAGCTACAATAAACCCATTATATTCTGTAGTAACATAATCATATTTATCCCTTAAAACTTCTTTTCCATCCTTATTAATAACAGCACTAATTTCATCATCCTCTTCATTACCTTTAATATCATAATAGTATACAACTGCTAATCCATTACAAAAACTATCTCCATAAAAATAATCACCACTAGTAATCACTTCACCTTTTTCGTTTATGTACGCACCTTTTTCATCTATAACTACAAAGGCCATCCCCTCAGAAAAAAAGTTTGCATATCCATATTGTGGTTCAATTATAACTTCTCCACTACTGTCAATATAACCATACCTTCCTTCTTCATCAACAAATGGATATAAATCTAGTTCCTTCTCTTCTTCATACTGATACAATTTTATATTATTAACAAAAACATTATTACCATCAGTTTCTACTTGTGGCTTATCTTCAATTTTTATTTCAACACTTCCTAAAGTTCTCCCCATATTACTACTTATAAATTTCACACTAAGTAAATAATATACTATACCTATTATTACTATTCCTACTATTAAAAAAGCAGTAATAAAAATAATAACAGCTCTTTTGCTAGCTGCTTTTTGAGTTATATATTTTTCCTCTGCAATTTTCTGCACATCACATCGATGAGTTTCATCACTTTTGCCCATTTGCAGTTCACCTTCTTATTATAATTAATTACATTTTATATTATATATGTCAATTAGCTATTTTAATACTATTTATATTTTCTTTCAAAATAAAAAATGATAAGACCTATGCGTTCGTAAGCCTTACCATCTCTTATTCTTAGATAATATATACTATTCAAATTTATTGTAAATGTTCTAAAATAAAAAATAAACAAATAGTGGTAGTAAAAGTTCAATAAATTTTAGAAGTTTATTTTTAATATATAGTGAACTAAGTAGTGCTAAAAGGTTCTATCCATTATAGTTAGTACAAATTACTGAATAAATTTTATAAATAATTCATTTTCTAATTTAATCTATGAATATCTTCTAAAAATATCTCTTTTCTAAATATATTTTTAGAAGTTCCATTTTTCAATTCTTGCAGTACCATTCCCCTTTAATGTTAAAGTAGAATCAACTAAATCATTATAGATTCTAGTACTAAATACTTCTTCTCCATTATTCAAGAAAATTTCTAAAGAAGAATTATCAGAGAATATTCTCATTGAAGTAACAGCTTCAATTTCTACTGCTCTCATATCTCTTCCATAGCCTGATCTTCCAAGTTCTAATTTAAATACCTTATTATTAAATGAAAGCTTACAATCTTCTCTTAAAGCTATTTCAAACTCTGTAGTGTTTATAAAATCAATATTTAATTCAAAAGTATTGCTTTCAAATATTTCTAAAGTATTAGCTTCATTTAAAGAAACCTCTTTTTTTATTGAATCACCTTTTCTTAAAGCCTCTAATTCAACAACAGGAATTTGATATACCTTATTATTCTTTAAAACTAACTCTCTTGGAATTGTTAATTGATGTTGCCAGAAGTTATTTATAGTTGGATTCTTATGTTCTACAGCATCTGGCACTCCCATCCATCCTATAACTATTCTTCTTCCCTTAGAATCTTCAAAAGTTTGCGGAGCATAGAAATCAAATCCTCTATCTATTTCAACAAACTCGCCAAGTTTAAGTTCTTTCTTATCATTCAAAAAATTCCCTACAGCATATCCACATTGATATACATTATTATATTTATATCCTTCTGCTTCCATACCTTGTGGTGAAAACATTAATACATCTTTATCACTTAACTTAAATGTATCTGGACATTCCCACATATATCCCATATCATCTAACTTACCTGCTGGTACAGAGTGGAATTCCCAATTATAAAGATCATTTGATTTATATAATAAAATACAACCTTTATTATCAGTAGTTCTAGCTCCTAGAACCATATAATAAACTCCATCTTCTTCCCAAACCTTAGGATCTCTAACATGTAGCGACATATCATCTGGGAAATCTGTATTTCTTAAAAGCACTTTCTTTTCTGAGAAGTTTATACCATCTTTACTAGTTACTAAAATAACATTTTGCTCTCTTCCAGTTAATATATAATCATGATTTCCTTCATGCTTTACATTACCTGTATAGAAGAAATAAATTGTATCATCCTTAACAAAAGCTGATCCTGAATATACTCCATCCTTATCTTCATTTATATCTGGATAAAGAGCAACTCCTTTATCTTCCCAGTTAGCTAAATCTTTAGAAACTGCGTGCCCCCAAAACTTTAATCCTCCCATTGGCGTTAATGGTGAGTATTGATAGTAGCAATGATATTCTCCATTAAATTCACATAATCCATTAGGATCGTTTATCCATCCTATTGGAGCCATTATATGATATTTATTTCTCCATTTGTCACTATTTACAGCATCTAAATTCTTGTTCATACATTCATTTATTTGCTTATCAAAATCAACTCTTAACATAACTATCTCCCTTGTGCTAATGTTAAAACTTCTTCTTTAGTCGGTAAAGCACCTATAGCTCCTCTTTTACAAACTGTTAATGCAGCTGTTGCATTTGAGAAAGTTAATATTTCTTTTACCTTTTCTTCTGGTAAATTAACTAAACTTTCTAAAGTATTATCGCCTTCAGCAACTTGATATAAGAATGATCCTATAAATGAATCTCCTGCTCCTGTTGTATCTTGAGCTTCAACTTTAAATGATGGAGAAAATACTTTTCTTTCCTTAGTTATAAATTCTGCACCATTAGTTCCTTTTGTGTAGATTATAACTTCAACATCTCCTTGTAATAAGAAGTTTAATGCTTCAGTTTCATCTGCAATTCCAGTTATGAATTCTAATTCTTCATCACTTATTTTAACTATATTAGCAAATGGTAAGAATTCTAAAATTGCCTCTCTGCAAGCTTCTGGTGTTTCCCATAATGGTAATCTAACATTTGGGTCAAAACTTATTAAGCAATTATTCCTTTTAGCAAATTCTATAGCTTTTCTATGGGCTTCTTTTATTGGTGCATCTATTAAACTAACTGAACAGAAGTGTAATATTCCACCTTGTGCAAATACTTCTTCTTCTATTTCTTCTGCATTTAATAACATATCTGCACTTGGGTTTCTGTAGAATGAAAAATCTCTTTCTCCATCTTCTCTTAATGAAACAAATGCTAATGCAGTATTTGCTTCTTTTGTTCTTAAAACCTTTGATATATCTACTCCTAAAGGTTCAACTTGTTCTAAGATGTGATCTCCAAAGCTATCAACACCTAACTTAGTAAGCATTTGTGCATTACCACCTAACTTTGCAACTGCAGCTGCTACATTAAGCGGAGCTCCTCCTGCTACTCTTAAAAAATTACTTACATTATTTAAAGATTGTCCTTTTTCATGTGGTATAAAGTCAATTAAAGCTTCACCTATTGAAATTACTTTTTTCATAAATCTTCCTCCTCTATACTTACGGGAACGTTCCCTCATTATTTAAAAAATATATTAATTTAAATAAATATTTTTATATCATTTTTCTACGATATTATTATAACATTTATTCATTCTTAGTCTATATATTTTTTCTAATAAATATCCTGATTTAATAAAAAAAGATACCTATTATCCTTATATGACCTTTATAGTATAAAGTTAAAACATAAAACTCTAACTATAAAGACCTATAAATTATAGGTATCTATTTTTTATTTATCTATTGTCAAACATATATGTCACTTGAGCTAAATAATTATTTTCTTTATCTTCATATACTAAATATAATGTATAATAAGCTTTATTAAAGTTAGTTGTATCAAATGATACTACTCCATTTTCATCTACACACTCATCTATATGAAGAGAAACATCTTCTAATGTTATATTATTTCTAACTACTATATCTGATAATTCTACTGTCTTTCCTTCTCTATTAACAGCATCATATTTCACAGTTATTTTATTATCTTCTTTATAAAGACTTCCTATCACTATATTTTGGTACATAGCTTGTAAATTAAATAATTTCTCTAACCCCTTAAGTTTAGATAAATCATTTATTTCATTATAATCTAAATTTAATGTTTCTAAATTTTTAGCATATTGTAACCCTTCTAAATCTGAAATTCCATAACCCATAGCATTTAATTCAGTAAGGTTATACATATCCCCTATAGTTATATCATTTGATGATATATTTAATTCTGACTTAATAGCTTCTTTTAAATATTCATCTGAAATATTAACTACTTCTGATAAATCAACAGCTTTTTCTAACTTTTCATATGCTTCATTTAATTTAATGAACAAGTTATCAATTTCTTCTTGAGTATATCCATTAGCTAACTCTACATTAACAACTTCTAACACTTCTTGTAGATTATCAATACTTTCTCCTGTATAAATATCTTTATTTAAGTTATTTATAGTTTCAATTAATGAATCTAATTCAGCTCTATTTATTTCAAAACCATTATTATTAGCAAAGTGTAATTTAGTATCACCCCATGTTGCATGGTCTGAACCATTACCATTTCCACCATCAGTTACAACAAGTTTTAACTCCTTAGCTCCATTAATATCTACTTCAACATACTTTTGTGAATCTCTTGATGTCATTAATCCACTATCAAATTTCTTTTCACCATCAACCCAAACTTCAAAGCTTACAGACCCAACAGTTCCATACATTTGTCTATCTACACCAATATATGAAGTGAAATATGCATAATCTTTATCACTTAAATTATAAATTATAGTAGATGTTGAATGTGATCCTATACCTCTTTCATAAGATACTTCTTGTCCATTTTCACCTGTTAATCTTAAAGCTCTTCCACTTATTGATATATCTTTCTTTGGAGCAGTATAACTGTTATTAGTTGAATTCCAATCATATTCTGTTAAGTAAGTGTAATCATTCATATCAACTACTGCAATAGTTCTTGTTTTTGTAGTTGTATTCCCATCACTATCGGTTACTTTATAAGTTAATTCATACTTTCCAGCTTTATTAAAATTAACTTCTCCTGCTACTTCAATATTATTTGTTAAATCTCCATCTTCAGCATCACTTGCAGAATATTCTTCATTTAACTCTATAGGATATCCTACCTTTGTAGACACTGACTTTGGTATAGAAAGTGTTGGTGCCGCATTTAATATTAAGAATTTAGCATCACCAAAGCTAGCATGATCTGATGCATTTCCATTTCCAGCATTATCTGCAACAATCTTTAACTCTGATACTCCCTCTAATGGGATTCTTACTAACTTAGCATCATCTGCCCATTTCATTATTCCACTATTATAAACTTCTACGTCATCAGCATAAACTTTAAATATTACACTTGAATTATTTTGTTGTGCAATATTTCTATCTATACCAACATAAGTTTCAAAGTATTCATAATTTTTACCTTCTAAGTTATAAACTATTTCTGAATTTGCATGAGTTCCAATACCCTTATCAAATACTTTTTCTTCACCATTTACACTTAACTTAATTTTAGCTCCACCTGATGCTAAATCTTTTCTTACTTGTCCATAGTCAGTTCTTGCAGAATCCCAATCGATATCAGATAAATACTCTGAATCACTATAAACTACAATAGTTTTTTCTGAAGTAGCAATATTTCCATCACTATCTGTTACTGTATATGATACTTTATAGTCACCAGTTTTATTAGTTGTAAAATTATTTGAATTAATTACTACTTTATTTGTTATATCTCCATCTTCTTGATCGCTGGCATTTACAGATGACATTAAATCATATTCACTTCTTAACTTAACATATTCTGTTTCACCTACAGTTAAGCTTGGGAATTTATTTCTTATAATTTCTTCAGCCCTATTTAAATCATCTTGGAAAAGTTCTTCTGCTGGGTGAGCACTAACCTCTTCTCTTAATGCATTTAACTTTTCTAAAGTATTATATTGTTCACTTACTTCATTTTTATTATCGTCAGTAAATAATTCATTCTTAATTTTATCTGATAATTCATCAGTTTTATAGAATGACATTTCACCTATACTTGCCCAGTTTTGATTTGCTTCAATGAATTTAAACTTAACTCTTCTTGCTTCTGTTTTAGTTATATCAATTTCAATAACATCATTTACACTACCATTATATGAACCAGTACCTGCTAATCTAAAGTCATTGCCTTCTGCTTCGGTAGAAACATAAATTGCAAATTTGGTTGCAAATCCTTTCCCACCATTTCTAGCTGCATAAGCAATTTTATCTATCTCATTAACTTCACCTAAATCAAACACAACTTCATTTTGGAATGATAGACTATTTGGATTTCCAGTTTCCCAATGAGTATTTCTATTATTATCTATTGCATATCCAATAACACTGCTTCCATAGTTTCCACCATTATTAGAAATTGAAGCTACTGGTATTTTGAATTCTTCATTATATGCTTCTAAATTATTAAATGCCCCATACTTTGATTTAGTTGTAGTTAGCTCTTCATACACTGTTATATATGAAATCTTTTCAACTACATTATTATCACTATCTGAAACTCTATAAGTAACTTCAAATCTACCAACCTTTTCTGCTTCATAAGTATTTGAAACTATTTCGATACTTGAAGTTAAATCTCCATCTTCAATATCAGTAGCAGATATACCTTCATTAAAATCTACTACTTCTCCTAGCTTATAAGTTTTATCTGTAACAGTTAAATCTGGTTTTGCATTATTAGTAGTTAATTTTGGATTTGCTATTACTGCATGGTCAGATGTATTTCCATTTCCTCCATCACTAACTTCTATAACTAATTCCTGAACGCCCTTAACTGGAACATTTATAGCAACCATATTATCTGCATGTTTTATTACACTTGTAGTAGCTAGAACTTCACCATCAGCAATAACTTTAAATACTACACTTGAATTGCTTTGAGATTCTATGCCCATATCAATTCCAACTAATGCTTCAAAGTAGTCATAATCTACATTTGATAAATCATAAGTTATCTTACCATTTGCATGTATTCCAAACCCTTTATCAAAAGTTTTTATTTCATTATTTACTCTACCCTTTATACTACTATTTCTTCTTGGAGTCCCATATTGAGTTGTAATGCTTGTCCAAGCTGTATCTGATAAATAATCATAATTACTTACCACTTGTACGTTTACTGTTTTTGTAACAACCACTCCATTATCTTCAATAGTATATTCTAATGGATAAGTCCCTTTTTCATTTACATTAACTTCTCCATTTATAACTATATTTGAGCTTATATCTTCTCCATTGTAATTTAATGCTTTAACTAAATTCATTGGATCGAATTCTTCTCTAAGTTTTATACTTATTGACTCTTGTTCTACGCTTAAACTTGGTGTTAAAGAATTTACTACTACTTCTTCTCCAATATTTAGTTTTTTATCATATGGTACAACAGTATAATTTACTGACTCTCCTATATTTGATTCTGTATCAACAAAACTATTAGTTGAAGTAAATCCTATTAATTCACCATCTTTAAATATTTCATAACCTAATACATCATCCTTAAACTCTTCATTAACGCTAAAAGATAATTTTATATTTTCATTTTCTTTAAGCACATTAACATTTAACTCTGGATTACTAGTAAATCCTTCACCATCATATTCTATATAATCATAGTTAGCATACCAAGTTTTTATATCAGGTTTTGGATATTGACTTAATAACTCTTTTGTCTCGTCAGAAACCCAGAATCCATGTCTTTCAAAATGCTCGCTTAAATCTAATTCTAAAGCTATACTAGAATATTTAGCTAACTGATTTAACTTATCATTTGCTGAATTTGTTGAATCTAAAACTATGTTGTTTTCTCTGTACTGGCTATTTAATTTCCCCCAATATCCTGGATATATCATTTCTAATTGCCAATAAACAGCTAAGTTTTCAAAATATCCTCCATCATAATAATAATTACTATCTGTTGATATAACATTTTTGAAAACATGACTTTCGAAAGGTATTCTTTTATTTGGATTATTATAATAATAAGAAGAATTTTGAGGTATCATATTATTTGTAACCTCACCTATAGTTCTTACTCCTATATCAAGCTTATGACCCATTTCGTGATCAACACCCCAGCCTCCTACACTAGTTAACATAGATACCATTACATCACTTTGAACACCTATATGCCCAGATGCAGCATACATATATCCAAATGGCTGAGCTAATCTTATATTCTCTCTAGTATACTTAATATCATTCTTTATGCTACTTCCATCCATACCTAAATATTCAAATATCATATCCATATGATCATCATACATATTTACAGTATTCATTGGACCAAATTCTTGGTTTATATAAGCCTCATATGCCCCTGTTGCAGTTCCTGTAAATACAAGATGATCTGAAACTATCTCTACAACATCTATCATTTTCCTATCCATAACATTAGGATTTTCTGCCTTGTCCGCATCAAGTCTTGCTTTATAATCTTTTAGAAGCTGTAAGAACTCTTCTTCATCAGTATTTTTATCCATCATAGGGAACTGTTCACAACCAGATGCAAATCTTATAACTGGAGCTTTACTTTGTTGTTCTTCAGTATAAGGGTTTACTATATATACAGCTCCACCTGGAGTTACATCATGTCTATACCATCCATCATTTTGACTAACAGCAGGTACAGTTATTACATTTTTACCTATATGTAAACTTACTGTCCTTCCCCAACTTGCAAAACTTCCTTCTTGTTGTGAAAACATTAACTGTGGTAATGGTTGCCCTGGTTCTGCATCAACATATACTGTTATTGTTTCCCCTGCTCTAGCAACTACTCCAGTAGGCTGATTATTATTACCAAATCCAAACTTTAAATTACTATTGGCATGTGCATTTCTATCCCCATACTGTTCTGCGACAACAGTTTTAACAGTTTGTAAAGTACCATTTACAATATCCTTAGCCACTTGTATATCTTTTAAATAAACTGGTGCTAATGGATGTTCACTAATATCACTTTCAAGTTCTGCTAATTTTTCTATAGTATTGAATTCATTTGAAACAGTATCCATTAATCCATTTGTAAATAGTGTTTTCATTTTTTTAGATACTAAATCTTCTTTATATAATCTTATATCTGAAATTGATGCCCAGTTTTCACGAGCCTTATCAAATACAAATTTTACTCTTTTAGCTTTAGTTGCATCAAATTGTATTTCTAACATATCATTAGTTACTGTATAACCACCTTCTGTCACCTTTTGAAAATTATCTCCTGAGTCAACTGGCGATATATATATACTAAACTGCTCTGCAAACCCTTTTCCACCAGATCTTGATTTATAAGTTAATCTACTTATTACTTCTGCTTCTTCTAAGGTTAATATAACTTCATTCTTAAATGAATCACTATTAGGCTTTCCTGTTTCCCAATGAGTATTAGCATCTTCATCTATTGCATACTTTATTGCAGAACTAGCATATTGTCCTCCATTGTTACTTATACTTAAGTTTTTAACTCTATATACATCATCATATTCATTTATATAATCTGTATAAAATGGTTCAAATTTAGATACATTTGCAGTACCACTTTCAACTTGCCCAAATTCAATTAACTCTTTAGCTAAATTTAACTTTTCAATATATTCATCTTTAAATGGATGTCCATTAGATTCTGCTATTAAATTATTAATAGCTTCAATTGTTCCAAATTCAGGATTAACTTCATTCATTTTTTCATCTACAAATAATATATCTATTTTTTGATCTAATTCATCTGGCATATATAAACCAAATTCAGAAGCTAATGCCCAATTTTCATATCCCTTTTTATATACAAACTTTATTCTTCTTACTTCTGTTTCTTTAAATTTTATTTGCAAAGTATCTTTAGTCGTTATACTTGTAGATCCATCTGATATTTTCTCAAATGTATCCCCTTCAGAAGTTCTAGATCCATATATTTCAAACTCTTGTGCAAACCCTCTCGAAACTAGGCTTGTATACATTATTCTATCTATCGTAGTTAACTCATCTAAAGTTATTACCACTTCATTTGTATGGCTAGATGTATTTTGCTTACCTGAATGCCAATTTGTGTTTACATCTCCATCCATGGCTCTTGATATATCATTAGAGGCATATTGTCCACCATTAGTTGTTATACTTGTAACTTTTTCTAATGGTACCTTGAATAATTCATCATAACTTGCTAACCTTTCATCATTAAACGACTTAAAGTTAGATACCTTAGCCTCTGTAAATTCTAATACCTTTCCTTCTAATATTATTCTAGCATTATTAATATCTTCTGCTATTTCACTATATAAAGGATGTGTACTTGCTTCTAAATCAAAAGCTTCTAATTTTTCTAGTGTATTAAATTCTTCACTTAACTCATTCTTTGAATTATTAGTGAATATATTATTCATTTTATCTATTATGTTATCTTCTTTATAAAACATAAATTCAGATGCACTTGCCCAACCTTGATTAGCCTTTTTAAATACAAACTTTATTTTCTTAAATTCAGTTGCATCAAATTTTATTTCTACAACATCTCTTGTTGAATCTTTATACTCACCAGTAGCTACTAATTGAAAATCATCACTATCATCATTAGATGCATATATTTCAAATTCTTCAGCAAAGCCTTTTCCCCCTGCATCTGGTCTTGCTGCATAAACTATTCTATTTAATATAGTTGCTTCTTTTAAATTAATTATGACCTCATTAGTAAAACTTGAACTATTAGGTGAGCCTGTTTCCCAATGAGTTTTGAAGTTTTCATCTATAGCTTTATCTATGGTGCTACTTCCATATTTCCCACCATTATTAGTTATAGATTCAATATTAGAATTATCCATTTTAAATACTTCATTATAACGCTCCAATAAATCGCTACCATATAAGCTAAATTTAGTTACAGTAGCCTCCTTACTTTCAGTTTCTTCCACCGCTCCATTAACTTGGATAGTATCATTTTGTTTTAATGTCTCTGCAAATACATTAACAGGTGTAGATAGTAAATTTGTTATTGTTGCAGCTAAAATTAGTGTTGATAATTTTCTTTTTAACATTTATTTTCCCCCCGAAATATTATTTCCCAAGAGAAGTACATTAAAAAAGCTACTCTCTAAAGAGTAGCTAAAAATAAGTCTTAATAAAGATTAATATTTATCGAAAATGCTGTAAGGGTGCATTTACTTGAAAGTAAAGCACTTCAATGAAATATAAAAACTTTATTTACTTAAAAACAAAAAGTCTAATGTACTCTTTGGCAACTGGCTGACATAGTAATTAAACCTTAGTCCCTATAGCTTTGCGTCCTTAAATTTCTTTAAGTTTGCCTATTAAATTTTCAATAATATTGATAATCCTTAATATTATTTACAGTAAAATAATTACTATATAAATTATATCCCATTCTCATTAGCAATCTATTAAAAAGTATTAACTTTCATATTTTTCAACACAATTTTCATTAATAAATATTTATTTTCCTTTTATTCGACTTATATTCCATTTATACTATGCATACTTAACTAATATTAATTATTTTTTAAATTATTCTATTTCTTTTTCTTTCATGTGTTTTTTATGTTTACATCTGCCATGACTTTTCATATGTTCTCCATGTGCAATGTTTCCTCTCCACGATTTTAGCAACTTTGATAATATTACTTCTAATTGCTGTTGTTCTTCTTCATTTATCGCATTGAATAATTCCTTTGACCTATTTTTAAGTTCTTCTTCCTTTAGTAAAATACTTTCTTTACCTTTTTCAGTTATTGATATATTTACTTTTCTCTTGTCATTCTCATCTTTTTCTCTTATTATTAATTCTTTTTCCTCTATCTTGCTTAAAATTTCGCTTAAAGATCCTGAACGAATATCAATAATATTTTGTAATTCACTTTGTGTAATTGTGCCCTTTTCCAAAAGCACTCTTAATATACGTCCTCTTCCATGGTGACCACAATGTTTATTATTTAAAATAGTGCCACATTTCCCTATCATTAGCATAAGTCTCTCTTCTTGAGGTAATTTTTTAAATTCTTCACGCTTTTTAGACTGCTCTTTTAATTCCTTTACCTTTTCTTCTGTTATTTCTCCATTATTTAATAATCTTATGAACTTCTTTCCCCTACAGCATTTTAGTTCATTTACGTCACAACCTTTACCACATATTGGACATTTTTCATATTTAATTTCTTTATTCATATATATTCACTCCTTTTAGTTAGGTACCTTGTTATTTTCATTATACATCCTCTATATATTTTTATCAAGGTACCTAATTAATTTAAAAGCAAAAAAGAAGAAAATGCATTTTACATTTTCTTCTTTCTCTATTTATATTAATTTATTAAGCTTCTTCCTTAATTCCCATTATCCAAGTAGCTATAAATGCAACTGCACCCGCAATAACTAAACCAATACAGTAGTTAACCATTGTATCTGCTGTAGTAATTGCTATAGCTGGTAAAGCTGTAACACCAACAGCTGTCATCTTAACATGTGTAAATACTACATAAGCACCTGCTGCTGCTCCACCAATAGCCGCACCAATAAATGGTTTTCTATATCTTAAGTTTACTCCAAATATAGCTGCTTCTGTTATACCCATTGTACAACTTATTGCTGCTGGTAATGATATAGCTTTCATCTTCTTATTCTTAGTTTTGAAGTATACTGCTAAAGCTGCTCCACCTTGTGCAAAGTTAGCAACTGCCCATATTGGAAGTAATGTATTAAATCCTGTTGAAGCAATAAGTCCTAACTCAATAGCATGGAAGCTATGATGTATACCTGAAATAACTATAGCTGAATATAATCCACCAAAGATTATACCTGCAAATATACCAAAATTATTTAATGCATATTGTAAGAATATACTTATTCCATCACCAATCCAGTTAGCAAATGGTCCAACAACTACTAAAGCTAAGAATCCACTTAGTATTACTGTTATTAATGGAGTTAATAATATGTCTAACATATTAGGAACAATTTTTCTAACATTTCTTTCTATTATAGACATTAGGAATATTACAAATAATATTGGTAATACAGTTCCTTGATACCCCTTTAGAGGCATATCAATAATTCCAAATACAGACATTGTTTGAGCTACAGCACCTGATTGTTGTTCCCAAGCATTCATTAATGCTGGGTGAATCATTATACCAGCAACAGTTGCTGCTAAGTAAGTATTACATTTAAATACTTTTGCTGCACTGATAGCAACTAATATTGGTAAGAAGTTAAATGCTGCACTACTAAACATATCAAGTAGTGTCCACCACCAAGTTCCCTCAGCAGAAATACCAAACTTAGAGCATAATCCCATAATTCCCATTAATAATCCTGAAGCAACGATTGCTGGAATTATTGGTACAAATATATCTGATAATAATTTAGCTAATTTTTGAAGTGGATTTAATTTTTCTGCTCCTGAATCTTTAACATCTTGAGTACTCATTTCAGTTATCCCACAAATTTTAATTAATTCAGCATAAACTTTATTAACAGTACCTTGTCCTATAATAACTTGAAATTGTCCACCATTAATAAATGCACCTTTTACGATATCTAGCTTCTCTAACTCTTCTTTGTTAGCTAAACTTTGATCTTTTAATACCATTCTTAATCTTGTCGCGCAGTGTGCTGCACTTGCAATATTTTCTGAGCCACCGATATATTTTAATATATCTTGAGCAGCATCATAATACTTGTTAGATCCCATTTTTTAATCCTCCCAAATATTTTTATGTTCTTATATTTACCTTGCCATAAAGGCCTTATTCATTTTATGGTAATGTTCCCACGACACTCATAAAAAAATGTGGTAATGTTCCCACTCTTTCCATAAATAAATGTTTCTCGTTTTCATATCATCTTGTGCATTGCGATTAAATTTATTATTAATTCAAAATTTAATATGATTATATAATTTTATTTTGTATAAGTCCATAGTTTATTTATAATTTTATACTAGAACTTTTTACCTTATTATTAATTAAAAGTAGTTTTACAGGGGAATATTCCCATATAACCCCTTTGTAAAACCTTTTCATATTTTTATTATACACTATTTCTTTCGACAAGTAAACATTTCAATTTTACTTTTTTTACTACAGAATTATTTTTTTCTATCTTACTATCAAGCTCTTCTAAAATTATCTCTGCTGATTTTCTTCCAGCCGTTTTATAATGATAATGTACAGTTGTAAGTCTCGGTCTTATAACTCTAGAAATTTTAGAATCTCCCATTCCTACCACTGCTACATCATCCGGAACCTTATAATCGTTGTCTATTAGATACTCTATTGCACCTAAAGCTAAATTATCAGTTACAGCAACAATGGCTGTTGGAACATCTTCCCCCTCCATCATCTCTCTAGTTAATATATATCCACTCTTCTCATCAAAATCACCACTCTTAATGTTTTCATAATTTATCTCAATATTATTATTTTTTAATGTCTCTATATAAGCTTGCTTTCTATAAAGCCCAACAGCTTTATCCTCTTCATAAACTCCAATATATCCAATTTTTTTATGACCTTTTGCAATCAAATAATTAGTTATATCTTCTGTTGCTTGAAATTCATCAAAATATACAGATGGAAATTTTTCAATATCTTGTGCAACAACAACTATTGGAACCTCTAAATCTCTTATAACTTCTATATGCTTATCTGTTACCTTCGTTGCCATAAATATTATTCCATCAACTTGATTTGATTTAAATATATTAAGGTATTCTAATTCTTTTTCTATAGATAAATTTGTATTTGCTATCAAAATATCATATCCATTAGGAGACAAAACCTCTGTAATACCTTCAACTACTCTTGCCGGAGTTTCACTGCTTATTTTAGGAACTATTACCCCTATTAAGTTCGTCTTTTTAGTTCTCATACCTTTTGCTTGTCTTTGAGGTGTAAATCCTGTTTCTTCAAGTACTTTTTTTATTTTTTCTCTAGATTCAACACTTACATATCCATTATTTAAATATCTAGATACTGTAGATTTTGAAACACCTGCTAATTTTGCAATATCAATTATGTTTAACGCCATTAGCTATCCTCCCTATATAATGAATATTTATAAATTATCTATTACATTTTAACATTCTTTAAGAATTTTATCACATTATTCTTAATATTCTTCAGTAATAATTATAAATAAAACTACTTCTGCTTTACTTTACTAAATTACCTATATAACTTTACCTAAGTAAACTTAATATTTAGATATATATTTATTATAGGAATATTTTCAAAATTATTCTTATATATTAAAATAATTGTTCTTTTTTGTTTGGTAAATAATTCTTTTATAAATTGATAATACTATAAATAGATCTTTTTGCTAAATGTACTTATATTACCTTAATTATATATGTATATTTGGTAATTGTTTATAATAATTAAGCTTATGTATTTTTACTTAAAGGAGTGATTTTATGCTTCCCATAGATAAAAACAATAAAGTCAAAGTTAGAAATAATATTTTAATGATAGGATATTACTTATTAGTAATTGGATTGTTTGCTTACTTCTTCTTTTGCATAGGTAAGATTCCTCCTAGTAACTATATTTCACAAAACAACATTTTAAGTAGTGTTGCTGCTAGCGCTGATATTGATAGCATTGAATCAAGAAATAACCTTTATACTAAAACTACTACCCCTGATGAAGAAGCTCTAACTAAGTTTATTTCATCAGCTTTTAATGAACGTAATAATAGCTTTTTAAACGGTAATGTATCAAGATTATACAATTATTATGGAACTTCAGAAGCCAATGGGAAATATTCATTAGAATATGAATTTAAGAGAATAGCTTACTTGAGAGATTGGTCAATAGAAAGATCTATAATTTTTACTTCTATTAGTTCATCTGTTATTATTAATAAAATAAATAGAAATGATAATAAAATAATAGTCAACTTAGATGAATACTATAATTTTAATTATCTTCATAATAAACAAGTAACTTCAAATAAATTTTCCTTTACTATCCCTCACATAATGACTATTTATTCTTATAATAATGAAGATGGTGAAGAAAACTTTATTATTGATAAAGATTATTATAGTGATATTTTCAATGATGATTTAAATGATTATGATTTCACACTAACCGAAACTTCTTTACCTTATACTAAAAGAATAAATCCTGATTATAATGTTTCTAGTAGTTTTAATAAAGATGATGTCATAAGATTTGATAAATCACTATTTACTGATCACAAAGCTATAATATCTGGATACGATTCAAATGGATATCCTTTAATAGATAGTAATTTATTTAATATAACCAATATGCCATTTGATTTAGGTTGGAAAGAGAAAAATATAAAATTATCATATTAATAAAAGGTTAGGCACTGCCTAACCTTTTATTAATATCTATTACTTGCTTTCATTTGACGTTCAATATCTCTCTTAGCTGCTTTTTCTAACATTGAATCTCTCTTATCGTAATTTTTCTTACCTTTACAAATCCCAAGAGCTACTTTAACTCTACCATTTTTAAGGTATAAAGATAACGGAACTAATGTATAACCATCTCGTGAAACTAATCCTGCTAATCTTCCTATTTGTTCTTTATGAAGTAAAAGCTTTCTTGCTCTTAAAGGATCAACATTAAATATATTACCTTGCTCATAAGGACTAATATGCATATTTAAGATAAATACTTCACCATTTCTTACATCTGCATAACAATCTTTTAAGTTACACTTTCCACCTCTAATAGATTTAACTTCTGTTCCTACTAACTCAATTCCTGCTTCAATTGTTTCTTCAACAAAATAATCATGACGAGCTTTTCTATTTTCAGCTAAAGAATTACTATTCTTAACTCTTGCCAATCTTCTCACCCACTTTTTACTTACACGTTTTTTCTTAATTATATCAAGAACTACCAATAATCACAATATATCTAGTTACCTCATGTAATTACGAAAAAAATAAATATTATTCGTTAAATTCCTCTTCTGGTTCAGTTGTAGTTTCTGTATTTTCTATTTCTTCAGGTTTTGTTCCAAATTCTTTTTTTACTTCAGCTATTATTGATGCTGTTTCTTCACTTGGTACAATTTCTTCAAGATTTTGTTCGCTATCTAAAATATCAAAGAAAACTTCTCTATTATCTATATCAACTCTAGAACATTTAACTTTTACAGAATCTCCAAGTCTATAAACTTTTTTATTTCTTTGACCTAATAACATTAAATGCTGCTCATCATAAACATAATAATCATCATCTAAGTCAGTAATATGAACAAGACCTTCTACTGTATTAGGAAGTTCAACAAATATTCCGAATGATGTAACTGAAGAAATAATTCCTTCGAATTCTTCTCCTATTCTATCCATCATATATTCAGCTTTCTTTAAATCATCAACTTCTCTTTCTGCCTCTTCAGCTAATCTTTCCATTTCAGATGATTGTTTAGCTGCTATATCTACTATTGGTGCTAGTTTAGTAGCTCTCTTTTCATCAATCTTACCATTTAAATATTCCTTAATTATTCTATGAATTTGTAAATCTGGATATCTTCTTATTGGTGAAGTAAAGTGGCAGTAATAAGTTGCTGCTAATCCAAAGTGGCTTGAACATTCTGGCGTATATTTTGCTTTCATCATACTTCTTAATAAAAGAGTACTTACTACAGTTTCTTCTTTCTTACCTTTTACCTTTTCTAATACCTCTTGAAGAATTCTTGGATGAATATCTTGAGTAACTTTCATTGTATAACCTAAGTTATATATAAAATCTCTAAATTTATCTAATTTTTCTTCATCTGGATTTTCGTGAACTCTATATACAAAAGGTAAATTAGTCCAGAACATGTGCTCTGCAATAGTTTCATTACAAACAAGCATAAACTCTTCAATTATTCTATTAGCAATTTCTCTTTCATATGGCTTTATATCAATTGGTTTACCATTTTCATTTAATATTATCTTAGATTCTTCAAAGTCAAAGTCTATAGCGCCTCTTTTCATTCTCTTTTCTCTAAGAATTAAACAAAGCTCTTCCATTGTTTTAAAATCATCAACTAAATAATCATACTTCTTAATAAGCTCTTCATCATGATCTCTTAATATCTTAGTTACATCAGTATAAGTCATTCTTTCTGAAGTTCTTATAACTGTTTCTGCTATTTCGTGCTCACAAACCTTCCCTTTACTATCAATAGTCATAAAGCAACTTAATGCCAATCTATCGACTTTAGGGTTAAGAGAACATATTCCATTTGAAAGCTTTTTAGGTAGCATAGGAATAACTCTATCTATTAAATAAACAGAAGTACCTCTTTTTAAAGCCTCTTTATCTAGTGGATTCTTTTCTCTAACATAATGAGTTACATCTGCTATATGAACCCCTAATTTATACTTACCATTATCTAATTTTTCAATAGATACAGCATCATCTAAATCCTTAGCATCTTCTCCATCTATTGTAACCATTCTAAGATTTCTTATATCTTTTCTTCTCTTAATTTCTTTTTCCTCTATTTCCTCAGATATACCTTCAGCATATGCTAGTACCTTAGGAGGGAATTCTTCTGGAAGCCCATGCTTTTTAATTATAGTTAAAATATCTAATCCTTTTTCACCTTTTTTACCTAGAACTTCCTTAACTATTCCTTCTGGACTTCTTCTTTTATCTGGCCACCTAGTTACTTCAACAATAACTACATCACCATGCATTGCACCATTTTTGTCTTTTTTAGAAATAAAAATATCTTGATTTAATCTAGTATCCTCTGGAACAACAAATCCAAAATTTCTATTATCTTCATAAACACCAATTATTTTAGTATTTGCCCTTTCAAGTATTTCTATAACTTCCCCTTCTCTTTTCTTACCGTTGATATCATCTCTAGTAATTTGTACAAGAACTCTATCATTATTCATTGCACCATTAATAAATGAACTTGGTATAAAGACATCTCTTTCGCCTTCTTCTTCTGGTATTAAGAATCCAAATCCTTTTTTATGTGCTTGAAGTTTTCCTTTTATTAATCCTAGTCTTTCAGGCACTGCAAATTTATCTTTTTTAGTTCTAACAATTGAACCTTCTAATTCCATTACTTTTAAAGCTCTCTTAAAAGCTTTATATTCATCTGGATTAATATCAAAAACTGTAACCAATTCTTGAATATCCATCGGTCTATATGCTTCTTCTCTCATGAAGCTAAGTAGGGTTTCTTTTATTCCCATTTAATTTCCTCCGTCTAACTTATAATATCTCCATTTTTTTCTTATACACACTATTTATTATACTACCACATGTTTGTTTTTTTATTCAATACAGCGAATTAAATATCTTATACTATAATTTTATTCAATAATTTTATCTTTAAACATATTAAAAGCAAATTTACAACTTACTTTTTACATTAATAAAAGGAGTGTATCAAATTACTTATCGATACACTCCCTAAATATCTTAAACTAAATTTAATGCTATCGTATTTATTGCAAATAAAAGCATTGAAACTATTGTTACTTTAACTAGCATTGCTTCTTTTGTCTTTGATTTATTCTTAGTGAAGAACGTTTCACTTTTGCTACCTTGAATTAACCCGCTTAAAGCATCAGCTTTACTTTTTTGCATTAATATTGAAATAACAACTATTAATCCTAAAACCGCTTCTAAAACAAATAAAAAAGTTTTCACGGTTACACCTCCCATATTGTACTTTTCGTGCATATTCATATACTTCATCATAACATAATATATACTATATATCAAGATTATTTACAAATAGCCCCATTATTAAACATATTTACTTACTTATTGCTATTTTATCGTTTAAAGTCATATTATTCATATACTTTTCTTTTAAATTCTTCTTAAATATCCCTATGAATAATACTACGATACCACTAATTATTACAAATAAATAAAAACTAATTCCTCTGCTTAATAACATAGCTGAGCTTAACGTACTTACTGGAAAAAGTGTCTTAAATAGTGTTAAAAAACTACTTTCGCTACTCCCAACAGAACCTGGAAGAGGTATTGCTGATACTGATATAAACAATATAGATTGCAAAGAAAAAACAGTCAAAAATGAATATGTTGATAAGTTAAAAGCTTTATATACAAAGAAGGTAATACTGTAATTGAAACATATTTGTGCAAATGTTGTTAAAATTACTTTTACAATAACCATCTTATTTTCCTTAATAAATTTAGCTCCTTCTTGATATTGATTAATTTCCTCATCAATGTTCTTAATTAACTTATTTAAATTTATAAATTTAACCCTACTTACTAACTTAAAAATTAATTCTATCGTCTTTGATATAAACTTTTTTGAAAATATAGCTAAAACTATAAATAGAAATACTATAGTGTTAGATATAATTCCTACCCAGATTAAAACCTTAATTGCTGGATTTAAAGTTATAATAAATTTATAATTTCCTATGAACGCTAGTAATGCAATAACTATAGTAACAAATTGGAAACTAGCCAACTCTACTAACAATACAAGTGATGAATGTGAAATATCAACATTATCTTTCTTCATATAATAAATTTGCATTGGTTGTCCACCCGAAGCAGATGGAGTTATTGAACTAAAGAAAAAACCTACAAATGCATATTTTAATCCATTAACAATACTTATATCATATGAAAGTAATCTTAACATACGTCTTATATTAATAGCTTCGCAACATATAAAAAGAAACATAAATAAAATTCCTACATATATATATGTTAAATTTACAGACTTTAATGTTTCAACTATATTATTTAAACTATTATCTTTAAAAACTACAAAAAAAGTAACGCCTATAAGTGCAATAAAAAGCAAACTGCTTTTTAAAATCTTTTTTAAACTCATACTATTCATAAAGTTCTCCTACATTTAAAAACTTAAACCCTTCTTCTAACCATATTGGTATTGTTTTATCTAATGCTACTATTGTTCTTGCTGGAGCCCCATTGCTACCTCTTCCATCATGAAGGCAAATAACATTTTTATTTTTTGACTCTTTCAATAATCGTCTTGAAATTTCATCAGCAGTTATATCTGATTTCCAATCGCCAATAATCACATCCCAAAGAACTAATTTAAAATCATATTTTCTTATATTAAATAATGTCATTAAATTCAAATGCCCCCATGGTGGTCTAAAAGATTTAATATCTATATCTAATTCTTTCATTATCTTTGAACTTTCCTTAAAATCCTTATTAGTATATAAAGGTCCCTTTATTAAGGCATTTTTATGCTCAAAGGAATGTAATCCAATAGTATGTCCTTCTTCTTTCATACGATTAATTATTTCACTATTTTTCTCTGCAAAGCTTGCTACACAAAAAAATGTAGCTTTTATATCATATTTTTTAAGTAAATCTAATAATTGTTTTGTATAATTTTCATCTGGTCCATCATCAAAGGTTAATGCTAAATATTTTTCTTCATTAATATTTTTAATTATCGGTGTGCCCTTAATCTTAAAATAAAAAGTTGGAATAACACTATATGATAATATTAAAAATAGTATTACAACTATAATTCCCATGATTATGCCCCCTTCATAAATTTATCTAAAACATTTATAATTTCATTTTGATTAATTCTGCTTTTTATATTTTTCATATTATTTTTCATCTTCGTAATTTCATCATCATCATTAATAAGATTTAAAATATCTGAAACTATATCAAAATCCTTGTCTCTAATTACTTTTCCTATTTTTTCTTTTTCTATAAACTTTGAGTTCTTAATTTCTTGAACTAAAAATGGATTTATAACATACATTGGAACTTCACTATAAATTGCTTCAAATAAAGTTATTCCCCCTGATTTTGAAATTATTAAATCTGAATTTTTCATATATTTGCTTACTTCTTCCGTATATCCTATAACCTTAATATTTTTATATTTGTCTCTAAGGTATTCATACATACTTTTATTATTTCCTGTTATAATTGTTGTTTTTATATCTTTTACATTATTAAGTACTTCAAACAATTCATCATTTACTGATATTAATCCTAATCCTCCGCCCATAATAAGAACTTCTTTTTTCTTATTATTTTTGTTTAAATCCATATCAATTTCTCTAAATTGTTTTCTCACTGGAATTCCAGTTATAATTATTTTTTCTTCACTAATACCTTTATTAACTAAACTACCTTTTATTTTTTCATCTCCAACAAAATAATAATTTGTATTTTTATGAATCCACTCACTATGACTTGATATATCAGTAATAAATGTTAGTAATGGTACATTAGATTTTTTTATTGATTTATATTTTGAAATATATTGAGAGCTTATTGGCAAAGTTGAAATAACAACTTCTGGATTATATTTATCAAATAATTTATCCAATTTTTTAATAAATAAATAATTAAATGTCTTTATATTCCGCTCTTCATTATTAGTATTTATAAAATTATAAAGGTTAGCCCATTTACTAACTAAAGTATCAAAACTTTTATAAACATAACTACTTATGGCTGGAAATAAATAATCTATAATATCAATTATTTTTATATTTACATTGATATCTTTATAATTTTCTTCTATTTCTTGCTTTATCGCCTCCGCCGCTGAATAATGCCCCATTCCAAATTTTCCTGTTAAAATTAATATATTCATACCTTATCCCCCAACCTTCTTACTATATTCACATTATAAAATTTAAATATTAAGAATTTACAAACCTAAATCTTAATATTTGCTTACGTAAATCTACTTATTTATTAAAATTTTATTAACATTTTAGAAACAGTTTATTTTAACTTTTCTTACAATATTAATTTTATAAAAATATGAAAGCTTGCAACATCGATTAATATTGCATTATAATTACATTTTCGTAAGAAATGAAAAAAGGCCGTACACCTAAGTGCACAGACCTTCTTGAGGAAAATTTATAAAAATGTATCGTTTAAGCTTAATTAAAGGAAACTCGACTCCCTTCAGTCGCTGAGTACACTAAAGTGTACTTTCAACTAGCCAAATTAAAATTTGGAGCTTCAAGCAAGTTCGATTAACTAAATCGAAGATTTAGAACCTTACTTATATTCTACATCATCACCGTCAACTAATTCTGAATTTTCTTTTATATATTTAACTAACTCATCAACTTGAGCATATGCTACTGCAACATAAGTATCTGCTGCTCCGTAGTAAATTGCTATTCTTCCTGTTTCAGGATCTTGAAGTGTTGCACATGGGAATGCTACATTTGGAACGAATCCTGTTGTTTCATATTCTTTTTCAGGAGTTAGTAGGTAATCTCTTGTTCTATATAGAACTTTTGAAGGATTTTCTTTATCTAATATAGCAGCACCCATGCTGTATACAAATCCATTACAAGTTCCAGAAACACCATGATAGAACATTAACCATCCTTCAGATGTTTCAATTGGTGTAGCACCACTACCTATTTTAGTTCCTTGCCACCAACCTTGGCCACCTTTTGTCATAACTCTTCTGTGTCTTCCCCAGTGAACTAAATCTGGACTTTCACTTAAGAATATATCTCCAAATGGAGTATGTCCACTATCACTTGGTCTGCTTAATAATAAGAATTTATCATTAACCTTTCTTGGGAATAAAACACCATTTCTGTTAAATGGAATAAATGGATTTTCAAGTCTTACAAATGTCTTGAAATCTTTTGTCATTCCTAATCCTAATGCTGCTCCACCAAAGTCACAACACCAAACAATATAATAAGTATCTTCTATCTTAACTAATCTTGGGTCATAAGCATAACTTGGTTGATAATCATTTCCTTGTTCATCTACCCAATGAATTTCTTCATCCTCTATATCCCAATTTAAAGCATCTGTACTTCTTCCTAAATGTAATTGTGGTCTACCATTTTTATGATCTGCTCTGAATACACCTATAAATCCATCTTCATATGGAAGTACTGCACTATTAAATATTCTTGCACTCTTCTTTGTTGGATTCCAATCAATTATAGGATTATTATCATGTCTCCAAACAACTCCATCAAATCCTTCTGGTTTTTCTTGCCATGGCATGTTTTTTACTGCATCACCGTAAATCTTAACTTTTTCCATAATACCCTCCATCTTATATCTAAAAATATAAAGTTATTTACTATTTTTCTTAATACAAAGTATCTGAGTTTAATAATTTACTTAACAAAAAATATTTCTTCAAAAACCTTGTTAACAATTACATACTTAATTTACTATGTATTAAATTTAATTTCTATACATTTACTACTTTATCTTTGTTTTTGTATATATATCTGTAAAAATGTTTGAAAAGTATAAAAAATTTTAATTTAATAATAAAAATTTACTTTTACATTATTTATACTAGATAATTAATTCCAAATTTCTTCTCCAAAACTTTCTATAAATCCAGTCAATTCCTCTGCCATCTCTTCTGCCTCAGGAATTCTTAAATGTCCTGGTGTTCCTATACCATTTCTTTTAAACTTAAATCTAACAATTTTTTCATCATTAATATCTTTTGTCATTTCATCTAACGCAGTATCCCAACCTTCGTTATGACATAATAAAGTTGTAATAACAACAAATAGTGCATTAGGATATTTGCTTCTTAAATCAAGAATAATTTCTTTATATTTAGATTTCCAATGTTCCCTTTTTTCCATATCATCATTAATATAGTCAACTGGATGTGAATCATTTTGACCTAAAGCCATAATAACTACATGTGGAGTATATCTATTAAAATCCCACTTATTACACTCTCCAAGCTCTGCACTATATCTTAATTTATCGTAAGTAGATTCTAATCCTCTATAACCTAAGCTTGGATTGAAATATCCTGTGCCATCTAATACTGCAATTCCACCTTGAGCATTATTATTAATCTCAGCCCCTAAATTTCTTGCAGTCATCATAGAATAAGAATACCATGCATTAGAATATATTCCTTCATGCCCTTCTGGATCAACCTTCCCAACATAATCAATAGCTTCAGAAACCTCACCTGCTGATACAGAATCACCAAAACATTCTATTCTTCTATTACTTTTAGCCTCTGGCTTTTCTAAATGGCATCCTTTTTCTAGCACCACACCATAAAAATCAAAATAATGAGCAGCATCTGACCTCTTAAATAAAATTAAATCATGAAGCCCTTCACTTAATTCATCAGCAATATCTAAAACAATATCCTTATCATGTTCTTCTATAACAGCTTTACCTGTTATATTTCCATCTATGATAAACCCAATAGCATTCTCATAGCATGCATGTATATTTTTAATAGCAACTTTAATACTTGTCCCAGTAAATTTTGTCTTAATCATACTTCCAGCATAAATAATTGTTGGTGATTTAGGGTTTTCAAAGTCCACTCTTCCCATATATTGATAATTTGAATTATCTGCTTCTATTAATATATATTTTTCTTTATCTAACTCATTTAAGTACATAATTATCCTCCTAAGAAACTAAAAATCCCATTATATTTACTTCAACTGGTTTATCCTCATTTATTACTCTTATTTCAATTTCATGTTTTTTATTTAATGATTTTTCTACTAAAACCTGCGTTGCAGAATAATCTCCCCACCCTTTTCCAAAAAATGTATCTACCGTAATTACATTATTACCATCAACTTTTATTTCTAACTTTCCTGCCGTATCTTTTATAGACTTCTTAAAAAGTAAAAATATATTATTACCTTCTATTGAAGCTTTTAATAAAGCTTCTTTTCCTTGTGTAGAATCAAACTTCCATCCATTTTTAAATACTTGAAAACCTTCATTATCTAAATTAAATCCAGATACCTCTTTACATATTAAATTATTATTATTTAATATTTTACCATTTATATAATCTTCTCCAAACAACGGTTCTCCAAGCTCTATTTTATTAACTTTTAGCTCTTCCAAATTGTTATATATATTTTTCATGAAATCTATTAATAATTCTGATATTATAAAATGTCCATAATCATTTGGGTGAACTTCATCACTTCCAACTTCATCCCATTTTAATCTATTTTCAATCATTTCAGTATAAACAGTATTTCTAAAGCTTATCATTGGTAAATTATATTTTCTTCCTATTTCTATTTGTTGGTCTTGTACATTACTACCATCAAAATTTGTCATAAACACTTCTACTATTGCTGGTGGATTTTCCATTGATAATATTCTTCTTACTAAACTCTCATATGCTTTTTTATCATAAATTATATTCTTATCATTAACTGCAAAATCGATAAATACTATATCAGGATTATAAGATAATACTTGATTTTCAACTCTATGAACTCCTATTACCGAACCTGTTGCCCCTACTCCTGCATTTATATATTTTACGTTTATATCACTAAATGTATTTTTAAACCATCTATAAGTTCTACTTGCATAGCATTGTTCAAAATTACTTGCATTACATCCTTGTGTTATTGATCCACCTAAGAATGCTACTGTAATATCTTGTCCACTCTTAGCTTTCTTAATTACTTGTACAATTCTTGCAATATCCCCCTTACTTACTAAAGAGTTTTTAATCATTTCATCAGTTACTTTAAACCCCATAATACGCCTCCTATATCTGCTATATTAAAATCAATATTTAAAATTAGTTTATATTTCTCACATTATAATTTTATACTTTTTTGATATATATAATTATATATCTTAAAAATTTACTATAAATCTGAAAAATAGTTTTATTCATCAAATAATTCATAAAAAAATCATGTTTGTTTTAACATGGTTTTTAATGCTTAATATTTTAATTATCTATGATACCAAAAGTCCCATTACTCTTACTTCCACAGGTTTTTCTTCATCAACTACTCTTATCTCTACTTTATGTTTTCCTATTTCTAAATCATTTACTAATATCCTAGTCTCTGCATACTCTCCCCAACCACCTTTAAAGTAAGTATTTACTAACATAGCTTTAGTTCCATCAACCTTAACGTGTAGTTTACCTGCAGTTTTTTTAATTGATTTTTTATACAATAAAAATATATTTTTCCCTTCCACTTCAAATATTAAGGTTGCTTTCCCCCCATTATCTGAAATATACCTCCATCCCTCTTTAAATACTTGAAAACCTTCATTATCTTCCAAGAAACCATTAACATAACTTACTTGTAAATTCTTATTATTTAATATTTTACCACTTATATATTTATCTCCATACAATGGAGCACCTAATTCTACTTTATCCTTACCTTGTCCATCTAAATTATTTATAATATTATTTATAAAATCTATTAATAATTCTGCAATTATAAAGTGTCCATAATCATTAGGGTGAATTTCATCATCAGAAACTTGATTCCATTCTAATTTATTAGCCTTAATTTCTTGATAAATTGCATTCCTAAAACTAATCATGGGTAAATTATATCTTTTTCCTATTTCTATTTGCTGCTCTTGAACATTATTAAAATTGCAATCACTCATAAATATTTCTATAAGCGCTGGATTTTTTTTTACTGATAATATTCTCCTAATTAAACTCTCATATCCTATCTTATCCCACATACTTTCTGTATCGTTTACAGCAAAATCTATAAATATAATATCTGGATTTTTAGATAATACCTCCTTTTGAACTCTATGAACACCTATTATTGAACCTGTAGCTCCTCCACCTGCATTTATATAATTAATATTTATGTTTTTAAATTTTTCTTTAAACCAAGAATAAACCCTACTTGCATAACACTTTTCAAAACTTGTTGCATTACATCCTTCAGTTATGGACCCACCTAAAAATGCTATACTTATATCTTGACCGCTATTAGCTTTTCTAATAACTTCTACTATTCTAGCTACATCTCCTTTATTCACTAATGAATTTTTTATCATTTCTTTAGTAATAGTAAAATTCATTCACATCTACCTCCATCTTAACAGATAGCTTACTATTTAGCTTAGAGTAATCTAAACTAATCAAACTCATAGGTTTTCAGTAGTATAAGTATAACTTTCTTTCTTCATACAATAATTATAAAATACCCTTTACCTTAAAAATACCTAATAAATCTTAATAAAAGTATGTAAATTTTTATAATTAATTTGTATATTTATAATACAAAAGTCGTACTCTTAAAAAGTACGACCTTATACCGCAACTTATTTATTATTCTTTAATGTTGAAGAATGCTTTTTTACCTCTAAATTCTGCAACATCATCAAGTTCTTCAGAAATTCTAATTAATTGATTATACTTAGCAACTCTTTCAGATCTTGCAGGAGCACCAGTTTTAATTTGACCAGCATTTACAGCAACAACTAAATCTGCAATAGTAGTGTCTTCAGTTTCACCACTTCTATGAGAAATAACTGCTGTATATCCAGCTCTATTAGCCATTTCTATAGCATTTAAAGTTTCTGTTAAAGTACCTATTTGATTTAACTTAATAAGAATTGAATTAGCAACACCTTTCTTAATTCCCTCTTCTAATCTTTGAGTATTAGTAACAAATAAATCATCACCAACTAATTGAACTTTCTTACCTAATCTATCAGTAAGTAGCTTCCAACCTTCCCAATCTTCTTCGGCCATTCCATCTTCAATAGATATAATAGGATACTTATTTACCCAATCTTCAAAGAAATCAACCATTTCTGATGCAGTTAAAGTTTTACCTTCATTTTCTAGCACATACTTACCATCTTTATAATATTCAGATGATGCAGCATCTATAGCTATAAATATATCTTTTCCTGGTTCATATCCAGCTTTCTTGATAGCTTCTAAAATTACTTCAATAGCTTCTGCATTACTCTTTAAGTTTGGTGCAAATCCACCTTCATCACCAACACCAGTAGAATATCCTTTATCATTTAAAGTTTTCTTTAATGCATGATAAACTTCTGCACAAGCTTGAACTGCTTTATCAAAATTATCAAATCCAACTGGCATAACCATAAATTCTTGAAGGTCAACCGAATTGTCTGCATGTGAACCACCATTAATAATATTCATCATTGGAACTGGCAGTACCTTTGCATTTACTCCTCCAACATATTGATATAAAGGTAATCCTAAATAATTAGCAGCTGCTTGTGCTACTGCTAATGAAACTCCTAATATAGCATTAGCTCCTAAGTTTCCCTTATTATTTGATCCATCAAGTTCTATTAGCATTTTATCAATGTATGTTTGATCAAATACATTACATCCTATCAATTCTTCTGCTATTGTATCATTAACATTTTCAACAGCTTTTAAAACACCTTTTCCCATGTAATAATCTTTTTTACCATCCCTTAATTCAACTGCTTCATAAATTCCAGTTGATGCTCCTGATGGAACTGCTGCTCTACCCATTGTTCCATCTTCTAGATAAACTTCAACTTCAACTGTTGGAAAACATCTTGAATCTAATATTTGTCTTGCAACAACGTCTACAATCTCAACAAAATTTTTCATTTCAAATCCTCCTTATTTTTAGAAATAAATGAAATTTTTATTTTCTTCTAAAATATCTACCTAATTATTTTTTACAGTGAAAAGAAATAATATTCAACTAAATCACTTTTTCTATAAAAAATACACCTCTAGATAAAGTTCATATAACGAACTTTACCTAGAGGTGATTATATAATTACATTGGGTAGCTTTTAATTACTTCAATATTTCCTTTTACAACATATTTTCCTAAAGTAGCTGGAATTAAATAACTATCTCCCATTTTGATTTCTTCTGAGAAACCTTCTCCCTCTATAATCCCATTACCTTCTACAAATGTTAAAATAAAGAACTTTTCTTCATTGCTACAATCACTCCATTGATTTTCAACATTAATTTTTTGCATTCCAAAATATTCATTTTCACAGAAATCAACTTTTGAGAATCCATCAAATTTAACAACTTCGTTATTAGATAAATTTGCTGCTTCTAAATCAAAGTTAATTACATCAAGAGATTTTTCAACATGAATTTCTCTTGGTCTTCCATAGTCATAAACTCTATATGTTACATCTGAATTTTGTTGAATTTCAGCAATTATTAACCCTTCACAAATAGCATGAACTAATCCACTATTAATTAAGAAACAATCACCCTTTTTAACATCAATAACATTTAAGTAATCTTCACATTTTCCTTCTTCAATTGCTTTAGCAAATACAGCTTTATCGCAATTTTTTGTCCCAACAATTAATTTAGCTCCTGGTTTTGCTGCTACAACATACCAAGCTTCTGTTTTACCAAATTCATTTTCAACTCTCTTAGCATATTCATCACCAGGGTGAACTTGTACAGAAAGTTTTTCTCTTGAGTTAATTAATTTAACTAATAGAGGGAATTTTTCTGTGCTAACCTTAGTACCAACTAATGAATGTCCAAACTCTTCAATTATTTCAGTAAATGATTTTCCTTTTAATTCACCATTTGCAACTATTCCTGTTCCATTTGGATGGCAAGCTATATCCCAACTTTCACCAATATCTCCCTCTGGTAAATTTGTTCTGAACTCTTCTAAATCTCTTCCACCCCATATTTTATCATAATAAATATTCTCAAATCTTATTGGATACATCTCTTTACTCTCCTTTTATATAAAATTTACATTATAAACATAATATTTAAAATTTATTATTTTAATTCACTTATAGCTAATGCAACAGCTCCTAAAACACCAGATTTTCCTTCTAAATTTGATTTTTCAATCTTACAGTTCTCTGCTATTATATCTAAACATCTACTATTAACAACTTCTCTCACTTTTTCAATTACAATATCTCCACCATTAATAACTCCACCACCTAGGACTACCATATCTGGATCTAATGTGTTCATTACATTAGAAACTACTAATCCTAAATATGATAATGATTCGTTTAAGATATCATTAGCAACATAATCACCTTTAGCTGCTTCTATAAATACTTCCTTAGCACTTACATTTTCATAATCTTTAAGTGATGTTTTTACATTACTATTAACAGCTTCTACTGCTCTCTTCATTATAGCTGTTCCTGAAGACATTCTTTCTGAGCATCCTTTATTGCCACATCCACATCTTGGTCCATTTTCAGAAACAGTAGTATGTCCTACTTCTAGTGCATTTGAAGTGCTTCCTCTATATATTTTCCCGTTTAATATAGCTCCGCCACCAATTCCAGTACTTACAGTTACGTAAACCATATTTTCTGTACCTTTACCAACTCCAAACATATACTCAGCTAGAGTTGCAGCATTAGCATCATTATCTAAGAAAGTTGGAAGTTCATATGTGTTTTTCAATTCCTCAACTATATTATAATTTTTAAAAGGTAAATTTGGAGGTGCTACTATTAACCCCTTTTTTACATCAAGAGGACCTGGTGATCCAATTCCTATTGCTTTTATGTTATTTTTATCTATTCCATTTATAACATAATTTATAGTAGATTTAATATTGTTTACTATTGTTTCAACACCTTTATCAGCTTCAGTGCCAACAATTTTTTCGTTTACCATATTTCCATCTAAATCAACTAATGCTGTATAAATTTTTGTTCCACCTAAGTCTACAGCAACAACGTATTCTTTACTCATATTATTTTATCCCTTCTACTTTTTAAAAATCTATTATAGGGAAAGATACTTAAAATCTTCCCCTATAATATTTACTATTATTTAAAATTAAAATCCGTTATTTTGGGCTACTTCTTTAATCCATCTACCTGATTTTTTAATTGTCTTCTTTTGTGTTGCTAAATCTACAGCTATAAATCCATATCTATTTTTATATGCATTTGACCAAGACCAACAATCAATTGGAGTCCATGAATGATATCCAAAACAATTAGATCCATCTACAATACCTTTATGTAAGTATTGTAAATGCTCTTCAAAGAATTCAATTCTATAATCATCTTGAATTGCACCATTTTCATCTATATATTTTTCTTCACCTTCAACACCCATTCCATTTTCAGAAATGTACCAAGGAATATTATTGTAATTATTCTTTATATTCATAGCTATATCATACATAGCTTGTGGATATATTTCCCATCCTCTATAAGGATTCATTCTCTTTCCTGGCATATCATAATAATCAAAATGCTTATCCGGTAACCAACCCTTTGAGTTATCAAATTCACTTTCCTTAGCTTGTATTCTTCTTGGTTGATAATAGTTAACCCCTAAGAAATCAATAGTGTTTTCAGATATTATTTTCATTTCTTCTTCTGTAGCTTCCCACATAACTCCATTTTCTTTTAATAATTCAACTAATGATTCTGGGAAGTGTCCTTTTACAGCTGGATCTAAGAAAGAATTATTGAATATATCATCTGCAATTTTAGCAGCTTTTAAATCTTCTTCACTATTACTTCTTGGATATGCTGGAGTTAAGTTTAGAACTATACCAATTTTCCCACCATCTTTATCACATCCAAGTTCTCTAAACTTATTGATTACCTTTGCAGACGCAAGATTTAAATTAAATAAAACTTGCATAGCCTTTTTACCATCAACTAATTTTGGATAATGGAATTGATATAAATATTCTCCCTCAACAACAACTATTGGTTCATTGAAAGTTGTCCAATACTTAACTCTATCACCAAATAATTTAAATGCTGTTTCAGCAAATTTTATGAATAAATCAACAACATGTTTTGATTCCCATCCACCATATTTATTATATAACTCAACCGGGATATCAAAATGATGTAAATTCATTACTGGAATCATTCCATTTTTTATTGTTTCATCTATAACATCATTATAAAATCTTATTGCATCTTCATCTGGCTCTCCTGTTTCTAAATCCTTTACAAGTCTAGTCCATTGAATTGATGTTCTAAAACTGTTTAACCCTATTTCTTTTAACATTGCTAAATCTTCTTTATAGCTATTATAGAAATTAGATGTAACTGATGGTCCTACTCTATCAAAAAATGCTTCTGGCTCTACTTCATACCAGTAATCAAATACACTTTTATGTGGTTTATTAAAATCACCTTCTGATTGTGGTCCTGATGTAGCTGAGCCCCACCAAAAATCCTTCGGAAATATATACTTCTTGTCCATTCTTTTCCCCCTTAGAGTTTCATTATTCAAAATTTATTTTATTTTTAATATTTAAGCCGTTTTACACTTATATTATATATTTTCTTTTTTAATATGTCTATACTTTTATAAAACAAGTTATATCTTTTATTTTTTTAGTATCTCCTTTTACTTCCATATTAAAAGTTAATCCAGCTTATTATCAGTATTTAATGATGTTTTTTCATTTATAAACTTTATAAAAAAAAATAAAAGATGCTTAATTAGCATTTATTTTGCTAATTAAGCATCTTTTATTTAAATTATTATATTACTGTAATTGATTTAAATTCAAATTTATCATATCTATGTCTAGAAAATGAATATTCAAATACTTTTCCATTATCTAAATATGCAACTCTTTCAACTTCTAAAATTGGCTCATCTTTTTCTAAATTTAAATATTTTCTATCTAACTCATCACTTTTCATAGCTCTCACAGTTGAATGAGCACTTTGAATATTTAAACCTAGTTTATCTTTAATATATCCATATATAGATTTTTTTACATCTGCTAATTTCATCCCTGGAATAAGATTTAATGGGATGTATGTTTTTTCAATAACTACAGCTTTATCATCTACATATCTTACCCTATGTACAAAATAAATAAATTCATCTTCTTCAATTTTTAATATATCAGCAATTTCCTTTGTTGCATTAATAATCTTAAATTCTAAAACTTTACTAGTAACTTTATGACCTATACTAGTAGTTGTTAATCCTGAAAATTGTTTTTTTTCTATAATCCTTTGAATTTCTTTTTCAGTTATATCTTTTACAAAAGTTCCAGAACCTCTTCTTTTTATTATTAAACCATCATTAACTAATAGATCTAAAGCTTTTTTAACTGTCATTTTACTTACATTATATTTTTCGCATAATTCTTTTTCAAAAGGAAGTTGTTCATTAGGTTTATATTTTTCACTTAATATGTCTTCCTTTATATCAAAGGCTATTTTTTCATATTTTAACATTTCTAAAAACTCGCTTTCAAATTTAATTTCTTATACACTATTCTACTAATTATTTATATTTTATACAAGTTAAATAAAATATATTTTTTATTGTAAAATGTAATGCTTTGTAGTATAATAAGTATATACTTTTTAGGAGGTTATATTATAGAAAACAATATGGAATTAATATCATTTGAATTAATAAGTAATGTGGGAGAAGCAAAATCTTTGCTAATGGAAGCTTTAGTACTAGCTAGAGAAGAAAAGTTTGATGAAGCTGATGCTAAAGTTGCTACAGCGGGAGAATTTTTATCAAAAGCTCATCATAGTCATTTTGGATTAGTTCAACAAGAAGCTAATGGTGAACAATTACCTTTCTCACTAATTTTAATGCATGCAGAAGATCAATTAATGACAACTGAAACTTTTAAAATGTTAGTAGAAGAACTTATTTTGACACATAAAAAATATTCTAAATAAATTATTCTTTAAACTAGCTTTTATGGCTGGTTTATTTTTTTATGCTTTTTACTATTTCATATTCTTTATAATATACCTATTTTTATAATAATTCTTATCCTTACAAAAAAATAAAGCACAATATGAATTTTTTCATCTAATTCATATTGTGCTTTTATATCGGTATCTAAATAATAATCATCCTCCATTTTTTAATTTTATATTTATTATTAATTTTAATTTAATACACTTATTCTACTTTTTCTAAACCTGCAGTTTCTGATTTTGCCTTTTTAAATCTATTACCTCTATTTTTAGCTTTTTCTGCAGCTTCTTTTTCTAACTTAATAGCTTGAACATCCATTACTTTTATAAATGGTGTCCAAATTAATAATACAACTCCTAATACAACTAATTGTAATAAACCACCTGCAAGTGAATTAGTAGCTAACATTCCACTAAAGAATATTGGCACAGTCCATGGTACTGCAACCCCTGTTGTCATTGGAACTATTCCAAATTTCATAACTAAATATGCTATAGTTATTCCTACCATTGGTGCAAGTACCCATGGTATAAGTATTGTTGGATTCATAACTATTGGTAATCCAAATATAACTGGTTCGTTTACATTGAATATACTTGCTGGTCCTGCTAATTTTGCAACTTCTCTTAATTGTTTACTCTTTGCAATTATTAATATTCCTACTATTACAGCCAGAGTCATTCCTGTTCCACCGATTCCAACACCAAATGTTTCCATAAATTGTTTTGTAACTATGTTTGGTAAATCTAGTTGACTTAAACCAGCTTCATAATTTTGTAATGACAAAGTATTCCAAATTGGACCTAATACTGAATTTACTATAATTTGTCCATGTAATCCAAAGAACCATAATATTTGTATAGCAAATACTGCTACTAATGTTGCAATTAATCCGCTACCTAAATGCATTAATGGCATTTGAATTATGTTATATATGCAATCATGTATATTACCCCATGGAGTAAATACGAAAACCGTTCTTATTACTAAAAATACTGCTAAAACTAGACATGCTGGAATTAATGCTGCAAATGACTTAGCAACAGTTGGAGGAACTCCATTCGGCATTTTTATTGTCCAATTTTTATTAACTATATATACATATAATATTGTTGCAAAGAATGCTGCTAGAATACCTACAAACATTCCTTTAGCACCTAATCTTTCAAGTGGAATTACATCTGATATTATACTTCCATCTGCTCCATTTACGAAAAGTGGTGTTAAAACTAAAAATGCTGCAACTGATATAGCTGCTGGGAAAATTGGTTCAACATCATAGCTCTTTGCCAGATAATATCCAATCCCTATTATAACAAATAAAGTTGCAATACTCATTGTTGCTGCTGGTAATATACTTAACGTTTGTGTTAAATTAGCAACAGCATTATCTCCTATTACTTTATTTAAATAAGGTAAGTTCATTATAACTATTGCTATAGACCCTACTATTGTTAGTGGAAAGCTTAACATAAATGCGTCACGTAAAACTGATAAGATTCTACTTGCGCTCAACTTTCCTGCTGTTGGGATTAAATACTTCTCTATAAGCTCATTAAACTTAGACATATTATCGCTCCTTCCAAATTATATATATCTTTCTGAAATCTATTACATAATCTATTATAATAAAAGATATGTATTTCGTAAATAAAAGTATATTCTTTTTATTAAAAGATATAATTTTTTAACAAAATAGAAATACACGCAAAATCTTTTAATAAAGATTGTGCGTGTATTTCTATTTTATTATTACACTTTTAAATTCAAATTTATCATTTCTATGATGTGAAATTGAATATTCAAATGGTACTCCATTATCTAAAAATGCTACTTGCTCTACTTCTAAAACAGGAATCTTTTCATTAATATTTAAATATTTACATTCAATTTCTGTAGGACTTTTGGCTCTTATCGTTCTGTGTGCACTTTTAACTTTCAAATTAAGAACATCTTGAATATAGCTATAAATAGATTTCTCTAAAATACATTTCTTTAATCCAGTTATAACCCTTATTGGCATATATGTATACTCAATCACGCATGGCTCTCCATTTGCATATCTAACACGACATATATTATATACAAACTCATCTAATTCTATTCTTAATTTATTTGCAATTTCATCGTTTACAGGAATAATACTAAATTCTAATACTTTTGACTCTACTATTTTATCTGAAAATGCTCCCGTAAATCCAGAAATCATGTTACTTTCACTCATTTCTTTTATTTCATCCTTTTGAATATCCTTTACAAAAGTACCTGATCCCCTTCGTTTTACAACTAACCCTTTTATAACTAACATATCAACCGCTTTTTTTATAGTGATTTTACTCACACCATACTTCTTGCACATTTCCTTTTCTAATGGCAATTGATCATTAACTTTATATTCATGGTTTGCTATTTTATTTTGCAAATCAATAGCAACCTCCTCATACTTTAACATATAACACCTCTCAATATATTATCCCATACTTAAATACATATTAATTATAAATTTCAAATTCAAAGTAAACAATATTTTTTTATGTATAT
>NZ_CBYM010000004.1 GCF_000577815.1 Clostridium saudiense | reverse complement strand
TCCCACTGGTCCAACTGGTCCTACTGGTATTCTTGGTGCCACTGGTCCAACTGGATGTACTGGTTTTACTGGTACTCCCGGTGATACGGGTCCAACTGGACCTACTGGTCCTCCTGGTATTCTTGGTGCTATCGGTCCTACTGGTCCCACTGGTCCAACTGGTATTCTTGGTGCTATCGGTCCTACTGGTCCCACTGGTCCAACTGGTCCTACTGGTATTATTGGTGCCACTGGTCCTACTGGATGTACTGGTTTTACTGGTACTCCCGGTAATACTGGACCTACTGGACCTACTGGTCTCCCAGGCTGCTTTGGTTGTACCGGTCCTACTGGATGTACTGGTACTCCCGGAATTCCCGGTTCTATAGGCCCAACTGGTCCTACTGGTCCTGCAGGCGCAGATGGTTGTTGTAGAATATGCTATATTCCACAATGTGAAAAAAGTTATTTATATATTAATACAGCCAATATAGAAATTAAACAAAAAAATCAACTAATTTCTTTATCAAAAAACATCCAAAAAAGAGGCTATAATATTAGGCACATGAATAACTCTCCAATTATCAACTTATCTGCAAAGAAATCATTTATGTTCAACTGTACTTTAAATGCTACTAATTTTGATATTTCTAATGAAAGTAAAGTTGATGTAGAGCTATTAGTAGATGGATACCCTTATCCAGGAATGGACTCTGCCACAATATTTTCAAATAATGAAGTAATAAAAATAATTGGTTTAGCGATAATAAGAACTTCAACATGTACTACTATAAGTTTAATAAACAAATCAAATTGTCCTGTTAAATTTTCTAATATTAATGTAACAATTATTGAAATTTAGCTATTATATTAGTATATTACTAAAAATTAATCTCATTTAACCTTCTACTTTTAATTTTAATGTTTGAATCCCTCAATAAAAAATACCGTATATTACAAATGCAATATACGGTATTTTTTATTATCCTCTTATTAAATTTTCTATCTTAAACAAACTATTATTCTTATTAAATTAATTAACTTTATCAATATACCTTACTGTTACTTGTTTAACTTATAATTACTTATAAATTGCTTCAGTAGTTTTAATTTTTCTACTTACAGCATCAATTTGCATTTCTTTTACAACTTGTGTATATATCAAATCCACAATAAATATTTGTGCTATTTTTGATGATACTGCTCCACTTTCAAGCAAAGTTTCAGAAGAAACATAATTTAAATTTATATCAGAAACTCTTGCAAGTGTTGAATTTTCATTTTCAGTTATTGCAATTATTTTCGCACCATTTTCCTTTGCAATTTTTACAGACTTAATAATTTCTTCAGTTTCTCCAGAATGAGAAATTGCTAATACAACTTCACCTTCATTTGCAAGTGCAGACATCATTATCATAGTATGTGTATCTTGATAATACATGCTATTTATGCCTATTCTCATAAATTTATAATTAGAGTCTTGTGCAACTATTCCTGAATATCCAACTCCCATAAAATATGCCTTCTTGCAATTTTTTATTAAATCAGCACACTCATATATATCATTAGTATTTAATTTATTAACAGTTCTTTCTAATACATTAATATTGTTTCTTAAAAGCTTATTAGCTGTTTCTAATACATCTTCATTATTACTTATTTCATTATTAATAATACTATTGCTATTTTTTAATGATATTTCTTGAGCTAAGGTTACCTTAAAATCCTGAAACCCTGAAAACCCCATTTTTTTAGCAAATCTAGTTACTGTTGCTTCACCTGTATTAGTTTCTTTTGCAGCTTCTGATATACTCATGTAAATAACTTTTTCTGCATTATTTCTTATATATTCAATTATCTGCTTATCCGACTTACTTGTCTTAAAATTTGGAGTATCCAACTGATTTAATATGCCCATTTCTTCTCTCCTGCCACTACTACTTTTACTTAATATTTTGTTTTATATTATCTTACAATTATATAATTATCTGCTTTTAAAATTATATAAAGCTCCTAACATTCCTGCATTATTTTGATTTTCTGCAAATTCAATTTTAACATTTTTATATACTCTTTCAATAAGTTTTTCTTTTAAAGCCTTATTAATTCTTTCTTTTAAATAATCTTTTTGTGCCATTATTCCTCCGCCAAGCACAACTACTTCTGGATTAATAACATACACAATATATGAAATACCTAATGCTAAATTATCAACTAAATTATCTATTTCTTCAATACAATCAACATCACCTTTTTTAGCTAAATCAAAAATTATCTTTCCGTTGATGCTATCTTTACTAAGATTCTTTCTTATTGCAACTTTCTCAACTAATTTGCTAGTTGCAGCTATGTCTTGAAATGCACATCCATTAATTAGCATATATCCCACTTCTCCGGCACTATTGCTAAAGCCATGGATTACTTTGCCATTAATTATAACACATCCACCTATTCCTGTACCAATAGTTAAGCATACACATGAATGTGAATCTTTAGCGCCTCCAAGCCAGTATTCTCCAAGCCCTGCACAATTCACATCATTTTCTACTTCACAGGGTATATCAAATTCCTTTTCTAACTCTTTTTTAATTTCAACTCCTGTATAATTTGGTATTAAACTAGAAGCATATACTATTTTCCCTTCTTTAGGATCAACCATTCCAGCTGTTGATACACATATCCCCTCAACTTTATGTTCAGTTATATAATTTCTTATTATGTTTTTTGCTTTTTCTAAAATTGACAATCCACCTTTACTAGCTTCTGTATCAATTTGAGACATTGTAATAATTTCTCCATTTTCTTTTATAACAGAATGTTTTATTGCTGTTCCACCAATATCTATACAAATATATTTTTTCATAATATCACCTTTGCCACTTTTTAAATTAAAACCTACCAATATTTTATAAAAGCCATTATCAATTTATCTTATATCTATAAAATTACTTAAAAGGGAGTACAAAAATACTCCCTTAACAGTTTTTAAATTATCTTTACTTTAAATATTGCTTTTTTAATATCTTTACTTTCATCAACCTTTATAGCTGTCATATGAGCATCTTCTGGGTAACATATTAAAAAATCACCTTTTTCTAATGTTACTACAGCAGATTCCTCTCCATTTAGAGGTAAGAAATCTCCTTCTTCTTCATATTCCTTTTGCTCTAAATTATCAATATGATTAAGAGCAATTTTTTCTGTTCCATCTAACATTAAATGAACATCAATGTATTTTCTATGAGCTTCCCAAAATCTATCTGCTTTATTTGTAGTTTTATAAGATACTACGTTAACGAATACATCATCACCATTAATTTCATGAGTTCCTGTACTAAATTCATTCAAGTTATTTTCAATAGCATATTTAAAGCATTCTAAAATTCTTTCATCTATAAAATTATATCTTTCTTTATCTTTTATATTTCCAAAAATCATACTTATACTCCTTCTAGTTCTCCTCTTAAAGATTCATCAGTTTCTCTATCACAGAAAACTGTTGCAGCATCTAAAGTATTTACCTTTTTGCCAGTTACAGCAAGTTCTATAGAACTTGTTATATATCCAACAACTACTGATGTTGATATAGAAATAATTGCATATGCCCATGAAGTTACACTTGGAACATTGTACTTTAAGAATACAACAAGTGCTGCTGATACTGCAAAAGCTACATAAGCACCTAAGCTTGTTGCCTTCTTTGTGAAAGCTCCTAAAACGAAGATTCCTGCTAATACTCCAAGAACTAATCCCATAAAGCTATTAAACCATTCATAAGCTGATTTAATTTCACCATTTGCAAGTACCATTGATACTGCAATTGATACAATACCAACACCTAATGATATATATTGAGCTATTTTGGTTTGCTTTTCAAAACTTAATTCTTTAGAAGATATTTTAGATTGAATATCTAATGTCCAGCTTGTTGCAACTGAATTTAATCCAGTTGATAATGTTGATTGTGATGCTGCATATATAGCTGCTAATAATATTCCTGTTATACCAACTGGTAATTGGTATGCTATATATGATGCAAAAATTTGGTCTTGTTGAGCTGTTTGTGCTAATGCTGGATTTTGATTATAGAAAACAAATAATGCTGTTCCTATTAAATAAAATACTGTTGCTAAGAATATTGATAATACTCCATTTCCATAAGTCATCTTCTTTAATTGTTTAATATCTGTTGTAGTTGTAAATCTTTGTACTATGTCTTGGCTTGAAATATATGATGAGAATGTATTGAACCCTGCACCTACTAAAATTATAAATGCACTGTTCTTTAATATGTTTATATCAAAAACTACATCTGTTGGTGCTAAGAACTTTCCTCCAGCTAATTCGCTAAATACAGATCCTATTCCACCATCGATACTAAATAATAAGAATCCTAATGCAAATGTAACTCCAACTATTAATACCATACCTTGAATAAAGTCAGTCCATAATACTGATTTTAATCCACCTGTATATGAGTAAATTATAGCAATAACACCCATAACTATTATTAATATGTTTACATTAATTCCTGTAAGTTGAGCTAATACCATAGATGGTAAATACATAATGATAGACATACGTCCAATTTGATATATTATAAACATTAAAGCACCTAAAATTCTAAGGCCTTTATTTTTATATCTTATTTCTAAGTATTCATATGCTGTATCTATTTTTAATCTGCTATATAAAGGTAAGAAGAATCTTATAGTTAATGGAATTGCAATAATCATACCTAATTGTGCAAACCATAATATCCAACTTCCTCCATAAGAGTTACCTGCTAATGATAAGAACGATATTGGACTTAATAATGTAGCAAATATAGAAACAGATGTAACCCACCAAGGTATAGTTCCATCCCCCTTAAAGAATTCCTTACCCTTCATTTCTTTCTTTGAGAATGCTAACCCTGCTAATAAAACTGCTCCTAGATATACTACGAGCACAACCATATCAATCCATGTAAAACCCTTCACTTTAATCTCTCCTTTATACCTTTAAATTTTAGAAGTATTTATTGTAGATAACTTTAGCTTGCTTAACCATTTCTGGTGTAGCTTCCTTCATTGGCTTTCTGCAATATCCAGCTTCCACACCTTCTTCTTCTAGTAATAATTTTAAAGTTCCATATAAACCGTTTGCTAATATATCAGTAATTAAGTCATTAGTAACATGTTGAACTTCTAATGCTTCAGCAATTCTACCTTCTTTAGCTAATTCAAATATTTCTCTAGCTCTCTTACCATTTACATTAAATGTTGAACCAATAGCTCCATCTACTCCTAGAACTGTTGCTGGTAACATCATTTCATCAAATCCTGCATAAATTAATTTGTCTGGGAATCTTTTTCTCATTCTTTCTAATAAATAGAAGTCTGCTGCTGTGAATTTAACACCAATTATTTTTTCATTTTCAAATAACTCTGCAAATTGATCTAAACTCATATTTACTCCTGTTAAGAATGGAATTGAGTAAATTATCATAGTGTTGTCAACTGAATTTATTATTGTATTGTAATAATCCTTAATTTCTTCAAAATCAAATTTATAATAAAAAGGTGTTACAGCTGATAATGAATCATATCCAAGTTCTGTTGCATATTTTGCAAGTTCTACTGATTCCTTAACATTAATTGATCCTACTTGCGCAATTAACTTTACTGCATCCTTTGCTTCATCTTTAGCAATTCTAAATATTTCTTTCTTTTCTTCTGTTGAAAGCATAAAGTTTTCTCCTGTGCTTCCACCAACATATAAACCATCAACTTTATTTTTGTCGATGTTATGTCTTATAATTTGTCTAAGACCCTTTTCGTTAATGTTTCCTTCCTTATCAAAAGATACTAATAATGCTGAATAAATTCCCTTCATTTTTTAACCCTCCATTTTGTAAATGTTTACTTGAAATTTTAAAAAATTATTTATTTCTAATTTACTAAACATCTGGTATTTAGCTTAATAGCTTGTCTACCAGTATGATTTTTTATTAAAGTTTAGTAAATGATTTAACTTATTGATTTAACAAATTTCTTTGTTATTAATTGTGGTCTTGTAATTGCTCCTCCAACTACACATGAATATGCTCCACATTCAAATGCTTGTCTTAATTCTTCCGGAGTATTTATTTTTCCTTCTCCAATTACAGGTATTTTTAAATCTTTAGATAACCTTTTAATAAGCTCTAAATCTGGTCCATCTCCCTGTGTTGAATACTTTGTATATCCAGATAATGTTGTAGATACACAATCAACACCTAATTCTTCTGCTTTAACTGCTTCTTCATAAGTAGATATATCTGCCATAACTAATACTCCATTACTTTTTATATAATCTACTAAGTCTTTTAACGATTCTCCATTTGGTCTTTTTCTTTCTGTAGCATCTAAAGCTATCATTTCACATTTAGTATTTAAAAGCTTGTCCACCTCTTCTTTTGTAGGTGTTATATATATTGGTGAGTCTTCATAACACTTCTTAATTATTCCTATGATAGGTAATCCCGTTACTTTTTTTATTTCTATAATATCTTCTACCCCTTGTGCTCTTATAGCAACTGCTCCACCTTCTTTTGCTGCCTTTGCCATTCTTCCCATTATAAATGAACTATGTAATGGCTCGTCATCTAAGGCTTGACATGAAACTATAAGTTTACCTTTTACCTTATTTAGCATATAAACTCCTCCCATCAAGATTTAAAGAAAATAATTTTCACTTGTTGATATTATAATATCATGTAATCATTTACTTTGCAAGTAATTTTCATAAATTATTTTCTTTTTTCTTAATTTTATTATTTAAATAAGGTTTTATATTGATTTTTAGTAAAAAAAAGAAAATAAATTTCATTTTTACTTTGAAATTTATTTTCATAAATTCATTTTTATATAAATGTTTTTTGTTTTATTTTTAAAATAATATGGAAATTAATACAAAATAAAGGATACCCTAATGAGCTACCCCTGTCTACATCACAATAGGTCAGTTCATTAGGACACCCTTTTAAGTCGTAATATTTTATATTTTTAAGCACTTCATAGTAAACTATTCTTTGCTTTCTTAATGTACATATCTTATATAGAACTTTTACTCAATCTGTAACTATTATCTTCTTTCATATTCCTTAATTAAAATACTTGCCACAATAACTGATAAAAGATATGTTATAGATTTATCTTGAGTGTATAAAAAATTACTTATAATAATAAATATTATTATTGATACTATTAAAATCTTTATTAAGTAAATATTTTTTTTCTGTTTTAGGATATTAATTAAATCCTCACTTATACCATATATATTTTTTTCATCTGAAATTTTTTCTATTTCTCCACTAGGCGAGGTAGACATGCCAAATACATATACCCCTCCAATTAATGCTATAATCCAAACTATACCCTCCATTAATATTCCCCCCTTATTATTAATTAAAAAATATTGCAATAAGAAATCCAAAAACTATAATATTTTCTCATAAAGTCATACTCCTATACCTTTACTAAACAACAGAACATACGAAAAATGTAATATACCTGCTTTTATCCAATTTTTTTTATTGCTCATAATTTTTCTCCTCACATATATTTAGCATCTAATAAAACAATTATACACTAAATAAAGTATAATTTACATATTAATTACAAATACCATGTATTCACTTTTATGATTGTAATTTACCATTCACAATATTTAAAAATAGTGTACTTTATTTTTGAATTATGAATAAAAAATACCGGATATTCACTTTTTAATAATACGGTATTTTCATTAATTTAATATTTAATTTCATCTTCTTAATATTTTAATATTATTCACAGTATATTTAATTTATTTTATATACCTTTGTAGTTATTTTTAAATATTTGAATCTTTGTGTTTATGATTTCTCAAAGAAAATACCCATGCTTCATCTTCTGGTAATTTCTTTCCTGTAATATCTTTATACGCTTCCTTAATTCCATTTTTAACTGACCATTTAATAACAAAGTATATTACAATTAAAGTGATAATAGCAGTTCCACCGCTAATCCCTAATTCTTCCCACATAACTATCCCCCCCAAAAATATCTTCAATTAATACCTTACAATATTATACCTTTAATATAGATAGATAATACATAAGCGAGCTTCTCTATCTTTTTATAATCTAGCAATTCTGGAGTATCTTTTTCATTTAAAATAAATTCCGAAATACCCTGTTGACATATATGAATATTCGGATAATCATTTTCCTCAAATGCAAAATAATCGCTTACTCCCATATTTTGCTCAAAAGCAATTTTAGCCTTTTCTGTAGGATAATCATCAACAAAATCTATATTATTATTATTAAAAATCTCCTTAATACCTGAATATAATATTTGCGACTCACTAATTCTACTTAAAGTTTTTAAACCTAAAGGATTAGAATTATATGAATCTTTCATTCCAACACAGTCAATATTTATGTTAAAAATATTTTGATATTGTAATTGTTCAAGCTTTGTTACAAAATCTCTACTGCCTGCAAAAAGAGCCATTTCTCCATTAGTCATTAGAAAAATAACATCATAATTAAGAGACTCTTTTTTTGATGTATCCTCTAATAATTTAGCTATTTCAAGAACTGTAGCAACACCTGATGCATTATCAACAGCTCCATTAAACCAAGCATCAAAGTGAGCTGTCAAAATAATAGCAGTGCTGCTATCGTTTCCACTAATTTTGCCAATAACATTGCTAATATTTCTACCATCATAGGAAAAATTGTCTAAATATGATTTACCAAAAACAAATTCTAAATTTAATTGTTTATACAATTCATCAATATATTCAGTTGCTTTTTGATTCCCTTCTTTATTATATTCCCTATCTTTAACTTTTTCTGAACATAAGTATTCAACTACTTCGCTAACTGTAAATTTTCCGTCGAGATTTTCTTCTTGAACAATAATATTACTTCCAACCTCACTTTCATCTTGTTCTACATTATTATCATTACAACCATATAATAAAAATACACTTAACACTATTAGCAGAAATCTTATTTTATTCATATTAGCCCCCTATTCATTTAATATTACAGATAAATATATATGTTCTATAGCTATTCTGATGATATAATATAAAATTATACATAAAATAATAAATCATATAATAGCAAAACTAACCCACATTTTATTCTCCCTTTACATCGTATTAAGATTATTGATTTAATCTACTGAATAACTAATTAAGATTATCCATTATTCTATTAATTTATATCTTACTATTAATGGACTTAATACAATAATGAATGATAAATATAGTAAATAAAATACTAGAATATTAATTCCTAATTTGAATAAATATGTTTGAACTAATAGAGGTAACGGTATTAATACTGCTATTATTAATCTAGATACATTGTTAATTTTCAATGCAAAATTACAATTTTTACATTCTATTTTTTTATAACCAGAAAATGGCCATATAGAAAATAGTAATTCCACATATGAAAAGTTTCTTTTGCATTTAATACATTTTTGAATAATTTCCCTCTCCTATCCTTTTTAAATTTGTCATATAATACAATTATACACTAGAAAAATCATACTTTACATATTAATTCCAAATACCCCTTAATTCTCACCATATTAAAACTACTTACAATAATTTTGAATTACTCACTAAAAAATACCGTATATTCAGTTGAATAATACGGTATTTTTTTACTATTTACTCTCTAATTTATTTTAGTAAAATCTAACTCTACTTCTCCATCGGTTATTAATATAATAGTATTCTTGTTTGTTATTGTACCAGCGTTACATTTTCTATTACAGTTTATATTTTTATAAACTATATCAGCATTTTGATCCAATACAATAATTGCAGAATCACTATCTTTATTAATAAATTGGTATTGCAAATTATATTCTCCTTTATCATTTTTATCTAATTTATAAATTCCTTCCTTGTAAGCATTATTAATAGGCGTAATAGGAGTATTTGCATATACATTGTTTGTAGCAAAAATTAGAACTGTTATTATTAATGTTGCTATATAGATTACTTTCTTTCTCATAATATTCACCTCATAAATATTATTTACTACATTTAATATTTAAATACCGTATTATTCAATTTTCAAAGATCATTTAGTTCGCAATAATTTCCAATCTACTTTAAGCGTTTTTCTATATTTTTTAACGCTTTCAGCACATCATTTAGCACTATAGTATCTCCAGAAACCTCTCTATTGTTTTCTATATGCCAAATTATATTTTCTATTTGATTTTTTAAATCCATATTCTCCTCCTATTTTTGAATTGAACACTAAAAAATACCGTATATTCTTTTTGAATAATACGGTATTTTAATACAAAATTAATAATATTTTCTATATAATTTATTCAATTTTCATAGTTTCCATTTCTTCTCTAGTTATTCCGTTTCTTTCACCGTATTTAATCCAATAATTTGTAGAAGCTTTTATAAAAAGTTTCTTAGTTAATGGCATAGTTACAGTATAAAAACTTTTTTTACCATTATTAATAGAGTTAGCAAACTTTTTAATTTTTCTTTTTGCTAAAAAAGCAAATGGTGTTCCCATTATAGCTTCTCCTCCACCAATACATAAAGTAGATCCAAAAGGATAGCCATTTTGTCTTGCAAAAAATTTTATTATTTCCACCGCTATAAAATTTTGTTCTGATTCAATAAATCCACAATTAATTAATACATGTATTGTAGGCTTAATATCAATCTTATATTCTTCCAAGCTTTTTAAAAAAGCTGTAAACACTGCAGGAATACTATCAACATATAATGGAAATATAAAAAGAATATCAGAATACTCATTTATTTTTTCAAATAAGTCTTCGTGTTTTTTTGATACAATATTATATTCTAAAATTTCCCCTTTATAATGCTCTTTAAATACTTCTGCATACTTTTTAGAGTTAGATTTGCTAGCTCTAGGACTTCCATTTATAATAATTAATTTCCCCATAATAAAACCTCTTTTCTAACAATATTATTTAAATCCTCTTCTTGAACAAATAATATTTTATAATTTTCAAATAGCATATTATGCGAATTTCTATCAACAAGTTTTTTGAATAAATTTTTTTCTTCTTCTGAAATATTTCCATATACAATAATTGTTGCATTTTTTAATTCTACATCACGTTGAACATGATGAGCTTCTCCATGATAAAGCCTTATAAATGCTTGTTGAATTGGTAAAGAACGTTCAAGTAAAGTTTTTAGAGGTGTATCATAGGTCCCAAATTTAATTTTTGTTACATAAATTAAATTTTTACTTTTCGCAATTAATGGATAAACCCTAACTGCATCATCTCGTATGATACATTTACCTGGAGTTCTTGTCCAACAATTGAAGCAACCTAGACAATTAGCTATCTTTAGTTTTGATATATCAATATATCTAGAGTTTTCAGATTCAATGAAATTAATATCTAAATCGACATCAGTAATTAGCAAATTCATAATATCATCTCCTAACTCAATAAAATTCAAAAGTTTCATTTTCTAGGGTATATACTATCATATTTTTTATAATTACACCATATTTTCTATACTATATTATTTAATTTTTAAAGATCAAATTTTATTACTTCGTAATAATTTCAAAGTATTGGTGATTTTAATGAATTGCGCACTAAAAAATACCGTATATTCTCTTTTGAATAGTACGGTATTTTCATAATTTAATATTTAATTTCATCTTCGTTATATTTTTTATACTAAGTTACTCCACAATTTTGATTTTACTAAAATATATCTTAGCTTCCTAAATCAGCTCCACTACACATACAAAGCCATTAAACGTATTCATTTTTTGATAAATTTTACAAAAATGTAGTAGACAAGTTGTAAAATATATGTTAATATTCAATTATGTCAAGCGTAAGTCATATTAGATATGATTAAATTGGTTTGTTACTGAAATATTATATATCGTCAGGCAAGACCAATAGTTAGCAGTTTTTTTGCTATACTATTGGTCTTTTTTTATATCGATGGGGGATGTTTTTATGAAAATAAGAAAAATATTAAATAATAATTTAGTCCTTGCTAGCGACGTGCAAGGAAATGAAATAATAGTAAAAGGCCGTGGAATTGGCTTTAACAAAAAAAGATGGGATCTTTTAGACGAATCTGTTATTGAAAAAATATTTACACCTGAAAACTCTAAAAACAGTAAAGAATTACAATCTTATTTAACATCAATTCCTGAAGATTACTTGGATTTTGTTCAAGAATATGTTGATGATATTAAAAATTCCTATGATATTAAATTAAATAATAGCATTTACATATCATTAAGCGACCATTTAACCGGAACAATTAAACGATTTAACGAAGGAATATCTATAAACAATTTATTACTTTTAGATATTAAGCAATTATATAAACTAGAATATAAAATCGGCTTAGATATGCTTGAAAAGCTAAATGCAAAATTCAACGTAAATTTACCTTTAGATGAAGCTGGATTTATTGCACTACATTTTGTTAATGCACAAGATTCTGAAGGTAAAAATGATGGGTTTAAAATATCTCATATTGTAAACGAAATAATGGAGATAGTTAAAAGATATTATGATTCAATTGTTTTTGATGAAGAAAGCTTATATTATCAAAGGTTTATTACACATTTAAAATATTTTGCACAAAGATTTCTTCATAAAGAACTTAATTATAAAGAAGATACTAAGTTATTTGAAATCATTAGAAATCAATATAAAGAAGCTTATGGATGTGTTAAATTAATTTATTTAATGATGGATGATAAATATAATTATAAACTTACTGAAGAAGAAATGCTTTATCTTACAATGCATATTCAATCAATTACTGAGAAATCAACATTATAAAATTTATTACTGTTATCTTTGGCTTGTTACTGAAATACGAACTTAATATTCGTAGCGTTCAGGCAAAACCTTAAATATAAATTATATTTTTAAGGAGGATACTTAGAATGAAAAAAGATTATAAAAATGATTCTAAGAAATTAACAGAAGCACTAGGAGGAAAGGAAAACATCAAAAAAGTATTTCACTGTATGACAAGACTACGCTTTTACTTAAATGATAAAAGTAAAATTGATAAAGATTCAATAAATAGTCTTTCAGAAGTATCAGGAATTAACTGGCACAATGACCAACTTCAAATTATTGTTGGTAATGATGTTAATGAAATGTATAAAGAATTACTTGCTTTAGGTGTCCCATCTGATGATAATTCATCTGATATTGAAACTAATTCAAAAGGAATTGTTTCAAAGGTTGTAGATTCAATTACAGGATGTATGACTCCTATGATACCAGCATTAACTGCTGCAGGTATGATAAAAGTTGTATTAACTTTACTAACAACTTTTAATTTAGTTGAAACTACAAGTAGTAGTTATCAAGTAATTAACTTTATTGGAGATGTTGCCTTTTACTTTATGCCATTCCTAATTGCTGCTAATGCTGCAAAGGTATTTCATGTTAATCAAGCACTTGCATTAATTATTGCCGGAGTATTTTTACATCCAAATTTTACTGCAATGATAGCATCACAAGATCCAATATCACTATTTGGACTTCCAATTACTAAGTTTTCATATGCTTACTCAGTAATTCCTGTTATTTTAATGGTTTGGATTATGTCATATATTGAAAAATTAGTTGATAAAATTACACCACGTATATTTAAATTAATATTAAACCCTACACTTATAATGCTTATTAGTGCTCCAATTGCTTTAATAGTTGTTGGACCTTTAGGAGGATTAATTGGTGATTGGTTAGCTGTTGCAATTAACTTCTTATCTACAAAATTAGGTTTTGTTATTGTTGGTATTTTAGGTGCCACTTTCCCATTTATTGTTATGACTGGTATGCATCATGCTTTAACTCCAATTGGATTAAATGCAATAGCTACTGGTGGAGCTGATAAGTTAATATTTGTTTCTCAAGTTTGTTCAAACATTGCTCAATCTGGAGCATCTCTTGCTGTTGCTGTAAAATCTAAGGACAAAGATATGAAACAATTAGCTAGTGCATCAGGTATTTCTGCTTTAATGGGTATAACTGAACCAGCACTTTATGGTGTTACATTAAAATTAAAACGTCCTGTTATTGCTGCTTCTATTGCTGCTGGTATTGGAGGTATTGTTGGAGGAATATTACAAGTTTCTTTATATATTGCTCAAAACAGTATTATGGCTATCCCTGCATTTATAGGTGAAGCTGGAATGGGTAATTTACTTGCAGGTGTTATAATGATCATTGTTTCTTTTGTTGCTTCATTTATATTAACAATTTTATTTGGATTTAAGGATATTAATCTAGAAGAAAAAAAAAATTAAATATTGATGAAGATAAAATTGAAGAAAAACCACTTGTAGAAAGAATTGAGATATACTCTCCTATTGCAGGAACATTAGAGAAATTATCAAATGTTCCTGATAGAACTTTTTCTGACAAACTTGTTGGTGATGGTGTAGCAATAATCCCTACTGATGGAAAAGTATACGCACCAGCAGATGGTACAGTTATTTCTATAATGGAAAGCAAACATGGAATTTTATTTAAAACTAATACTGGAGTAGAGCTTTTAATACACATAGGTTTAGATACCATGAAATTAAACGGTAAGTATTTCAAATCTCATGTATCTAATGGGACAGAAGTTAATTTAGGAGATTTATTACTTGAATTTGATATAAATTCTTTAAATAAGGAAGGTTATAATTTAATAACGCCTATTGTAGTAACTAATATTGATAATTATATTAAAGCTGTTCCAATGTTATCTGAAAAAGAAGAAGTTAAAATACTAGATAACATCTTAACTATTGTTTAATTGCCAAGAAAGGATGAATTATATATGACTAAAAAGATGCCTAAAGATTTTTTATGGGGAGGTGCAACTGCAGCTAACCAATACGAAGGTGGATGGAATGAAGGTGGTAGAGGCCCTTCTATTGCAGATGTACTTACTGGTGGAAGTGTTAATAAAAAACGTAGACTAACTCCTCCCGTACCACTTGAAGATGAGTTTTATCCTAACCATGAAGCTACAGATTTTTATCATCATTGGAAAGAAGATATAAGATTATTTGCTGAAATGGGATTTAAAATTTATAGATTTTCAATTTCTTGGTCAAGAATCTTCCCTAATGGAGATGAAGAATTGCCAAACGAAGAAGGATTAAAATTCTATGATAATGTAATCAATGAGCTACTTAAATACAATATAGAACCTTTGGTTACAATATCTCACTATGAAAACCCATTACACCTTTCTTTAGAATATGGTGGATGGAAAAATAGAAAATTAATTGATTTCTATATTAATTTTGCTAAAGTTTTATTTACTCGTTATAAAGGGAAAGTTAAGTATTGGCTTACTTTTAATGAAATAAACATGCTAACAGTACCTTTTGGTGGTGTCTTCTGTGCTGGAATTTTAGATGAAAATGAAAATAATGAAGAAAATAGATATCAAGCTATGCATCATCAATTAGTTGCTAGTGCTTTAGCAGTTAAACTAGCACATGAAATAGATTCTAATAATCAAATTGGTTGTATGCTTGCATATCATAATGGATATCCTTATACTTGTCACCCTGAAGATATTTTATTTGCTCAACAATATGGCCAACTTCACAATAGTATTGCTGGTGATGTTCATGTTAGAGGTAAGTATCCTGGATTTGCTAAGAGATTCTTTGAAGAAAATAATATTAATCTTAAAGTAGATGATAATGATAATAAAATCCTACAAGAAGGTACAGTTGACTTTGTAAGTATAAGTTACTATTCAAGTATTTGTGTAAGTGCAACATCTGATGGTGAAAAGACTTCAAGTAATGGATCTGAGAATATTAAAAATCCATATTTAAAGGCATCTGACTGGGGCTGGCAAATTGATGCTACAGGTCTTAGATATGTATTAAATCAAATTTATGATAGATATCAACTTCCTATAATGATAGTTGAAAATGGTATTGGTGCAATTGATGAAGTAAGCCCTGATGGAAAAATTCATGATGATTATCGTATTGATTATATGAAAAAACATATAGAACAAATGAAAGAAGCTATCTATGATGGTGTTGAATTAATTGCTTATACTAGTTGGGGTTGTACAGATGTTGTTAGTGCATCAACTGGTGAAGTTAGAAAAAGATATGGTCTAATTTATGTAAACAAACATGATGATGGAAGTGGTGACTTATCAAGAATGCCAAAAGATTCTTTCTATTGGTATAAGAAAGTTATTGAATCTAACGGTGAAGATTTATAAAAAACAAGCTACTCTTTAGGAAAAAGGAACACTTTTCTCCCTCCTAAGAGTAGCTTATTATATGTATTTAAATACTATATTCATCTTACTTAACTTCTTATTAATATTTACTTTAATCTTAAAATTTTTACTTTCTATAAATATTAAACTCATTACTTCCCACAATAATACTGTTCCACCTGAATCTAATAATGATGTTAGTAAGGATTCTCCATAATATGTTTTTATATAAAACCAACAAGTTAAAAGAATTAATGCAGAAAATATATAATAACATATTCTTTTTATTCCCATAAGGCTGAACTTCTTTTGTAATATAAAAAATGAATTATAATAATTTATTATTCCTAATTTTGATTTTTCTTCTTTATCCTTATCCATAGCATCTTCTGGCATATTTATTAATAGTTCAACATTAATAGAACTTAATTTCTGTGGTACTCTTGAAATATATTCTTCAATCCATGAATGCACTTCCCCATTAATATCTCTCTCTGCAAGATTTCTATAATCTAAGGGATTGAATAACTCTTCATAGGAATTAACTTTAATTGGTATTGTACATTTAACCTTTTCTTTTGTTTTATCACTCATAAATTTTGCTCCTAAATCTTATATGTTCCCCCTTTTACATTTTTCTTATTAATATCATATTTTATACACTTTAGAAGAAATATTTTAACTAATAACAATTTGAAACTTTAAAAGTTGTAGTACCACTTATTAATACTACAACTTTTACTTTCCTTTCTGATTTCTCATTAAATTAAAATCTTCTTTTTTATTCAATTCAACATTCATTACTTAAAACAAATACATAACTCTTTCATATTTATCGTTCTTCTCTAAAATAAGATTTTCCAAGAGATGCAGGTGGCTGATTTTCTTTTTTATTCCTTGCACTAGTAATAATTAAAACAATTATTGTAACCAAATATGGAAGCATCTTAATTAGTTCTTGTCCACCTCTGCTAAGACCTGGAATATATGCATATACTACATATAATCCTCCAAATAAAATTGAACCCAAAATAGCATTTATAGGTTTCCATAATGAGAAAATTACTAATGCAATAGCTAGCCATCCCCTATTTCCAAACCCATTATTAGTCCATGTTCCACCTAAATACTCCATTACAAAGTATAATCCGCCTAAACCACTAATAGCCCCACCAAGTATAGTAGATACATATTTATACTTACTTACATTAATTCCAACTGAATCCGCTGTTGATGGATCTTCTCCAACTGCTTGTAAGTTTAATCCTATTCTACTTTTCTTTAAAAATATTCCTATACAAATGGAAAGTACAATTGCAAAATAAGTTAAAAATCCATAAGAAAATAATAAATCTCCAATTACAGGTATATCACACAAAACTGGTATTTTAGCTCTATATGCACTAGCAGTTACTGCAACTGAAATTTGTCCAACACCACCTGCTAATTTACTTATTGAACCTCCAAAGAAGTTACCAAATCCTATTCCAAAGGTAGTTAGTGCAAGTCCAACTACATTTTGATTGGCTCTAAGAGTAATTGTAAGGAAACTATAAATAAGACTACCTAAAGCTGAAAAAATCAAAGCACATACTAATGAAATTAAAAATCCAATAAATGCATTTGGATTTGCGCTACTATTTTCATAAAAGAATGCTCCCATAAGACCTGAAATTCCACCCATATACATAATTCCTGGTATACCTAAATTTAAATTTCCTGATTTTTCAGTTATAATTTCACCAGTAGCTCCAAATAAAATTCCAATTCCTTGTGCAATTGCTTTTTGAATAAATACTAAAACAACATTCATATTATTACACCTCCTTCTTAATTTTTGTGAATTCTAACTTATAATTAATAAAGAATTCGCATCCTATTAAGAAAAATAATATTATTCCTGTAATAATATCTGAAGCACTTTTATTAAGACCAAATTTTGTTGCAATTTGAATAGAACCTTGTTGCATAAAAATAAGAACTGCTGTAACTGGTATCATTGCAAATGTATTAAATTTAGCCATCCAAGCAACTATTATTGCTGTAAAACCAAATCCTCCTGCTATAGTTGTAGAAATTGTATGACTTGATCCACTAACAATAAGGCTTCCTGTAAATCCACATATTGCTCCTGAAAGAGCCATTGTTTTTAAAATTACTTTTTTTACATTTACCCCAGCATAATTAGCAGTATCAACCCCTTCACCAACTACTGATATTTCATAACCCATTTTGCTAGACTTTAAAAAGAAGAAGATTCCTATAGTTAATAAGGCTACTAAAATAATATTTAATCCATAAGTCATTCCAAATACCTTTGGAAACCATCCTGAATTGGTAATAGAATTAATAATTCCTACTGTATTAGATCCTTTTGGATTTTCCCAAAAAACAATACAGCAAGATACAATTTGTATTGCAACGTAATTTAGCATTAATGTAAATAATGTTTCATTAGTATTGAGATGAGCTTTAAAAAATGCTGGAATTAGTCCCCATATCATTCCTGCTACTGCACTAAATATAAAAATAAGTATCAATAAAACCCAATTTGATACCTTATCTCCCATATATATCATAAGAGCAGCTGCCATAGTTCCTCCCATAAGGACTTGTCCTTCTGCTCCTATATTCCAAAATTTCATTTTAAAAGCAGGTGTTAATCCAATTGCTATACATAATAATACTGTTATTTCGCGAATTGTTGTCCATAGTCTTGTACTATTTCCAATTGCACCTTCTATAATTGTTTTATATATTTCTATTGGATTTAAATGAGTAATTGGTACAATAAAAAGTGCACATGCTATCAAAGCAAAAAAAAGTGCTATTATACGAATTCCCCAAGCTTTTTTTATAGAAATAGTATCTCTTTTTACCATATGAAACAGTGGTTCTTTATTTGCAAGTTGTAAGTTTTTGCTCATTTTCCTCACTTTCCTTTCCACTCTTCGTCATAAGAAGTCCTACTTCCTCTTTATTAGTTGTTCTAGCATCTAATATAGCTGCAACTTTTCCCTTATTTAAAACAACAATCCTATCACAAAGTTCAAGTAAAATATCTAAATCTTCTATAACACAAATAACTGCTACACCTTTTTTCTTTTGCTCATTTATAAGATTATATATTGTGTAAGATGAGTTTATATCTAATCCTCTTACTGGATATGCAAGCATTAATACTCTTGGGTTGGAATTAATTTCACGTCCAACCAATACTTTTTGTACATTTCCTCCTGAAAGTCTTCCCACAGGAGTTTCTGCACTAGGAGTTACAATATCTAACTCTTTAATAATAGATAATGCTAATTCTTTTGCTTTTTTACGTGGAACAAAAAATCCTGAATTCTTTTTATAGTTTTTTAGCATCATATTATCAGTTATATCCATAGAAGATACCAGTCCCATACCAAGACGATCTTCTGGAACAAAAGATATCTTTATTTCATTTTTCTGAATATCATCTGAATTCATATTAGTTATGTTTATGTCCTTACCTTCTGATGAAGTATATATAATACTTCCACTTTTAATTTCTTGAATACCAGCTATAGCTTCTAAAAGCTCCTTTTGCCCGCTTCCTGCTATACCTGCAATTCCAAGTACTTCTCCACTATTAGCTACTAAAGATACATTATCTAAAGAATTTATTCCATCAGAATTAACACATGTTAAACCTTTAATTTCTATTCTTTTTTGTGGATTTATAACTTCATCTCTTTCAATATTAAGTACTATTTTTTGCCCTACCATCATTTCTGTAAGTGATTCAAAGCTAGCATCTTTTGTGTTTATTGTTCCTATATATTTTCCTTTTCTCAAAACTGAAACTCTATCTGAAATTTCTAATACTTCATTTAATTTATGAGTAATTATTATTATAGATTTTCCATCAGCACGCATATTTCGTAATACTGAAAATAATTTTTCTGTTTCTTGTGGTGTTAATACTGCTGTAGGTTCATCTAAAATTAAAATATTAGCTCCTCTATAAAGAACTTTTACTATTTCTACTGTTTGTTTTTGAGATACCGACATATCATAAATTTTTTGTGATGGATTTAGTTCAAATCCATAGCTTTCTGATAATTCCTTAATTTCTTTTTCAACTTGAACCATATTTAGCTTTTCTTTTTTTTCATTTCCAAGAATAATATTTTCTGCCGCTGTCAAAATATTAATTAATTTAAAATGCTGGTGTATCATTCCTATCCCTAATGAAAAAGCATCCTTGGGAGAACAAATATTAACTTTATTATCATTAATAAATACTTCTCCTTCATCTGGAAAATAAATTCCTGAAATTATATTCATAAGTGTTGTTTTTCCACTACCATTTTCACCTAAAACAGCTAGTATCTCTCCTTTATTAACAGAAAGACTTACTTTATCATTTGCAATAACTTGTCCAAACCGTTTAGTAACATTCCTCAATTCCAGTGCTACCTTTTCCACAATAAACACCCCTTTTTTTTAGTTAGGAGTTAATAGTTAAGAGTTAATAGTTAGTAGAATAAATTCAGCCGTGCTAAATTTTAAAAAAACATATATTTTAAGTCCCCCCAAGTAGTTTCCCCCTCAACTATTAACTCAAAACTATTAACTATTAACTGATAAAAGACTTTTAACTATCTTACTCTATTCCGTCAATTTTAATATCAAATGATGGAGCTGATGCTGCTTCTGATTCATGATAATATCCATCAGAAACATAATCTGCATATTTCTTATAGTCTTCATTTGATTCAATTAAATCTTCTAATGAAGAACCATCTACAGTAAATTTACTTGTATCAAATACATGAATTGTACCATCTTTAATACCTTGCTCTACTTCTGCTACCTTTTCTTCAGTACCTTCTGCAATAGTATTTTTATTTAATTCAGTTATGCAATCTGCTCCTTCTGAATATCCCTTACACCAATCTGTATCAATCTTTTCACCATCCATAACAGCTTTTACTGCATAAGTATAATATGGACCCCAATTAATAGATGCTGAGGTTAATGCTGTGTTAGGTGCTGTTGCTATCATACTTACGTTATAACCAACTATTGGAACACCAGCAGCTTCACAAGCAGTTGCTGCACCTACTGTATCAGCATGTTGACTTATTAATACACAACCATCTGCAATTAAAGCTTCAGCTGTAGATTTTTCTAAATCCATACTTGCCCAGCTATTTGTATATTGAACTTCCATTGTAGCTGACTCACATACGCTCTTAACTCCAAGATAAAATGCTGTATAACCAGAAATTACTTCTGCATATGGATAAGCCCCAACATATCCAATCTTACATTTATCTGCTGTTATTTCTCCCTTTTCTATCATTTCATTTAATTTCATACCAGCTACTACACCTGATACATAACGTGATTCATAAATAGCTGTAAAATAATTATGCATATTACTTAATCCTGAGCTTGCAGCTTTAAATCCTGTAGCATGGCAGAACTCTACATCTGGAAATTCCTTTGCAGCTTCAATCATATAATCTTCATGTCCAAAACTATTTGCAAAAATAACATTACATCCTTGTCCAACTAAATCTTTTGCTGTATCATAACATGTTTGATCTTCAGGTATATTTGTAACTTCAATAACTTGATCATCAGATAAACCTAAAGCTTCTTTCATTTCTTTAATACCAGTCATATGAGCTTCCGTATATCCTTCATTTTCATCTCCAATGTAAATAATCCCAACCTTTATATCAGATTTTTCACTAGTAGAGTCTTCGCTTTTAGCAGTATTATCTTTATCCGTATCTTCTGTGCTTCCTCCTGATTGACATCCTACAAGCATCATTACTGTCATAGATAATGCCAAAATTAAACTTAACAATTTTTTCATAAATAACTCCCCCTTCTATATTTTTTGATAATATTTATAAATTTGTTTACATTTAACAAATACTACACTTTTAAAACTTATATTCATTATTTTTTATATTTCTTAAAAAAATAAAAAAAACAAAGGTGCTGACATATATAAAATATGTTCAACACCTTTGTTGAATATTTCCATTTTTTATAATTTTAGTATACTACCCATTATTGAGTTGTCAAGTATTTTCCATTAATTAATCCAATAATAATCAAAACCATTCTTAAACTAATATATTTCTTTTAAACTTATTTTTAAATCAGTAAATACTGTACTAACATATTCATCTTCATTTTTATAAACATCAGAAATAATATATTGATTATCTAACAAAGAGTACTGTATAATTTTCCCACTTTGTTCTACAATATTATATTCTTCTACCTTAAACTTTTGATATACTGCAAGTTTAGTTATATAATCATGAGATGCCGTACTTTTAGAAACTACTTCAAATATAATTTTAGGAACTGAAGTAAAACTTTCTCCCTTTGTAGTAGCATTTTCACACATTACAAAAATATCGGGTTTATATTTATATAATTCATCTTTGCTTTGAAATATTACTTCTATTTGTTCATCAAAAGGCTCACATTTTGACCCTTTAAAGAAGTCATCAAGTTTAGATAATATTCTCCTTTTTATCCTATTATGCTCAATAGACGTATTTGAAGTTAAAAATATTGACCCATTATCAAATTCTGCTTTACCATTAAAATTCTTCTGAATTTCTTCAAAATCCTCTTCAGAGTAGATATAATCTTTAATAATATCCATTTTACCCCTCCTTACCACTCTTATTCTTACTTTTTATTATAGCCTAAACATATCTTTTCTTAAACATAAATTTTAATCTTAAGAAAGCTTCAATTTAATATCTATCTCTTCTTTTTCTATTACCCCTATTAAATCCATTTCTTCTGCTATTTCCCCTAAATACTTTCTTATATCTAAAGTCCTTACCATCATTCATCAATTCCTTACAAGCTCTACATCTTTCACTTGGATAATCCCAAGATAACTTTTTACCACAGTTTATACAAACTCTTTCATGATCTAAAAGATTAGTTAAAAGAAGTTCATTTATTCTATTTGCTGTATCTTCCTTTTCCATTGCAATATATCTATTATTTATCATCATATTAAAATTCTTACCAAAAGAATAATTTAATTCTAATGACTTATAATAACATTCAAGTTCATCAAGCTCCTTCTTTGAACTTACATTTTTCTTAAGTACTGGCTTCTTTAAATTTACTGCTCCAGAACTATACATCTTACAATACTCTTCCCACAATGCACATACTGCCTTATTATTTTCTTCAAAAGGTATTGTTGCCATTTTTAAAAGTTCTTCTTTTGAAGCCTCTATATTAAGCTTCTTTAATCTATTTAAAAGATAAATTATTGTTGTTACATCTGATTTTTCATAATATCCTTTTACAGGCATTGTACTCCATGTTTTTAAAGCATCTACAAGATCTATATTTATTTCAAGAATAGAATCTGGTATTCCTATAAAACATTTTTCAATTTTCTTTGTTTTTGCTTTTAATGCATCTCTTATCAAATTAGGATCGCTCATAGTTGCAACATAACCTTTATTATAGATACCTTTACGCCCTGCTCTTCCTGCTATTTGCTTTATTTCAGAAACATTTAATTTTCTTAGGGACACCCCATCATATTTTCTTGTTTCTAAAAATACAATACGTTTTATAGGAAGATTTACTCCCATTCCAATAGCATCTGTACATACTATTACTTCTGTTTCTCCATCTAAAAATCTTTCAAACTGTTTCTTTCTTGTTGAATATGGTAGTGATCCATAAATTATACTTGTTTTTATATTGTTATTAAGAAGCTGTGCTGAAACTGCAAGCGCCTTCTTTTTACCAAATACAACTAATGCATCTCCTGGTTTAACATCCTTATTTAAATCAAACTTTTTATCTTCAAATATCAGTTCCGTATCTCTTTTATGTTCAATAACTTCATATGTGTCATTACAATCTTTTATTAGCTTAATTATTACATCCTTTGCTTCTGGTGCCATACATATATGAACTTCTGGAGCCATTACACCTATTATAGCTCTTGTCCATGCCCATCCTCTTTGTTTATCCGCAATCATTTGAGCTTCATCTATAACACATACATCATAAGGAGTTCCAAGCTGTAGCTTTTCAATTGTTGATGATACATGCCCTGCATATGAAATAATATCTTCTTCTTCTCCTGTTAATAATGAACAAGATATATTTTCTGAATTAAGCTTATCTTGAATTTCAAGAGCTAATAACCTTAATGGTGCTAAATAAACCCCAGTTTCTACTTCCATAAGTCTTTCAATACTTGCATGTGTCTTTCCTGTATTAGTTTCACCAACATGAAGATAAAAATGTCTTTTCATCTCTCTAGTTTCTTTATATTCATATATTGGATTATCTAAAATTATTTCTTGAATTTCATCTTTTGCTTTATTTTTAATATAGATATTTTCTGATGTCCATACTAAACCTTTTATACATATCCAAGGAATACATTCTTTAAACTCTATCATTTCATCAATAGATGGTGCTTTTTCATTTTCTTTTAAATATTCCTTATAAAGAATATTTTCAACTACTGCAATTCTTTTTATTATTTCATTAATTTTATCTTCCTTAGATACAAGGTTTCTTCTAAAGCCTGGTAAATTAACACTTTTATAATATCCAAAGACCATACCTTTAGCATCTTCTAAAAATAAATTCATATGTTCTTTTGTCTTATAAATATTCACATTAATAAGATTATCTAATCTTTTATCAATTGAATTAACAACCTTAACTTTAAGTCTATTTATTCCTTTTGTTGATGAACTTGCCTCTTCACAGCTTTCTATCATAAGCTTTATTAATTTTTCTTCATCATCACTTTTATCTTCTTCTACAATTTCTGTATAACAATCATTAGCAATACCAAGTGCTACACAGCCCTTATCATAAATATCTAATAAAAGTTTTTCTTCTAATGGTGCTACCTTAACTGCAACTGCTGCACCCCATCTTGTTTTAAATCCGTTTCCTATTTCTACTTTTATTTTTTCTTCTATACTTCTTTTTTTATCATCATTTAACTCTTCTAAGTCTAAATCATAATATACCTTTCCATCTCTAGTTCTCTTATACCATCTAACACTATTCCATATGAATTCATCATTATATTTACTTTTAAATTTTTTATATAATTCACCTTTTTTTTGCTCCATTATAGTTGCTACTTTTTCATATATAACAGTAGCAATATCTTTTGGCTCATACTTATATACAGGTGTATCATCATCATTTTCTTCAATTTCTTTTAAGTCTTCAATATATGAACCTTCCCATGATACTTCATATAAAAAATCTTTCACATATGTATAATCATAAATATTAAATGGTCCATTATCTATTAAATCGACCTTTGAATTTATATCATACTTATTGTAATTTGAATCATCTATTTGAACTTTATTAACTTCTTTTATGTATTTAACAATTTCTTTTATTGTTTCATTAATAAATTCATTATCTATGTATTTAGCTATTTCATTTTTTGTTTCTTTTCTTAGTGTACACTTAATTGAGCTCATCCCATCATTCCTTTATAAATTACTTTGTTATATTTTATGAATCTTAATTCTTTATCTTATACCTAGCCGTTGTAATACTTCCGTCTCTTTAAGAAGAAGATATAAACAGATATCACTCCAAGACTAAATTCCTTATTTTTTAACCAATTCTAGTTCTTAAATTAGTTAAAAATTCCCCCTTAAGTTAAAATTTCAATTTATACAACATACATTTTATCACTATAGGTAGTTTAACAAAAATATATGTATTTGGGTATTTATTTACCAAACTATTTTTGTACAAATCATTTCCATTGCATAATTATCTATACTCTGCTAAATTATTTTATATAGTTGTCGAAAAATTAAGAATTATTTTACAATTATGAAATTCTATATTTTTTGTCAATCCCCTAAGGAGGGTTACTAATTAATGAACTATGAAAACATCATTTCAAACACTAACCAAGGTCCCACTCCAAAAAGAACTATATATATATCTGTAAAAGCTAAATTCATAATAGCTATTACCTTTTCGATACTTTGGGCATTATTCTCTATTTATCTATCAAAAGATTGGATTAAAGATTTAGCAAGTGTTACTAATTTATTTATAGCATTATTTATCATTACTGGAATTGCATACATCCCTGGATTTATAAATGCATTTTTGCTAGCTAGTATATTATTGGACAAGCAACCTAAATTTAAAAATGATGATCCTATGGATGAAGTAACTATTTTAATTGCAGCATATAATGAAGAAAATGGTATTTATAATACTCTTTCTAAAATAAAAGAACAAGATTACAAAGGAAAAATTAATACTATAGTAATTAATAATAATTCTAGTGATAATACTGTAAATGAAGTATATAGAGCTGCAAAAGAGCTAAATTTAAAAAATGTTAAATGTATAGATGAACCTAATCCTGGTAAATTCAATGCACTTAATAAAGGATTAAAACTTGCTAATACAGAGTATGTTATAACTCTAGATGCAGATACATTATTACATTCAAAAGCAATAAGATATTTAGTATCAAGAATAAATTCTGCCCCTTCAGATATTGCAGCTGTTGCAGGTAGTGTTTTAGTTAGAAATAGTAGAGATAATTTACTTTCAAAAATACAAGAATGGGATTATTTCTTATCTATTATGTCTATCAAAAGAATGCAAGGATTATTCCAAGGAACCCTTGTTGCTCAAGGAGCCTTTAGCATATATAAAACTGAACTAGTTAAAAGTCTTGATGGATGGTCTGATGCTATAGGAGAAGATATTGTATTAACATGGCAAATGTTAATGAAAAATAATAGAGTTTATTTTGAACCATTAGCTGTTTCATTTACAGATGTACCTACTAAGTTTTCTCATTTTTATAAACAGCGTTCAAGATGGGCAAGAGGAATGATTGAAGGATTAAGATTGGTAAAACCTTGGCAACAACCAAATATGTTTTTAAAATTTTTAACTGGTATTGATTTATTAATTCCTTATATGGATTTATCTTATACTATATTCTTCATTCCAGGATGTGTACTTGCATTATTCGGAAAGTTTTACATAGTAGGACCTATCATGCTTCTTGTATTACCTATAACATTATTAACATTTATTATTTTTTACTTTAAACAAAAAATATTCTTTAAAGCATTAAATTTAAAAGTTCGTAAAAATAAATTAGGTTTTACTACATTTATTCTCTTTTATCAAATGATAATGTCACCTATTTCACTTATTGGATATCTTCAAGAATTATTTGGAGCTAAAAGAGTATGGAAATAAATAATCTCCTATCAACTTTTCATACAATATTTACTTTAAATATAAATAAGCTTAAATAAACAAGCCGTATTCAGATTTAATTATTAAATTTAATCTAAATACGGCTTATTTCTATTTTTCATTAAATTTTATATACTAATCTTTGCAGGTATCTTTATTATAAATTCTGTAATTGTATCATTACTAGAAACTGATACTTTACCATTATTTCTTTCTACTATCTCTTTAACAATAGCTAATCCAAGTCCATGCTCCTTATTGCTGTTTTCCTTTGTAGTAAATCCAACATCAAAAATCTTATCTATTATTTCATCTTCAATTTTAGGTCCATTATTTTGTATTTTAATAACAACACTATTAAGACTATAATAAGTTCTAACTATAATAAGACCTTTTTCATTCATAGCTGTTACAGAATTATTTAATATATTTGAAACAATCCTTTGTATCTCCATTTCAGATACATTTATATCTTCTAATGAAGCCTGCTCATCAACAAAAATATTAATACCTTTATGTTTTATACCATTAACTATCATAGAAATAATTGAATCGTTATTATATATTTCAACTTCAGATATAATATTGTCATGTCCATTTATTATGGACTTTAAAGAATCCGTAAGCTTGTCATATTTCCCCATAAGACACAATCCATATAAATATGAAATTTGAGAACCATAATCATGCTTTACTTTCTTTAAATCATTTATTTTTTCTTCTAATTCTTTATTTAATAACATAATTTCTTTTGATTTTTTTTCAATACTTGCAAAATATAATATAATTCCTATAATAAATAACCCTGTCATTACAAATATGATATTCTTAATTATTAGGTTATCTATATCATATACTATAAAATTATAAGCTATTACCAAATCAGCTACTACAGTAGTTATTATTAATGACATCATAGATAAGTTTTTACTTCTAACAAATAAGTAAATTCTATAAATTAAGTCTTTTCTCAATAATATAAAAATATCCACTATAAAATATGGTACATATGTAATCATTATATATGCAAATTCTAACTTCTCAGTAGGAATCCCACCTTTGAAATATAAAAATAAATTAGACATAATAAGTGTATTAATATTTATAAATAAATATACAATAGATATAGAAATAGTTGCTCCTAATGAGTCCTTTTTAAATACGATTATTCCCATAAGTATTAATACCAAATGAGTAAGAATTATTCCTATACTTAAACTTCCTACTAAATATGTTGTTAAAGTAATAATAAGCCAAAAATTTGCTATTAAAAGTCCGAGCTTTAATTTACTATTTTTATCTCTATATTTAGTACAAAAATTTGGAATCAAAACTAGTACTAAGCTCTGAAGTATCGTATTAATTACATCTGCTAACCTTATAATTTCTGTTTTCATTACTTTTTACCTTTCATCATCCATCAATTTTATATTTATTTTTCAACAAATTTCCCTATAAAAATAACTATCTCATTTCTTTTTTCATATCTTATCTCGAATTATATCATATTTTTTCTTATTATTATACGTTTTTTATAATCATTATTAAATTTTTATAACTTTTTTTATATTATTAAGAAAACCAGTAAATATATGTTACCTCATAACTACTTAAATTATTTAACTCATATTTTATTAAAATATAAATTTATAAAATTATAAAATATATAAGCAAAAAGAGTTAGTATATTTATTATTTGCATAAACATATTAACTCTTTTTTCACTATATAAATAATATTTAATTTTAAATAATTTTCAGCAATTCTTTAAGATAAAAATATTATCAGTTTTCTGCTAATATCTCATTAACTCTTTTTACAATCCTATCAACTTCCCTTTGAGGATTACTCCACCAATTTTTGCTCCAAATTCTAATTATATTCCACCCTCTGCTTTCAAGATATCTTTGTCTATATATATCTCTTTCCCTAGCAGACTTAGAAGAGTGGAAAGCAGCTCCATCACATTCAATACCTAAAATATATTTAGACCTCTTCGTATCATAAACGCCTAAATCAATCTTATACCCCGATACCCCTATTTGAGTATCTACAACTAATCCAGCCTCTTCTAAAGCATCATGAACCTCATTTTCAAAATCAGAATCAAAATGTATTTCTTCATTTCTACCAACTTTAGAATCACATACACTATTTAAAATCTCTTGAGTTAACTCCCTGTTTCCATCAGAAACAGCTTTTACATATTGAAGATACCTCTTAAATAACTTAGGTCCATTATTTTTTAAAGAGTCAACTTTTAATTCTTCTGGTTCGATAGATGTAACTAGATAAATTTTCTTTTTAGCTCTACTAATAGCAACATTTAACCTATTTTCACCCCCATCTTGAGATAAAGAACCAAAATTCATGACAACTTTACCATGTTCATTTTTAGCATAGGCTGTAGAAAAAATAATAATATCTCTTTCATCCCCTTGAACATTTTCGATATTCTTTATAAATAAGCTAACATCCTCATTATTTTCTACTCTTTCACTTTCTGCTGTATATAACACTCCAAATGCAGGATCTTTTCCTACTTCAAGCTCTAACATTTTATCTATACACTCTCTCTGATTAATATTAAAAGTAATAATTCCTATTGTTTCATTTTCTTTTCTATTAAATAATATATCCTTAATTAATTTAACTACCTCTATAGCTTCTCTCTCATTTCTCCTATCATTCCACCTACCATTAACTTTAATTCTTTCTATTGGTTTTACACCATCACCACTTGTTTTTGAAATATTAGGTGATACCTCTAACTTTCCTCCATAAAAAGCATAATTAGAAAAATTTATTAATTCATCATATTTAGATCTATAGTGATAATAAAGTGAAGTTGAATCAAAACTATACTTTGCTAAATCTAAAAGACTTTCTTCTTCTAAAGCAGCTGCACTTTCCATATTCTCTTCATCCTCATCTTCATCTTCATATCTACCTAAAAAAGTTGATGATGGTCTTAATTGTTTATCATCCCCTGCTACTATTACTTTTTTTCCCCTATATATTACTGGAATTGCTGATTCAATAAACATTTGTGATGCTTCATCAAATATAATCACATCAAATAGACCCTCTGTTAAAGGTAATACTTCTGATACAGATTCTGGTGATAGTAACCAACAAGGATATAATTCAAATATACTTGAATCAAATTTATTAACAAACTCTCTTATAGGCAATAACTGACTCCTTTTAGTACATTGCCTATACATCTCCTTCCAGAGTTTTTCATTAGCACTCTTATTATAAATAGCATTATTATCCCACATCCTATTTATATATTCAGGTACCTTTTTCCTTTTATTAATCATTTCTTCTGATATTTCTTTTCTAATAGTTTCAAAATTTTCTACTCCCTCAAGCTCTTTTCTATATTGACATTGAATTCTTCCAATATGAACTTGAATTGATAAAGTTGCTATATTCTTAATTATATTATAAGCATACTTAAAATCTTTCTCCTTATAATATATATACTCTAATACTTTCAACTGATCTTCTTCAATATCATTTACTACCCCTTTTAATGACATTATTTCATCATACCTATTTAATACTTTACTGATAAGCTTTAAACTACTAATAACTTCTTGTTTATTATCAAAATTATTAATAATTTTTTTAACCTCTTTAGTAACTAAAATGTCATTTAAAAATTCTAGTTTATATATTACTGATTTAATACTCGATATTTCATTAGATATTAGTGTTGTTAATTCTTTCTCTTTTTCATTAAATAACTTTAGATTTTCCTCTTCTTTAGCTTTATTTTTCTTTAAATTTAACCAATACTTTATACTAAGTTTCGATCCTATAGTTAATTTATCTAAAAGATATCCATTTTCTTTTTTATTAATTTCTTTTACACTCTCAATTAAATTTTTATTTTCTAAAACTATTTTCTTAGAAATTTCGTTATACTTATTATTTTTATTTAATTTACTTATTATATCTTCATAGCTAGCTATAAGTTTGTTTATATTATTCTTTGAATCTTCTAAATCATATAAGTCTATATTATCTTTTAAATAATCTACATACTTATTACTACTCATTATTTCTTTCAATTTATAGTATTTTTCTGCCGTTTTCATTGATAAAAGTGAATTCGAAATACTTTCTAATTCACTATATTTAAGCCACTCAAATGGATAATTTTTTCTAAACTCTCTAAAAAATATATTAAGCCTACTATCACTTTCTATATTAACTTTAGATTTGCTATACATCTCTTGTAATGTTAATCCAAACTTAGTTTCTTTAGTTAAAACATTTGTTAATATGTTTAATTTATTTAACTTTTCATCAATATCTATTGATATATTCTCTATCTCCTTTATATTAAGATCATTTTTTTGCAATGAATCTATCCTATCTGCAACTTGTTTATAAAAATCCTTTTTATTAACTTCATTACTAAACCTTATCATTTTAGAATTAATACTAGCTGAACGATTAAATATTACATCTAAAGCTGCTTTTTTTTGTGAAACCATAAGAACTTTTTTACCATTACTTAAATATTGAGATACTATATTAACTATAGTTTGAGATTTCCCTGTACCAGGTGGTCCATAAATAACAAGTTGTGAATTTTCTTGAGCTTTTTTTACAGCAAGCTCTTGACTATAATCCAAATCTGAAATAAAGAAAAATTCTTTTTCCTTTATATCATTATGCTTTTCTCCACTATCTCTATAGCCATCACTCAAAGCTTCATTACCAATGTCTATATTCTTTAAAAGCTTATTCATTAAACTATTGCTTAAATCTTTACTTTCCATCTCCTTATAATCATTATAAATTGAACTTGCAATATTAAATTGCCCCAATATAATGTTATTTTTGATTATAAGCTCACCTAAATTATAATTAGGCATTGTATCTCTCGTTATCTCCATAAACTTTCTTACTTTTTTTTCATTAAATATAATTTTTATATTATACTTCTTTAACTCTTTAATTGCTCCCTCTATAAAATTTTCTCCGAATACTGATAAATCATTATATTCTGTATTTATGTCAATAATTTTCTCTTCATTGAATTTGGCATATCCTATAAGAAATACCTTATTTAAAAGAATAGAATCATCAACTTTATTTTTTAATACCCATCTATCTCCCTTTTTATTAATCTCTACAGGAAATAAAAATAATGGTGATTTTATAAATGTTTTATCTTTAAAATATCCTTCTACAAATGGATATCCTATATATAATTCATACCTACCTGTTTCCTTTTCAATGCTTTTTATTTCCTTAGTTAATGTTTTTATATTATCGGAATATCCAATTAGTTTTTCTTTTTTTCGCCTTAATTTCTCATTATCTTCTTCATACTTTTTATCTAATTTTTCTTTAATTGCCTTTTCGTCTATACATTTTTCTGTTTTTTTTAAATTTATTAACATCCTTTTTTCATTTTCATTGTACTCTTTCTCCAACTTCTCTAGTTTGGATGTATACCACTCATAAGGATCTGGTGATATATACAGTTCTTTTTTATTTCTCGATAAAATAAACTTTATTACCTCTTCATCTATATTTTCTGTAAACTCATCAAGACTTGTAATATCAAATGCTCTTCTTTTATATATCTTTTTCATTACAAGGCTTCTATTTCTTCCATTTACATTAACTAATCTAGTGCTATATTTTTCTAATATTTCTTTCATTTCCAACTCCCACCAACTTCTTTATAAATCATCTGTATATTAAAACCATATGTACAAAAAATAATATTTAGTAATACTATTTTCTATTTCTTTATCCTATTCTGTTCTTATCTTTTTTGGAATAATATTGCTATTATTGGCAAATTCATATATATTTATGTATTAAGAGTAAGTTGCACAAAATTATAAAACAAAAAAGAACCCTAGCAATAACTATGGTTCTTTCCTTAATTTCAATATTAATCAACTTTAGTTTTATAAGCTTCCATCATTACAAATACAGCCGTTAAGATATGCATTATCATTCCTAAAAATGGTATCCATCCAAGAGCATTACCTACAATCCCTAAAATACTACCTGTTATAGGCAAGTCCTCCTTTTTTGATAATACTAAATTTACAATATGGAATGCTAGCATAGCTGCTAATGGTACCCATACTAATCCTATTATTATACTTGCACCTATTACTGGAATTCCTAATAAAGCTTCGATTCCTCCAGCAACCCATTTGGTTACTCTTACTGTCTCCTTCATAATTCTCTCCTAATAAACTATTTATTAATTCCATATTATATATTCAAAATACCTTAATAAAATTCCTATATATTTAACTTAGTATCATCTATACATTTTTATTGGTTTACATATATTATTGGGGCTACTTTTAATATATTATTTATACTAAATTCACACTACTAATCATTCTCTTATTAAAAGATGGAATATCATCAACTTCTTCAAAATCATCATTAATAATGACAATTTCATTTCCATCAGTAACAACACCATACTTAACAGTATCAAAAATATTCATACATATCTTAAGATGACTAATTTCACTCTCTGTTCCTGATCCTAATTTATTACTCTTAATAAAAATAAATGGTACTTTATCTTTATTTTCATAAACATATACAACAATATCAACTACTTCAGCCTTAGCTTCTATATTAACTTTAACTTCAACATCTATTAAATCCTTAGGATATCCATATCTATTCATAAGCTCACTAATAATCCATTGTCTTGTGATTTCTTCACTTTTATAAATATCGTCAATCTTATAAGTAAATAAATACTCATCAATATCAATCCTATGTAATTTTCTAAAATTACACTTAGAATTAATTCTTAAATACTTACAGCTTATATCTTTAATAAATTTAGATGGATTTCCATAACTACTTAAAAATAGCTCTTCTGTAGCTCTAGTCATTCCTACATATAATAATCTTCTATCTATAGATTCAACAAAATCACTATCTTCAAATTCATTTGCAAAATCTCTTGAAGGAATAATTTTATCATTAAGTCCAGCTATTATTACAGCCTTAAACTGTAACCCCTTAGCACAATGCATAGTAAGAAGTTTTACACAATCTTCATTAAAATCTAATTCTTCATTACTTTCTAGTTCTTTATAAGGAATATTATTTTTTTCTAAGAAAATCTTAATATCCTTAAGTTGATTTTTAAACTTACTTATTATTGCAATATCTTTGTAGTCATACTTATTTTTTAGCTCATTTTCTATTGTTTCAGCAATATATTCTGCTTCTGATACTTTATTTTTAAATCCTCTATATACTGGATAAACCCCTTGTTTATCAATTAATGATGGCTTTACAAAATTATCATCCTCAAGGATATTTTTATCATCTTCAATTAAACTATATGCTGCATATGCTATTTGCATTGTTGTTCTATAACTCTTTGATAGTGATGTAGATTTGCCTGTCATATCAAGTCCTATACTAGTAAAGCTTCTTCCCTTTACAAGCCAAGCTTCTGGATAAATGCTTTGTGCTGTATCTGAAACAAATAACATACTAGAATAGCTTCTATTCATATATAATGTTTTAATAAATTCTAATTGTACTCTTGTTAAGTCTTGTGTTTCATCAACTATAATATGAGTGTATTTTTCTCCAACTTCCCTTTTTGCTTGCTTTAATGCCATTAATGCAACATCTTGAAGATCTACTAGCTTTTCTTTTTTTAAGTTATCATTATATTGAATCATTACTTCAAAAATAGCTTTTCTTATCTTAGAATTCTTTCTTAATTTGTGTGTTGATTCCACATTATTATTTGATATTCTTCCTATTCTATCAATTGTTTGATATTCTTCAATGTCTGTATAATTACAGGATTTCATCCACCTTATTTCTTCTATAATAAAGGTAAGATTCTTTCTATCTAGTACGTTTACTTTTTCATACTCTTGTTTTACTACATTTATTGCTTCCACCATAGCTTTATTTATTTGCTTTTCAGTAGCAACTCTTAATTTTTCTAGCTTTTCTTCTTTAATATATGAAGTAAAATACTTAAACATCATATTATCAATAGTTTCTATATATAGCTTGTCCTTATCTCCGCTTTCATATATTCCTAATGTTAATTGTTCATTTTCTTTATTTCTTTCTATTTCTTCATATATATATTTAATATAATTTATTAATGATTTGTTATATGTAATAACAAGGATTTTATCATCTTTTTCATAAGTATAATCCTTTAATAAAAATGGTATTTTGTGTACTGCTACTGTAGTTTTTCCCGAACCTGCTACCCCTTTAACTAGTACATGACCATTAGGTTTGTTTTCAATTATTCTTCTTTGTTCAACATTCAACCTCATTGTACTCTCTCGTTTCCCCTTTTATTTTATCTATAGCACAATTATACCATATTTTGTATATTAACTCTTCTATAAATCCTTTTTTCTTAACTATTAAAACCTTAACTTTTTAATTCTTACCACCCACTATTCTAAACTTGAATATTCTCATTTGTATTACACACAATAATCTTGAAAGGAGGCTATTTTATGAAAAAATATATTGCTATATTTCTGATTTTAATTGGATTAATATCTACTACATTTATTTCAATACCTGCATTTACTAAAAATATCTTTACAGAGGGTGTTTATAAATCGTCTGATTTTAACTTTTCAGAAGATAAAACTTATTTTGTACAGAACGTTTCATCAGAAAACGCTGTTTTCTTAACCCTTTATGACGAAAATCAACTTGTAATTCAAAGTATCCGCTTAGAAGCTAATTCAAATAAATAAAATATAACCTCATTGTATAATTTGAGATTATTTTTCCAGTTATCAGTTATTTCTAAAAACTCTTTCAGATTATTGGCAATAATTATACCAATTCCTTATTATCTAATACCATTTTGTAATTGTTTATTTAATAAAAATATATTTTCTATCTTATTTCCTTGCTCATCATAATAATTTATATCTGCCCCTTCAATATAGCCCTTTGTATCCCTATCTAAAACTTGACCTTGCATTTTTAAAAGTTCTTCAGCAATTTCAACTGGAACTGACGAGCTATCTCCCATAGTATATCTCTCTGTAACCTTTCCTAATAAAGTCCAAAGCTTTATTTGCATCATTTCTTTTTCTTCATTACTTATATTAGCTAGGTTTGAATTATTTAAAAGCTCTAAATAAAAATTATTTTCCACCATAGTATCTCCTTTTATAACCTTAAGTTATTTTATCTTTCTCTATTTAATCCATATCTAGTATTACGGCACAACTCTTCAAGATTTGTTCCACTTAAGTACTCTATTGATCCTTGACACTCACCATTAAAATACTCTTTCATAAATTCTATTAATTCATCATCAGCTATTTGATCCATAGCTTCTCCCTTAAAAAAATAAAAAATATCTTGTAGTTCTTCTAGTGTTTCTTCATAGTTTTCCTGAATAATATAAGGAGAATCACAAAATGCTTCAATTAACTCTTTTAAAATACCATCTCCAAATTCTATTCTTCCAGTATTCTTTAAACTTTCAAATCTTTTATTAATTAAATTTTCAATTTGTGTATCTGACAATGTAACTCCATATTTCATTGTAATTTCATTACATTTTTTTATTTCCATTGCTAATTGTTTTTTCTTCATATTTTGAATAGTTAAAGCAAAATTTTCACTCATTCCTATCACCTCTCATATAGCTTACTACTGTTGCTACACAAGTACTAGACTTGAAATTTTCGCTATTTTGTGGTATTATAAGAGTATAGGAAAAGTGCTATAAAGCTTGAAATATCAAGCTTTACAGCACTTTTATTTTTTATCAATTTTTTTATTATTTCTTACCTCGTATATTCTCCATCCCATACTATTTTTCTATAATTTTCTTTATCCGTGTCTCCTTCACTATTAAAAAATAAAATAACTGAATTTTCATCTAGCATTAATTCTTCTTTAAGCCACTTTAAATCTTTATTTCTTAAAACTTCACTTACAAATCCAAAACTTGAAGCTCCACTTTCCCCAGAAATTATTTTTTCATCACCTTTTAATGGATTGCCTAAAATCCTCATTCCTTGTGCTGCTACATAATCTGGACAAGATATAAAGTTATCAGCATAATCTTTTAAAATTCTCCATCCTACTGTTGTTGGTTCCCCACAAGCAAGCCCTGCCATAATAGTTTTCATCTCCCCTGTAACTGGGTGAATTTTACCATCATTAGCTTTAGCAGTTTTAAAAATACAAGCTGCTTCATTTGGTTCTACTATTGTTGTAATTGGCCTGTCTTCACCATAAACATCACCAAAAAAGCCTTGTACTGCAGCTGCAAAAGATCCCACTCCTGCTTGTACAAAAATATGTGTTGGCTTTACTCCATTTAATTGATTATAAGCCTCATAAGCCATTGTAGTATATCCTTGCATAATCCAAGTTGGAATATCTTCATATCCATCCCAAGCAGTATCTTGAACCATTACCCATCCATTTTTTTCTGCCAAATTATTAGAATATCTAACTGCATCATCATAATTAAACTCTGTAATTTCAGCTTCTGCCCCTTCAGCACGAATATTATCTAATCTTTCTTTTGCACTTCCCTTTGGCATATAAATCACACATTTTTGCTTTAATTGATTAGCTGTCCAAGCCACTCCTCTACCATGATTTCCATCCGTAGCTGAAATAAAAGTCAAATCTCCTAGCTTTTCTCTTACTTCTTTAGAAATCATTCTTTCATAAGGCATATTTTCAATATCCTCATCTAACTTTTTAGATATATAATTTCCAATAGCAAAGCTTCCTCCAAGCACCTTAAAGGCATTTAAACCAAAACGATATGATTCATCCTTAACATAAATATTTTTAACCTTTAATTTCTTTGCTAAATTATTTAATTCTACTAAAGGTGTTTTTTTATAAATTGGAAAGCTTGAGTGAAATCTTTGTACTTTTTTTGCAGTCTCTAATCCTAAATGTTTCACAGAAACTTTTTCTTTTTTTCTCTCATAGCTTACTATTTCAAAACTCATTAAATATCTCTCCTTGTTGCTTTATAAATTTTCTTATACTCATTAGCTTCTTCTATAGAAACATCTCTTTTATTAGTTCTTAAAAACATATCTTTATCTAAATAAACTCCATTATTTTTACTATTATCGAAATTTTCTTTTGAACTAAATATAGTAAACTTTTCTTTATATGGACTATGATTATAAATACAAAACAAAGCACAATTTCCACATTCATTACATAAATCATCAATATGAACTGTATATTTCTTACCATCCACATTAACTAACTTATTACTCCTGTTAGGACAGACATCAACACAGTTTTTGCACTTTGAGCAAAACTCGCTATAATCTCCACCTTTAATTTCAGCCTTCTTTTTAATATTTTTTGAATAATTAAAATCTGAAATTGATTTAGATGCAAGTGCTTCTAATTTTTCTACATTAATCTTTGTAATCTTGCCTCTCTTATAATCCTTGCATTTTTCGTTTAATCTTGTAATATTTTTATATCCCCCTTGCTTTAATAACAAAGTTGAAACTGTAACTGGATAAATTCCGGTATCTAAAATATCTTTTATGTTATTTACATCAGCTCCCCCAGAATATGAAATTGGTAAATCGCCATTAAATTCTTTTGCTATCATAGCTGCAACATTTATTGAAAATGGGTAAAGTGGTGGACCAGACATATACATATCATTTCCCTGTAATTCATTTCTTGTAATCTTAACTGGAAATGTATTAGTTAATTTAACTCCGAAAACTAAGTTTTTATTTTCTGCAATTTTAATTAATCTTCTAATAATATCAGTTAACTCCTTAAAAGAAATATCATGTTCAAAAGCTTCTTTTGATAAAACAACATAATCATATCCAAGCCCCTTTAATATTTCCTTTGCTTTATCATATCCAACTAATGTTGGATTACACTTTATATACACACTTAATTCTTTTTCATTTAATAAATACTCTGCTATTTTTTCAATTTCTTCTGGCAAACATCCATGCATTGTAGACAAGGTTATAGTATTACAAATATTAGGTGTTATATTTTCAATATATTCTGCTGTAACATTTTCAAATAGATCTAAGTTTTCAAGAGAATATTTTTTGCATTCTTTCCATATTTCTGTGTTTGAAGCATCTTTTAACCCTTCAATAAAGTTATCTATTTTCTTTGATTTAATACCTTTTAAGTCATATCCCACACTCATATAAAAAACAAAATCATTTTCATCATTAATATTAAATTCTTTTGAAATTAATTTAAGTAAAAACCATGCTTTTATATATTCTTCTAAAGCCTCTTGTACAGTTAATTCTGTAGACCATTCAGTATTATAAGCTTCTCCTTCTACATAAATACAAGGTTTTAAAATACCTAGTTCTTTACCTTCTAATACTTGAACTGTTTTTAATTCAAAGTGATTTGCACCACCTGCATAAGCTGCTAATATATTTTGAGCTAATTGCGTATGGGGCCCTGCAGCTGGACCTATTGGACTTTTAATTCTTTCTTTTGATACTGGTACATAATATATAGTTTTTTCTCTTTTATATTCTTTAATAGCTTGATTTAAAAGTTCTTTAAATGATATAGGGGTCATTTTATCACTCATAATTTACCTCCCATTCTCTTCCATAATTTAGTTTATTCTTCTCTTCACCTTACCATTACTTTCTCTTTATTTAAATATTGTAATTAAGTATTCACACTTTTCTATAACCTACTATTATTATCAAATAAGCTTATTTCATTTCTATTCACATAAGAGCCTTTACTTTCTAAAACCTTTCCCTTTTCAGCTATTAGCTTTCCTCTTAAAAATACCTTTTCAATTTTACCTTTCATACTTTTCCCATCATAAATACTTTCACTGTCATTTATAACTTCTTTTATATTTTCATCATAAATAACAATATCCGCATATGAGCCAACCATTAAACTTCCCTTTTGTGGATACAATCCATATGCTTTTGCTGGTCCATCTGTAAATTTGGAAATAATTTTTCTTCCAAACTCTGTATACATATTTTGAAAAGAATACTGTATTCCACCTATTCCCATGGCAATTTCACTTGTATATTTTTTATTTTTTAATTCCTTTGCAAATGGACAATGATCTGTACCAATTGTTGTAATAAAATCTATTTGTTCATATAATAATTTTCTTTCCTCTTCAGGCCTTAATGGTGGTGTCATAAGATATAAGTATCCCTCTTCACCCTTATATATCTCACTATTAAATAAATAATAATGTGGACAACTTTCTAAAATAATTTGTTTTGATTTTAATTCTTTAGAAAAACACTCCTTCAATCTCTTTACAGTAGTTCCACAGCTAACATGAACAATATATAATAGCCCTCCAGTTTCCCTTGCCATTTCTGCAAGCTTTAAAACTTCTGTTACTTCACTAACTACTGGTCTTGAAACTTCATGATCTTTGACTTTTACTTTTTTATCATCACTTACTAACTCATCATTTTCTGCATGAATAACAACCCTAACATTATACTTTTTTGATAGCTTTAATAAATAATATATGTATTTGTCATATGTTCTTCTATCTGTGTCAGCATATGTTGTAAATAACTTTATAGATGTAATCCCCTTTTCAATACCTGCTTTTATTATTTCTTCTGGAGAACTTTTAGGATTTGCAATAGTTGTATGAAAAGCATAATCACTTATACTCTTTTCTGCTAATTTCATTCTATTTTTATATGCTTCTTCAATTTCTTCTACACTTTTTATAGGATCTAAAAAATCAATATATGTTGTAACTCCTCCAAGCACCCCCTTAATTGAACCAGTATAAAAATCATCACTAGATATATTACTTCCTACCCCTAAACTAAAATGAACATGAGGATCAATAAAACCTGGAAGTACTAGCTTTCCAGAAGCATTTTCTTCTACTTTACACCCTAAATCTTCATTTGTAATATTAGTAATAACACCATTCTTTATATAAATATTACAATTGAAAAACCCTCCATTTAAATAAACTGTTCCATTTTTAATTCCTAAATCATACATAACTCTCTCCCACAAAATTCAATTGATTAATTTATAAATAAATATAAAAAAATTTTTATAATAAAAAAGACATAAAATAATTGTTTAAACTATTTTACGTCTTTAATAATTGATATATGATTATGTATTATTAGCTTTCTTTTCATATTGCTATAATACCATTAAAGCCTTTTATTATTTAATAAAAAATCCAACTACTTATTCATATATAGTTTCTAAATATAATTTTCTCCTTTATAAAAATTACAAATCTTAATTAATTTAATGTATCTTTCCTATTAATTTAGATAAAACAATATTAAGAATACTTTTTTATAAATTAATAATCTTTATTTTAAAAATATTAAATAATTATATTTTTATAATTGGAGTTTAAAATGGAAAATATTATAGATTATGCTAAAACCGAATTACATACAATGGATATAAAAGAATTTAATGATGTAGATTCATTAATCCTTTCTCAACTAAGTTACATAAAACTTGATGAATTAATAGGAACAATAGATAGTAATAGTGATTCAATACTTTTAAAAGATTTACTAAAAGCTGAGTTTTTTCCTAAAATGTTTAAGGATATTGCTTATGCAGAGCAAACTAAGGACTTGCTTTTTAATCTTTGCTCTAATCCTAGATTTAGAAATATAAAAATTAATTATCATATATCAAAAACTGATCCAATTTTTGAAAAACAATTTTCTGCAACAACATTTATTTTAAATGAAAATTTAGCTTATATAGCCTTTCGTGGTACAGATTATAGCATTGTTGGTTGGAAAGAAGACTTTAACATGGCATTTACTATTCCAGTTCCCTCTCAATTAGAAGGAGTTGGTTATATAAATAAAATTTCAAAACTAATTCCTCATGATTTTTATGTAGGCGGTCATTCTAAAGGTGGAAATATTGCTGTTTATGCTTCTATGCATTGTGATTTTGAAGCATCACCACGTATTAAAAAAATTTTTAGTCATGATGGTCCTGGTTTCCGAGAAGAAGTTATAAAAAGTGATGCTTTTATTAAGATACAAGATAAGATAAGTAAAACATTACCATATTCTTCGCTTATAGGAATGCTTCTAGAAAACCATGAAGATTATCATGTGATAAAAAGTAATAAAATTGGAGGCATAGGACAACATGATCCTTTTTCCTGGGAAATAAAGGACTCTGATTTTGTTTATTTAGAAAAGATTTCTCATGGTTCTAAATATACTTGTGATACGTTGCATCAATGGTTAAAAGATATTGATGATAAAAAGAGAAAATTATTTATTGATGGTTTATTTGATATTTTTACTTGTACTAAATCTGAAAGTTTTATTGAAATTTTTCATGATTGGAAAAAAAATCTTCCTCTTATATGGGATTCTGCAAAGCATGTAGATAAGGAAATTAAAACTATGATTTTTGAGTTATTTAAAGAACTTTCAACTTTCAATTTTAAAACCTTCAGTCATAACGATAAATAATCTCCTACATTAAATTTATCCTTAAATATTATGTGATTTATTGGTTAATTATTTTCATATTTAATTCATATTCATCCATAAACTTCATGTATTAAAATTTGAATTAAACACAAAACAATATTAATAAAAGTATTTTATTTTAAGGAGGTTATTATGTGTACACACAAAAGCAAAAAAATATCTGAAGTAATAAATAAAAGTGATGAAGATCTTAACTTACATGAAATAAAGGCTAAAACTGGTGCTGGTAATGGACTTAGTTCTACTAATACAACACCATCAGAAATGATAGATAACAATAATCCAACACATAAAAGTCATAAGATAAATGAGGTTTTTAATGAGCATGGAAGTGATTTAAACTTACATGAAATTAAAGCTAAAACTGGTGCTGGAAGTGGTCATAAATATACTACTATTCCATCTAATGATAATGTATCAAAAGTCCAACATAAAAGTCATAATATCTATGATGTAGTAACAAAAATCGAAGGAAAAGCTAATATACATAAAATAAAAGCACAAACTGGTGCTGGTAATGGCTATAAAGATCATAGTAAAAGTGCTGTAAATAATTCAAATAATACTACCTCTAATGAATCAATGACTCATAAAAGCCACAGAATTCATGCATTATTCCATAACTCCGATAGAAAATTTAATCTTCATGAAATTAAAGCTATAACTGGTGCGGGAAGTGGTTATAAACATTAATATTTAGTTGCTAACAAACCTTAATATTATAAAGTGAAATTATAAAATTTCACTTTATAATATTAATTATTACTAAAAATCAGCTGACTTTATACAATTTAAACAAACTTATTTACATACTTCTAATTTATTTTCTAATTTTAAATTCCATAACTAATCCCCATAGATAAACTTATTGTTTATCTATGGGGATTATAAATATTTTTCATATTATATTTCTATCTGTTTATATTTATCTGCATATCTATATTTATATTTAAATTCGCCAATCTATTTAAACCTCTTTATAAGCAAAAATAAATCTAACTCCTTCTAAATAAATAAATTCTATATCAGCTTTAATAATACACACACTTTTCTTTCTCTTCTTAGTTTTAACTTCGTTATATCTTCTTAATGCATCAATTTCATAATCAAAAATTCCATAGACTTCTTCAGTCTCCTGTCCCTTATCAGATATAACCATATACTTCCCATATTCAAACTCTGAACCTTTTTCCTCTGGACTCATTTCATTTAATTCTTTCTCAAATTTATCAAAAACTTTTTCTAAAATTTCTGCAATATTTTCTTTCTCTCCATCATAACTCATCAATTTTTCCTCTACTTCCAAACTAATTTATATTAATTTCAGCTCCAGATAATTTTAGATATTGTCCATCTTGTACTGTTATATAAGAATCTTCCATTAAATTATCATTAGTTATAATTGAATCAAGAACTCCTCTACTATCACTAGACACTTCAATATATCCCATACCAATATTTGAATTAACAGTTACCTTATACTCTCCAGCTGGTATATCTTTCCCTACAATATACTTTCCATCTTTATATATTCCATCACTTGGTACTACTGATGGCGCATCTGCAACTGCATAAGCTTCACCACTTCTAAGTTTTAGATATTCCCCATCATAAACTGTTATATAAGTATGACCTGATACATTATCATTTGAAATAATACTATCTAATGCTCCTGTTGAATCTGAAGCAACTTCTATATATCCCATTCCTTTTGCAAAAAATATATATTCTCCTGCTGGTAAATCTACACCTATTTTATAAGTTCCAGCTTTAATTTTAGTATTCTTCTTTTCTTCCTTAGTTGTATTACTTTCTTCATTTGCAGTATCTATGCTTACTTCTTGTGCTGTATCAGCGCTTTCTTCTTGAACTACAATACCTTGATTACTATTATTGCTAGAATCAGTAGTCTTATCACTTTCTCCTCCTGATGTGATTGCACCGACTATAATAACAGCAAGTATCCATACCCACCATTTTTTCCATATTGGTTTTTTAACTTTTTTCTCCATAAAAATAACCTCCAAAAAATAAATAATAATATTAACTTCACTTGATAATATTATTTTAATTACTTTTTGAAGGCCTTTGTTATGCTGTCAGCATACATTTTAATATTTTTTTAAATTAATTCTGTGATAATTCCATATATCATAAAAATAACAATATTATATATAATAACACCTGCTATCACTCTATTTTTCACATTACTTCTAGTCAAAGGTAATTTACTTTTTATATTTTTATAATTTCCATTAAATAAAGTAAATGATAATAATAAAGCTACAACAAATATATCTTCTAAAATTAATGTAATATCACCACTTCCCCAATTGCAAAAGAATCCAAAAGCTAAAAATAAGTACCATAAACTTGCTCCCAATATCATAAAAGGATTCCTAGCCCCACATCCTGGTAAATCTTTTATTTCAGATATTATATTAATTTTTTTATGTTTTTTTCCCTTATTTAAATTTGAATTTAAATTTTCTTCTTTATCTATTTTATTTAAATTAAGCTTTTCTTTTTCATCTGCTTTATTTAAATTAACTTTCTTCTTTCCACCAAATTTATTTAAGTTCAATTTCTCTTTTTCATTTGATTTCTTAAAATTATTGTATACTTTCTCCTTATTTGAAAATAAATTTTCATTATTTGAAGCTTCCTTTTCTTTTATTTTTGGAACTCCCTTTTTAGTTTTTTCATTTGTATATTTATTTTCATTTAAAGAAATTGATACTCTTTCCTCTTCTTCTTGTTTATACTTATCTTTTATAAATTCTGGCTCAGAGTTTTCAGATTTAATAACTGTTTCTTTATACTCTTCTTGTCCTTTATAGTATAAAACATTTTCTAAAGCTTTTTTTAATTCTTTTACATTAGAATACCTATTATCTGGTGAAATGTTTGTACACTTTTTAATTATTCCTTTTAATTTTCCCTCATTTAGCTCTTCTTTTATATGCTTTCCTGTAGTTAATACATTCAGCATTACCCCAACTGAATAAATATCACTTCTACAATCTGTTTGTTCAAAACCAAACTGCTCTGGTGGCGCATACCCCTTAGTTCCTAATATATGCGTATCCATATTTCTTTCTTCTTTATATACTCTTGAAACATCAAAATCTATAAGCTTTAATATTCCATTATTATCTATTATTATATTAGAAGGCTTTATATCTCTATGTATAACTGCTGGATTTAAATTATGTAAAACATCTAAAATCGAGCATAAATTAATCATATATTTTATTGCTTTTGTTTCTTCTAATGGTCCTTCATTGTCTAATATAGCTTGTAATGTTTGTCCATTAATAAACTCTTCAATTACTATTAATGAATCTTCACATTTAAATACTTCATATACTCTAGCCATGTAGAAATTTTCTATATTCATTATTTGTTTATATACGTCAATATTATAATTTTTTAACTCCTTTTTTATATAGATTCTTCCATCTACTTCACTTCTAACTAAATATACATTACTTTTTGCTGAATTATTAAGTTCTGTAAGCTCACTGTACTTTGATTCTATTTCATCAAAGCTAACATTTTCCATACTCCTCTACCCCTTAGTTATTTGATTTTTAGCAAGTTTTATTTTATCATTATTATATGAATTACTCAATTTTGAGTATAAAAATAATAATGGAGAATAATAATGTTAGATAATAATACTACTGAACTTGATAATATAATTAATAATATTAATTCTGAAAGTGAGCTTGATAATTTTATTAAAAATACACTTTCACCAATTCCTAAATTAACATTTTCTAAGTATTTAGATAGTTTAAGAATTTCTAAAAAAATAAAAAAGAGTGAACTTATTGCTAATGCTGATATTCATAGAAATTATGGCTATCAAATACTAAATGGAACAAAAAACCCAAGTAGAGATAATGTATTAAAACTCTGCCTTGCTTGCAAGTTATCTATTGATGAATCTAACAGATGCCTTACCCTTGCAGGATTTAATAAGCTATATTCTAAAAATGCTCGTGATGGCTTAATAATTTATTTTATAAATAATGGCTACTCTGTTATTGATGCAAATTTAAAATTAGCTGAGTTAGAGTTAGAGCTTTTAGGCAATGTTGAGTAAAAATCCTTTTGATATTATATAAATTAGCCCCAGAAGCAAACTAAACTAATTAGTAGTTCACGTCTAGGGCTAATCTATTTATCCATATCAAATATATAATCCATTTTATTAAGACTGTAAATAATTTTCTTCAAACTCATCTAAATCATTATATTTTACAACATCGATATTTAACCTATTATAATTTTCTTTATATTCTTCCATAGCTTCATCAAAACATTTTGCTGCTTCCTTTAAATTATTATCTTTTAACTTTTTCATAATATCAACCTTTTTAATATTATATTCATTATACATATCATCATAAAATTCCTGACAACTTGCAGCAGTGTTCAAAGATAAATAAGTATCATTTATATCAGCAGCATGATACATCTTATTTTTCCAATTAGAGTAAATTTCTTCATAAGATCCCTTAATATCATTTTCTGTTATTGTTTTTTTAGTAGTAACCTTAGCTCTCATAACACTTGAAAAATCTTTCATAGATTTCATTAATCTTGTTGATATATTCTTCATTTCTTCAATATTTTCTGATTCAATAAGCTTCTTATATAATTCAATAAACCCTTCTGGTAAATTTTCCATTTTTGATATTTCTTCAGGAATTCTCTTTACACCTGTATTTATATATTTTTTATTATATATATAAATAGCTTGTTCAATATTATAAAGCATTCCTGCTACCTTATATCTACATTCTCCATACTCACTACTAAGCATTATATTAGCATATTCCTTAATTCCTTCTTCAAGAAGCTTTTCAGCATTTTCATTATCCTTTATAGAAAATTTTTCTTTTAATCTTTTTATAGCCTTTAACTTTAACTCATCATATCTTATTAAGAACTTTTTCTCTTTAATATATAAAACATTTAAATCTAAAAGCTTTGTAATATAAGGGTTTTTATATTCAGCCATATCTTCAAGTACATCCCATGGTGTACAATAAATATCAAAAGCAACATCATCTAAAATAAAACATGAAGAAAGTTTCCATCCTTCATCATCATTTATGACAATACATAAATCTAAATCTGACTTGTCATGTATATCTCCAGTATAAAATGAACCATAAACCCCTATTAATGCAATGGATTCTGGACAAATACTATTTGCCTTCTTTATAACTGCATTAATTATTCTCTCATTTCTTTTCTCTAACTTCTTTTTTATAGACCCATCCATTAATTCTCACCTTTTCCCATTTTTCTGGACCTTTAATGTCCAAAAATTTTATTTAACTTTCCCCCAATGCTACTTTACCTCTTCATATTTTTTATTATTTGCTACATGATTCATTTCTCTATCCCCTCTACCATTATTTACAATTTAATTATCTTTTTAACTTTAAACAAAGTCAACATCTTTATGTAAACATTTAATTTTTTATATACTAAAAAGGAGTTACTATTTACTGTAACTCCGTTAAATGCTTCCAATACCTTCTTGGCATATGCTGATTTCTACATTTATGATTTTTACGTTCTTCAATATTTACAGAATTATAAAAAGTCCTCCATAAATTTTCAAAATCACTATCATCAATTTTATTACTTAACTTTTCTCCCTGTTCTTTAGTTAAGTCTGTAATAATTGCTTCTTTTGTGTTATAAACTATTGCCTTTTCTCTTTTTAAATCATGTATTATAAAATTTTGATCAGAAAACCTGTTAGTAAAATGCCTTAATATTATAGGTAATATATTATGATCTGGCTCAATAACTGAATAATAACTTAAAGGACCTATTTCCTTAAATCTTACAAAACCAGTAAAACTATGTGCTTCTCCACTTACTCTTTTGCAATATTTATCTACTAAAATTATTGTTTCATTATTTTTAGCTAAGTTAATATCTATTCCATACTTGTAACATAATCTTAAATAATCTAATGCAAGATTTTCTGATCCTTGTATATCACTAAGGTATAAGTAATATATATTTCTTAAAACATTATTATTAAGCTTTTCAGACATACTTTTATAAACTCTCTCAAACTTATCAATTTCTGTATTTATATCTATTACTTCATCTATTAAATTTGGAATATATTCTTTTGATTTTACAATAATGCAACTATCCTTGCAGCTATAAGCATAAAAAATAGATGTTAAAAAACCTTCAAAGCTTCCATCATATAAATATGAATTCAATATATTATCACCTCTTATAACTCCCCACTTATTGACGTATCTTTATCATTTAATAATAAAACTTTCTTTTCAGTAGAATAGCTGCCATTATCCTCTAAAATAATATTTCCTATATCCTTATTAAAAAATGATATTTGCTCAACATCTTCATCAATAATATTTAAATCAAATTTAGGTTTTAATGCACTTCGTATCTTAACATCATCAAAAGCAACAGCTCCAAAATACTTTCCTTTGCAAGTAACAAAATATTGTGCTCTTTTTATTACTATTCCTAGTTTTTTTAAGTCTATAAAATCTAAAGAATTTATTCTTCTAGCACTAATAATTTTTCTTGCTCCCCTTATTCCTATTCCTGGTACTCTAATTAACATTTCATATGATGCTATATTCACTTCCACTGGAAATTTATCTATATTATTTAAAGCCCATGTAGTTTTAGGATCAAAATTAATATCAAAATTAGGATTCTTTTCATCTAATAATTCATTGGCCTTGAATCCATATACCCTTAAAAGCCAATCCCCTTGATACAATCTATGTTCTCTAAGTGTTGGTGGATTTTTAATTTCTGGTAAGTTTCCACCATTATTAACTGGTACATAAGCTGAATAATAAACTCTTTTTAAATCAAATTTATTATAAAGATTTTCTGTTAAATTTAATATATTTAAGTCATTTTCCTTTGTTGCACCAACAATAAGCTGTGTACTTTGTCCTCCTGGTACAAATATTGGTGATGATTTATACCTTTTACGTTCATCTTTATTAGAGATTATGTTATTTTTTATTAAACTCATTGGCTTAAATATTTCTTCTTTTTTCTTTTCTGGAGCTAAAAGCTTTAATGAATTTGATGATGGTAATTCAATATTTACACTCATTCTATCAACATATGAACCTGCTTTTTTAATAAGTTCCTCATCAGCACCTGGAATTGCCTTTAAGTGAATATATCCTCTAAAATTATATTCTACCCTAAGTTTTTCAACTACTGTAGTAAGTAACTCCATAGTAAAGTTAGGACTATTAATTATTGCCGAACTTAAAAATAATCCTTCTATGTAATTGCGTCTATAAAAATTCATAGTTAAATTTATTATTTCCTCAGCTGTAAAAGAAGCTCTTTCCACATCATTAGATTTTCTGTTTATACAATAAGCACAATCATATATGCAACAATTACTTAATAATATTTTAAGTAAAGATATGCAACGTCCATCTGGAGTAAAACTATGACAAATCCCACTTGATGAAACTGAACCTATTGCACCCTTTTTTGAACTTCTATTAGAGCCTGAAGATGAACAAGACACGTCATATTTAGCAGCACCACTTAAAATTCTTAGCTTTTCATTAATATCCATTTTAATCACCAGCTTTATTAATAATCTATAGATATATTATAGAGCAACCAAACTCAAAGAACAAGTGTTCTTATGTTATATATATATTTACTCTATATGGAGCTTAATCATTTAACACTCTTACATATTAAAAAAGCAGCTGCATAAATTATGCAACCGCTTTAACTATATACTTCTACATAGTAATTTTCATAGCTAAGAACCATCTTAATTTACTATGCTGTTATTTATACTTATTTCATATTCAAGAGGAGTTATCTTTAATAATTCTATACTTCTACTATCTGGTTGCGAAATACCAACATATAACTTAAATTTATTACTATTAATATATCTGTTACCATTATTATCCACAATTTCAAATGCTTTTTTATCAATCTTTAATTCAACAGTTTTAATTTCATTTATCTTTAAAGAAACACGTTTAAATGCAGCTAAACTATGATTCTTAACAGCATATATTGATTCTAAATCTTTAATATAACATTGTACAACTTCTTCAATGTCATAATTTCCGATATTCTTTATATCTACCGTTACTGAAATATCATCTAAATTATCATTTATATTGTCAACCTTTAAATTACTAAGCTCTACATTAGAATAAGTTAAACCATATCCAAAAGAATATAAACTTTCTTCATTCATATACCTATAAGTCCTATTATTCATTGAATAATCTTCAAATGGTGGTAATTTATCTATCCCTTTATAAAATGTAATTGGTAACTTTCCAGTTGGTGAACAATTTCCAAATAAAATATCAGCCACAGCTTTTCCACCATGACTACCTGGATACCAAGCATTTAAAATTGCATCACACTTTTCATCTACTCCATTTAATGTTAATGCACTTCCTGTTCCTAAAACTACAACAATAGGTGTTCCAGTTTCTATTACAGCCTCTAATAACTCTTGTTGCTTTCCTGGTAAATTCAAATTGACCTTATCACCAGCAGCTTGACTATTACCTGTATCTCCTTGCTCACCTTCAATAGTTGAATCTAACCCTAAACATAATATAGCAACATCTGCTCTCTTAGCTATAGACACAGCTTCAGATATTCTATCATTAGGTAATGCTAATGATTCAACTCTATCTTTATATATATGACATCCTTCTGAGTAATATACTCTAACATCTTCACCAACCTCATCATGTATACCTTCTAATATAGTTGTATACTTAGATGCTGTACCATAATAATTTCCACTAAGCATTATTTTACTATCTGCATTAGGTCCTATAACCGCAATAGATTTAAGTTTTGACTTGTCTATAGGTAATATTCCATTATTTCTTAATAAAACTATTGATTTTCTTGCTGCTTCTAATGATAAGTTATTATGCTTCTTACAATCATTATCTTCATAAGGTATTTCATCATACTCACAATCATCATCAAACATACCTAATCTTATTCTTGTAGCAATTAATCTTTCTGTAGCTCTTGTAATATCTTCTTCACTTACAAGCCCTTCCTTATAGGCAAGCATCATTTGTAAATATACATTACCACAATTTAAATCACATCCATTTTTTATTGCAAGTGCTGCTGATTGTGTTGCTGTACTTGTTACTCTATGATTCATATGAAAATCTGCAATTGCCCAACAATCTGAAACAACATGTCCTTTAAAATTCCATTTTCCTCTTAATATATCTACTAGTAATGCTTTACTACCACAACAAGGTTCTCCATTAGTTCTATTATAGGCTCCCATAACAGATTCTACATCTGCTTCTTTTACACAAGCTTCAAAAGCAGGCAAATATGTTTCATATAAATCCTTATCATTTACCACTGCATTAAATTCATGTCTCAACCCTTCTGGCCCACTATGAACTGCAAAGTGTTTTGCACATGCTGCAAGCTTTAGATACTTTCCATCACCTTGCAACCCTTTAACAAATGAAACTCCTAATCTTGAAGTTAAATATGGGTCTTCCCCATAAGTTTCTTGACCTCTTCCCCACCTTGGATCTCTAAATATATTTACGTTAGGTGACCAAAAAGTTAATCCTTTATAAATATCTCTATCATCACTTTTAGAATATTCATTATACTTTGCACGCCCTTCTGTTGAAATAGCCTTTGCTACTTGTCCTAAAAAATCATCATCAAATATGGCCGCAAGTCCAATTGCTTGTGGAAATATAGTTGCAGTACCTGCTCTTGCAACCCCATGTAATGCTTCATTCCACCAGTTATATCTAGGTATATTTAACCTTTCATTTGCTGCTGCATTATATGTCAATTGCTCTGCCTTTTCTTTCAATGTCATTTGTTCTACTAATTTTTTTGCTCTTTTTAAAGCATCCTCATGACTAATTCTTTTTCTCATAACTCTCCCCATCCATTTCTCTAAATTCTTTTGGTGTAAAACCTGTTTGCTTTTTAAATGTTAATGAAAAATAATTTGAATCTTTATACCCTACTATTTCTGCAACTTTTCCAGTCTTCATTGACGTTGTCTTAAATAAATACTTAGCCTTTTCTATTTTTTTTCTTATTATATAATTATTACATCCTTCTCCTGTTGAGTTTTTAAATAATCTTGAAAAGTATGTTGGATTAACATAAAGCATTTCTGCAATACTATAAACCGATATGCTTTTATCTAAATTATTCTTTATATACTTTTTTGCCTTAATTATAATATCTTTGTTTTCTTTATCATCTATTCCATATAACTGTATTATAAAATCTCTTGTAATTTTAATCGTACTTTCTTTATCAGTTCCATGAATTGATATAGCTAAAGAATTAATCTTATCATTATTCATATTATCAAATTCATTTATATAAGAAAAATATACTGTTGTTGCAATATCAAAACATGATTTTCTAATTAAATATATAGATAAATTATATGACTCTATAAGTTTACTAAATCTATCATATATGTTTATTAAATTATCTAATTTATTAATATTTTCACTTATAGATTTCTTTAGATAATATAAGCTTTCATTATATTTTTTTATTTCCTGTTCACTTTCTAAACTATTTACATTATTAACATTAGATTGTGCTTTATTAATTAGCATAATTCCATCGTTATATGATATATTAGCCTTGCTTATATCATCAACACTGCTACCCCAAATCACCCTTTGATTTATGTTATATTCATCCTTTAAATACTGAATTAAAAATTTAATATTTTCTTCAAATTTATCATTATTAGTTGCAAACAATAAAATAATTATATTCCTATCCCTATCCTCAAATGTTATTCCCTTATTGTCACAATCAACAACTTCAATACAAGCCTTCTTTACAGATAAATTTAAGAGTTTGTAATGATTTTTCCATGACAAATTATCATCTAAAATATGCTTTAATATTACAACTTTAAATTTGTTGTAATTGTCCAATTTATATTCTTTTTTTATACTATTAATAGCTTCTTCTGAATTTATGTCATAAATTATATTTTGCATTAACTGATCTAATTTTAACTGTTGCTCTGTTCCTTCAACTCTAACAATTTTTCTATGTTTTTCAATTTTATCCCTTTCACTATCTAAATCTTTAACTATTTTTTTAATGACACTAGTTAGTTCCTCTTCATCAACTGGCTTTAATAAGAAATCATTTACATTCATTTTGCAACATTTTTGCGCATATTCAAAATTATCAAAACCTGTTAATACTATTATTTTCAATTCTGGATTAATCTCATTTACTTCTTTAACTAAAGTTAATCCATCCATTTCAGGCATACAAATATCCGTAATCATTATATTAAACTTGATATTCTGCATTTTTTCAAAAGCTTCTTTTGCCGATGATGCTATGTGAACTTCATCTATCCCTAATGATGCCCATTGTATTACATTTTTTATACCTTTTCTAATCATCTCTTCATCATCTACAATAATTGCTTTATACATTCTTATTCACTCTCCTTGGCAGTGAAATATCAACAGTTGTTTGTCCCTTTTCATTCTTGCGATAAAACAAGCCATATTCTCTTCCAAATGCCATTTCGATTCTTTTATTTACATTTCTAAGCCCATATCCACTACTCTCATCAAAAATTGAAATTGAATTATTAATTGTATCTATTTCTTCTTGATTCATTCCAACTCCTGTATCACTTAAAGATACTATTATTTTATTTTCATCAGCAATGGCACTTAAATATATTTCACCTTTCAATCCATTTTTAATTTTAATACCATGATAAATAGAATTTTCGACTAGTGGCTGTAATGTCATTTTAGGTATTAATACATCATAATATTCTTTATGGATATTTACATTTAATTTAACAATATCGCTATATCTCATATTTTGAATAATTAAATAATTATTTATAAGTTTAATCTCTTCGTCAATAGAAATTAGAAGTTTTCCAGAACTTAATGAAACTCTATAAAATCTTGCTAGGGCTTTTACCATATTTGATGCATTTTTACTCCCATCCGCTAATGCTTGCCAATGAATACATTCCAATGTATTATACAAAAAATGTGGTTTTATTTGTGATTGTAATCTATTTAATTCAATTTGCTTAATTTGATTTTCTTCATTTTTAACTCTATCCATAAGCAAATTTATTTCTTCAATCATTACATTAAATCCACGTGTTATTTGCTTAAAATCAGTACCTTCGTATTTATTTTCAATTCTTATTTCAAGATTTCCCTTTGCTACTTCATCCATTGATTTTACAACTACATCTATTGGTTCATAAAGCTTATTATTTAACTTATATAATATTAATAATACTATAAATCCAACTAATCCCATTATCAAAATAATAAATATTAAAGTTATATAAGTATCTCTTATTAAAAATATCTTTGGTATTTCATTAACTATATACCAATTCCATCCTTGTATTTTTTGATATACAATTATATTTTTACCTCTTTTTATTTCTCCCTTATCACCATCTAATTTAGAATATAAATCACTGCTATTACCTATCATTGATTTATCTTTATGAGAAATAATAATACCATTATTATCTATAATATATTGTTTATAATCATCTTCACCTCCTATACTTGTATAAAAATCATTAAATAAATCTACTCCTATTCCAATTACTAAAAAACCGATATATTCTTTTTGAAAGTACTTGTTACTTATCGGTGTATAAAGATTAATAACGTTTTTATTTTTATTAAAAATTTTTCTATCAAAGCTAATTTTAAAATTATATAAATTCATTTCTTGAGCATTATAATAATTTTCTAAAATTTTTTCTCTAAAATCATTGTTTGTCCAAGTTTCTCCAACATAAATTAATTGAGAATCATTTAATTTAACTAATGAGATATAATCAATATAATTATCAGAATCTAATGAATATCTAACTAAATTATATGCTTCATTTGTTATTTTTAAATAATTAACATCAGAGTTATTATCATACATTAGATAATCCTTTACCCTTTGATCATAACCTATCAATAATGAAGTTTCTGCAAAATCATCTAATTTATTTACCAATAAATTGTTAACCATTTCAAATTGACCTTTAATTAATTCAGTAGATTTATTAGTGATTTCCTTTCCTGCCAATATAGAAATAACAATCATCATACATATATTTACTGATAAACTAATTAAAACTACCGCTAATATTATTTTTTTATTTAATTTCATTGAATGTATTCTTTTAATAATATTTTTTAACCGCTTAAGCATAATTCATAAACCTTTCATTTAATATTAAATGTATACTTTAAAATACTTGGACATATTTTTCTTATCCTTTTACTGCTCCTGCCATCATACCCTTAATTAACTTATCTTGCCCTATTGCAAATGCTACTAACATTGGTAACATTGATATTGTCAATACTGCCATTATCATTGGTACATTCATTGTATATTGACCTTGATATTCCCATAATGCCAAAGGTAATGTTCTATTTTTAGTAGATTGTGTTAATACAAGTGCAAAACTAAATTCATTCCATATTGCTACACCATTATATATAGCTAATGTCACTAAACCAGGTTTAGATAATGGCAACATTACATTATAAAATATTCGATATTTATTACATCCATCTATTTCAGCCGCCTCTTCTAGTTCTTTAGGTATGTTACTCATAAATGTTACTAATATAAATACAGATATCGGCAAATTAAATGCTACATATGGCCCAATTAATGCCCATATTTTATCGTACATACCTGTTTTTATTGCCATCATAAATATTGGTAATAATGTTACATGAATAGGAACTGACATACACGCTACTATTATACCATATATTGGCTTATTTAATTTAAATTTAAATCTTGACAATGGATATGCTGCACATGCACTTAATGCCAATAAAATTACCAATGAAACCACCAGTACAATAATACTATTCTTAAAATAGTTATAAATATTTCCTTGGAATACTTCTATAAAGTTACCTAAATAAAATTTCTTTGGTAAATCAAATACACCGCCCATCATTAACTCAAATTGTTCTTTAAGTGCAGCAAACAACATAAACATAAATGGAACAAATGTAATTATAAGCCAAATAACTGCTAGAATTCCAACGATAACACTAATAAGTCTACTTTTCTTTGAAACCTGTTTTCTCATAAATTACTCATCTCCATTTCTATTTAATATTTTCATTGTAACTAGTGAAATTACTGTTATTAAAATAAACATTCCACAGGCTATTGTTGATCCATACCCCATCCTTTGTGATGAAAATGCAGTTTTATACATATATGTGGCCATTAACTCTGATGAAGTACCTGGTCCACCACCAGTCATTACATAAATTAAATCAAAATATTTTAAAGATCCAACCATAGAAAGTATAATTGCACTCTTAATAGATGGCTTCATCATAGGAAGTGCAACTTTCCAAAAATATTGTCCCTTTGTAGCTCCATCTATTATTGCCGCTTCATATACATCAGATGGTAAACTACTATAAGCTGCTAAAAAATAAACCATATAAAAAGGAATGAATTGCCAGCATATTGCAACAGATATTGTAATAAGTGCAGTTTTTGGATTTCCTAATAAATCAATAGCAGGTCCACCAAATAATTTTGAAACCCCTGAAATTATTCCTGAGTTTGCATCTAAAGCATATTTGAATAAGTATCCAATTGCTACTGATGACATTAGCATTGGTATAAACCATATTATCTTAAATATGTTTGCTTTTTTTCCTTTAAAATCTAAAAATGTAGCAAGTGCCATTCCTATAGGCAATTGAATTATGATAGATAAAATCATAATAATTATGTTATTTGAAAACGATTTTCTAAAGGTAGAATCCATTAATAATTCTCTCCAATTGTCAAGAGCTATAAATACTTTACCAGCTGATATTCCATTCCAACTATAAAAACTAGTCTTGAATGAATAAAATATCGGATATGCTATATAAACAATTAAAAAAAGTAATGCAGGTAATAAAAAAATAATTGAAGCATTTCTTATTGATTTTTCTCTTTTCTTTTTTAAACTTCCTTTACCGACTTCCATTTTATTTCCTCCCTCAAATTATTATGGGTAAAACATATCTATCTGCTTTACCCATAACAGTTAATTTTTCTTTATCACTACTTATTCTTCGCTATATATGATTCCATTGCACTTTGCAACTCTTTATTTGCTTCTTCTGGAGTCATAGTCAATCCAAAGATTTCTTGAGAAGTGGATTTGTGTACCTCAGCAACTTCTGCAGGTAAAGATTGATCATACCATAATTGAACACCTGTAGCTTCATTTACTGTATCTAATATTTTTTGAGTTAAATCATCTTTAGCCTCAAAACTTTTTAAAGGTATAATTTTTCCATACTCTTCACGTTCTTTTAACGCTTCATCATCTAATAAACTTTGAATTAATTTAAATGCACCTTCTTTATCTTTACAACTTTCAGAAATTGAATATAAGTTATCACCAATGGTTCCAATACATAAACTTTGATCTTCAGTAGAGTCTTCTAGCTCTGGGAATGGGAAAAAACCAAGCTTGTCCATAAAATCTGGATTTTCACCTATTACTGTTCCACTAAACCAAGATCCCATTAAATCCATTGCTGCTTCTCCCTTATATAACAATTGTCTTGCTTGTCCACTATCATCATCCATTCCATTAAAACCTTCATTAAAATATCCAGCTTTAACCCATTCTTGAATTTTATTTCCTGCATATTCAAATGCTTCATTTTCAAATGACCCATCTCCTAAAACTGCTTCTTCAAATGGAGAAAGCCCACCATAACGTGTTGCTAAATACATAAAGTACATTGATCCGGTCCACTTAGTTGAATTAGCTAACGCAAATGGTGCAACACCTTCTGATTTTAACTTTTCACATATAGCTTCTAAATCACTAATTGTCTTAGGTTCTTCTAAACCATACTTTTCAAAAACCTCTTTATTGTAGAAGAATCCTGCAACGGATACATTTTCAACAGGAACAGCATATATTTTTCCATTATAAGTACATTGTTGTATACCTGCATCTATAAATTTATCTTTATAATTATCTTTCTCCATAAATTCAGTAATATCTGCACATTGACCTGCATCAACATAAGTAGCTAAATTAGCTCCTCCCCATTGCACATACACATCTGGTGTTTGATTTGAACTCATTGCTAATGATAATTTTTGTTTATACGAATCATTAGTCATATCTACAACTTCAACTTCATATTGTGGATTTTCTTCCATAAACCTTTCTGCTGATCCGTGTAAAATATCTATAGCTTTACCTGTTTGGATATGCCATAATGTAAGTTTTGTCTTTTCACCTGTTGAAACTGAATCTGAACTTGTTGAAGTTGAATCATTGCTACACCCTACAAATACACTTGAAACCATTGCCATTGATAATAAAATAGCTGATACCCTTTTTAATACTTTACTCATATAAAACTCCCCCTATCTATATAACGTTTACAAGAACCATTTGTTCACCTAAACCTTATCTATGTATTAATTCTATCATCATATTTTCATAATAAATATAGAATATTCTTACTTTTTTCTATACTATTTTGACTTATATATATTATTTTTTTATTTCAACCTTATTTATAAAATAAACTTATTATAAAAATCTCAAATTAAATAACTCCAATAAAAAATGCTTAGATAAATATATTTCTACATTATCTAAGCTCTGATTATTTTTTTAATTTTACAAACTTGTTTCTAAATCAACCTTTTTATAATATTCATCTTGAAGTAATTTAACTATATTAGGGGCTTTTCCCCCAACCTTTATTCCATCGATTTCACAAGCAGGTACTATTAATTTACTTGAACTAGTTACTAATACCTCATCTGCTTCCATCATTTCCTTTACTATAAATGCTGTTTCATCAACCTTAATATTATTATTCTTACAAATTTCAATTATATGTTTTCTTGAAATACCAGGCAAAATATAATTATCAGTTGGGTGAGTTTTAAATACACCATCTTTTATTATATGAACATTACTATGTGATGCTTCAGTTACTATATCTCCTCTATGAAAAACCGCTTCATCACATCCAGCTTCATCTGCTTTTTGAGAAGCCATAACATTTGGAATTAAATTCAATGTTTTTATATTACAATGTAAAAATCTAGTATCTTCAACAGTAATAAGCTTAAGCTTTTTTTCATAATCCTTAACTTCACCAAATGGAGTTATTGTTATATAAAGATTGCCCTTTATTTCTTTATTATATATATGCTTTCTAGGTGCTGTCCCCCTTGTTACTTGCCAATATATAAACTTTACTTTTGAATCAACCTTACTATTTAATTCTTCCAATATATTAATTATTTCTGTTCTAGTAAAAGGTAAATTAATATCTAATAATGATACACTGCTATATAATCTGTCCAAATGATCATCTAATGCAAATATTTTATTACCTATCGAAAATGTAGCTTCATAAATCCCATCTCCAAAATAAATTCCTCTATCAAGCATTGGTATTTTTACTTCTTCTATTAATCCATATTCCCCATTATAATATCCTATATTTTTCATGTATTACCCCTCTTTTAAAACCTCTATTGCTTATTTATAACCATCCGTTTTTATAAATCAGTATCTCTTGGCTCCCTTTTTTCTTTCTTTGGAAATTCTAATTCGAATTTCTCTAACTCCTCATCAGTAACATTAAATAAAGAATCAAAATTATAAACTCCACTATGCTTTGATAAATAACCTTTTTCTAATTCCATTGCCATAAAAAATTCTGCCTTATCCTCTACAGACATTCCTGGCAAAGTAACTCCATACTTATATGCCCCTTCAAATCCTAATGGATTATAAAACTTATCATTTCCAGTAATAAGAACTGCCTTATACCCTAGTTCTTTTGCCCTATTTATTGATATTTCAATTATCTTCTTCCCTATACCTCTTTTTTGATATTCAGGATGTACACTAATTGGTCCAAAGGCAATTACATCATTAAGCATTTCACCCTTCTCATTAAACATCTTTGTATAAACAATATTAGCTATAATTTTCTTATCTACTACAAAAACATAATCTAAATCACTAATAAATGATTTTGCATTTCTCAATTTATGCAATACTAAATGTTCACTACATCCTGGTCGATATACATCCCAAAATGCTTCTCTTGTTAGATTTTCTACTTCTCTATAATCATCTTTTTGCTCTAATCTTACTACTAATTGCTCTAACCTAATTTCCATAACTGCTCTCCTTTTATTTTAACTCACAATAGATTGATTTAAATATTAATCTATCCCTTCTAGAGGTACTTTTGTATCATTTAATTAATATAAGTTAACCTATTATAAAAAATTGTTTTTTACATTATACATTATTTTCATATAACATTAAACATTCTAACTAAAATGGTACTTTAGTATAAATTTATAGATACATTCAAAAGGAAAAACTAAATATCACTATACTACATTGCTAGCATTTAAATTTTTATTAATACCTATTTCGAGAATATTGCAAATCCATATGATACTATCCAACTTGTCCCTATTATAAGTACAACTAGTAATAATAATACACTTTTATTTTCAGGATTAGATTTTTTTAAGTTCTTTCTTTGCTCTCTTACTATTAGGAAATTTATAATCATCCCACATAAAATTACAATAAGAAATAAAATTCTAACATAAGACATTGATATTCTATCAGCATATCCTAAAATATTAATTATTGTACTACACACCATTAATACTAATTCTATTGCACTAATAACTTTTAATGATTTCAAAATAACCCCTCCCTTTTTACTCCTTATCTTTGTTTTGATATATTTTTTTATGTTGAATATAAGCATTTATAAAAGATAAAATAACTACAACTATGTCTAATAAAATCAAAGCAAATGTCCTTTTACTAAAAATATTTATTATACAAGTTATAAAAAAAAGCACCCCAGAAATTATCCACAAATTCCTAGTTAATTTGTAATTCATAATATATACCCCCATAATATAATTCACTTAATAAATGATATAGATATTCTTATAAATAATTATACATTAATATTTTGTAAAAATATTACTTAATTCAAATTTATACCAACTAAATTTACCCTTACCTATTTATAAAAATAACTGTAAAACTTAAAGTTTCACAGTTACTATTTTTTCTTTATTATTTATATAAATACTTTATATTATTTAGTATTGATACCTTTTATCCATAACATCTCCTTTTTATAATTCTCTATAATATGGACAAATATCTTCATAATGTCCATCCTCCATTAAGAATCCCTCCGGTATAACCCCCAATTGTTTAAATCCTAAACGTTCATATAAATTTCTTGCATGTATATTACTTGCCACTACCGCATTAAATCGAATTATTCTAAAGCCATATTTTTTTCCTTGTTCTAAAGAATCAATTACAAGTTTTTCACCAATATGTAGGCCCCTACAGTCTTTTTTTTACAGCATAACTTGAATTACATATATGACCACATCTTCCTACATTATTAGGATGTAAAATATATAATCCTAACACTTCTGACTTTTCTTCATCAATTGCAATTGCCGTATATGTTTATTCATCAAAAAAATTCTTTGCTGAATTCAATGATAAAGTCTCCATCTGAGGAAATGCTATTCCTGTTTCAACTACTTCATTCCATATTTTAATCATTTCCTCTAAGTATTTTTCTTCATATTTTCTAACAATTATATTCATTATATTTTTTCTCTTTCTTCTTTATATTTACTAATGTAATACCTTTTATTTCAAATCTTTAATTACATACTTTTTAAACTCTTCTATAGTTTTCGAGTAATATGAATTTCTATTCCATCCCATATAAATATTCTTACGTCCAATATAATCCTTTATTTTTATAATAGATAGCTTATTAGTATTTATCATTGGTGTATTTAAAATTATTGCAATTCCTGCTCCTGCAGCAACTAAACTTGCAAGCATAGTTGCTTCTGTTGGCTCAACTGCTATTTTAGGTGTATATCCTATAAGTTCTGAATAAGATATTTTTTTCTCATTATTCCTATCATTATAAGCTATAAAATACTCATCTTTTAACTCTTTCAGCTCAACTTCCTCCCTATTTGCTAAATGATGATTTTTAGGTACTATTAAAACATACTCCTCTTTCTTAACTAATATTGTTTCTATTTCTGAATACTTATCAATCTTTTCAATACTATCAAAAAACCCCAAATCTACTCTTTCATACTTTAAATCTTTAAAAATTTCTTCTGTACTTTGATTATTAAAATTAAATCTTGTTTGAATATGTGAATTTATAAAATTACTTATTAAAAATGGAATAAATGTCGCTCCTATACAATAAGTTGATGCTATTGAAATAATATTACCATTATTTGTTTTCATATCATGTATTTTCTCTATGCCTTTTTCAATATCATTTAATGCTGATTCTGCATATTTTAAAAATACTTCTCCATATTTAGTTATTTTTATATTACGACCTTCTCTTTCAAATAGTTGTACATCTAATTCTTCTTCTAATTTTGAAATTGCTTTACTTAAAGCAGGCTGAGTTATTGATAATATATTTGATGCTGTAGTAAAATTCTTTGTTTGTGAAATCACTTTAAAATATTGTAATTGTTGTAAATTCATTTTTATATCTCCTACTGATTTTTATCTAATTTGTTAAAGGAATATAACTTAAATTTATAATACTCTTAATTCCATTAATATAACTACTACATATTGTGTAAATTAATCTAAAACTTTATTTTAATTTATATATATATCCTTAACTTCAAAACAAATCTATAACTTTTAGTTATACATTTATGAATATATTGAATTAGACCTACTCTAATAAATAGTGCTATAATATCAATATTGATTCATTACTTTTTATTAACTAATGGATTAATTATAAATTTTATGAATATAAAAGTCAAAAAATACTAACTATAAAAATATAAAAGAGGAGTGTGTTTATATGTTTAAAGTAGATAGAGAAAAATGTATCGCTTGTAGACAATGTATTCAAGATTGTCCTACACGTGTTATTTCATTAAAAGATGGTAAAGCTGATATAAATAATGAAGGTTGTATAAAATGTGCTCACTGTGTTGCAGTCTGTCCTGTAGATGCTGTTTCAACTGATGATTATAATATGTCTGAAGTAAAACCTTATAATAAAGAAACTTTCACTGTAGAAGCTGAAAATCTTTTAAACTTTATTAAATTTAGAAGAAGTGTTAGACGATTTAAAAATATTCCAGTAGAAAAGGAAAAACTAAAACAAATTATTGAAGCTGGAAGGTTCACTCAAACCTCTACTAATAGCCAAGATGTTTCTTATACTGTAGTTACAGATAAATTACATGAACTTAGAGAATTAGCTTATGAAAGCTTAAAGAAAAAAGGAGAATATATATTAGCTAACTTAACTCCTGAAACTGAGCATTTAAAAAGATATGCAAATATGTGGATTCATAGTTATAATCAATTCAAAGAAGATCCTTTAAAAAATGATAGAATATTTTTTAATGCACCATCAGTAATATTTGTTACTACTCCAAATCCTATTAATGGTGGATTAGCTTCTTCTAATATGGAGCTTATGACAGATGCTTTAGGACTTGGTACTTTCTTTAGTGGATTTTTATTAATTGCATCTAAAGACAATAAAGAAATTTTAGATTTACTTGGAATTAAGGATGGTAATACAATAGTTTCTTGCTTAGTTATTGGATATCCAGATGTTAGATATAAGAGAACTGTTCCTAGAAAAGAAGCTAATGTAAATTGGATTTAAAAACTTCGCCATATTAATATTAACGTTTTTATATATAAAAAGCATCATATTTAGTTTATGATGCTTTTTACATATACTTTTATTTCATATTAATTTAAACCTTTTATATTAAAATTAATATTATTTACTTATCTTCTCTAACTAAATAATCATTTCCATCCATATCTTTAAATTTAAACATACTTCCATATGGCATTTTCATAATTTCCCCAACTTCTACTTCATTTGTTTTCATTTCATTATAAGTAGATTCAATATCATCAGTACTTAAAATTATATTTGGATGACCTACATTTGCTTGTGGATTTTGAACTAACATTAAGTTCTTTTCATATATTACAAAAGTAGTAAATGAATCTTCACTTGGTCCAACTTCTAACCATTTCATATTTGGCCCCATTGGTTGTTCAAGTTTTACAACAAAATTCATTTTCTTAGTCCAAAACTCTTTAGCTTCTTCTTGATTATTTACGTATATTGTTATTTTTCCAATTTTATTTATCATTTGATTTCCTCCAGATTTTTGTATAAGTTAAACTATACTCTAATATTTATGTTTTAACCAGTAATTAATTTACAATACATTTTACTTTTACCATGAAAGCTTTCCTGTTTTTACTGCATCTTCATATATTGAAATTTTATAATTAAGTCTATCTAAAGTTTCATCTATTTTCTTTTTTTGTTCTAAAAGTGATTGTCTTTGTTCTAATAATAACTGCAATCTTGCTGGTATTGTTGAATCTCCCTCTTGATATAATCTTACATATTCAATCATTGCTTCAACTGGAAGCCCTGCACTTCTCATACATTTAGCAAGGCCAACCCATCCTAAATCACTATCTTGATAATCTCTAATACCACTTGCTGTACGAGTTACTGGTGGAATCATTCCTACTCTCTCATAATATCTTAATGTATCTGCTGAAATATCGTATTTTTTACTAACCTCTGCAATTGTCATACTACTAACCTCAACTTCCTTTTAAGTATTTAATTAACTTTATCTATTTCCCTATAAAATATTATATTTCATTTTTCTTAATAATTTAATAATACCCCTTGGAGCTAACTCCAAGTCAATATTTTTTATAAATTTCTAGCCTAAAATGAAAAGTTAAATTCTTGATTTTAATACTAAATTCACTTTTTTAAAAACTTATTCTTCGACTACTAAAATATTATACCGCATTAATAATTATTGAATTTTTCTATTAAGAAGTAAAAAAAGCAGTAGACAATTAAAAAATATCTACCACTTCATATTTATTATAATTAATTTTCTTTAAACATACTAACTTTACATTCTTCTAATAATTCATTTGTATTACTATCTTTCATAGTAATTGAACATTCTAAATTAACTAACTGATCAACATTAGTATTAAATATCATTTTATCAAACACTCTTGTTTCTGCTGAAATATTGCAGTTAAATACTGGTTCTGTGCTTCTTCCATCAACTATAACTTCTTTACTTTCTACTACAACATTTTTGTCAGTTTTATTTTCAATACATAAATTTAAATTTAAAGCATCATCTTCATTTCTGCTTATTCTAATAAAATACACCTTAATTTTATCAGTATTAACTATTATGTCTCCATCAACATCATCACTAACATTTTCAACAACTACTGAAGCATCTGATGCAACCTCTTCATTGCTTTCTTCATTAGTAACTTCAGTTTCCTCTATCTTTTCCTCTTCTTTTACTATAGGTTTAAGTCCAGTAAACTTTTGAATAGCTTCATCATCACTTAATACTTCTTTTACTTTGTTTAATTTACCATTACACTTATTATATGCTAAATTTAAAGTATCCCATGCACTTTCATTTTCAGCATATAAATCAAGTGAATTATTAAATAACACCACTAAAGCCTCTAATGAATATGGGAATGTCTTATCTTTTTCTTTTGTAGCACTAGCAATAGTATATTCATTATCATAATATTCTTCTAATGATTTGTTTAAATTTTTTAATGCCTCTTCTAATTCTTGTCTTGCTTCATTAAGATATTTTACCTCTAATTTATCTTTGCTATATATATCTAACATACTTTCATCTACTAAATATTTTGAAGCTAAATCTTCTACTTCACCTAATAAATCACTAGTCACTCCATAATATTCTGGAACTTTATGTTCAACTTTTTCTACGTTATTTTTCTTTTTATTAAATATATCAAATATCCCCATCCTAGTACTCCTTTACATACAAATGATTTTCTACTGTATTTTTATTAAACATATATATTTAAAACTATACTATATTAATCATAATTTTCAAGTAATTATTTAAAATAACTTTTAAATGAATATGTTTATTTACCTCTAATTCAAATATATTATTTAACAATTAAATAATATAGCCATAAATATTGGATGTTTAAACATTCAATATTTATGGCTTTATTTTACCCTTGAATATTATTATGTTGGCTTTCTTCTTTTACTAACTCTTTAAATTCCATGTCATATAGCTTATCTTGTAATTCTTGAATTTTATTATCTAATTCCTGTACTTTTTCCTTTGCATGGAGCATTTTCATATCTACTTTCCAATCATCTCTTTCTCGCTTATAGTATTTTATCTCTTCCCTTAGCTTTTCAATTTCTGATAGCATATTTACACTTCCTTACAACATTTCATGTACTACTTTTTTAAGCACACTTACTAAATTTATGCTCTTATTATAAGGTATGCGTAAATACAAAATTTATATTCTAAATTTAGCCACTCATCTATAATAATTACTTCACACTACCTCTACAGTTTTATCTATATTAAACATGGATTATAACTTTCTTAGTTATGCAACAGCACTTCTTAATAACCAAATTTTATACATGTTGAACTCCTATTTTATTGCATCTTTCATTTCTTTCACATAATTAAATAATTCATCATGCGCATTGTCCCCATATTTTGCAATTATCTTAACAATTGCACTTCCAACAATAACTCCATCTGCTACTTCTGCCATTTGCCTTGCTTGTTTTGAATTATTAATTCCAAAACCTATAGCACAAGGAATATCAGTAACTTCCTTAATTGATTTTACTATACTTGATATATCTGTTTTTATTTCATTCCTAACACCCGTAACCCCCATAGAAGAAACTACATAAATAAATCCTTTAGCCTCACTTGCTATTTTTTTTATTCTATTTTCTGAAGTAGGTGCAATTAAAGAAATAATATCAACATCAAATTTATTTGCTATATCTTCAATTTCATGTTTTTCTTCATAAGGTACATCTGGAATAATAATTCCATCAATTCCAACTTCTTTACATTCTTCAAAGAATTTTTCATACCCATACTTATAAACCGGATTAATATAAGTTAAAAATACTAATGGAATATTACTTTTTTCTCTTACCTTTTTTACAATTTCAAAAACTCCACTAGTTGTCATTCCACCTTTTAATGCTCTAATATTAGCTTCTTGAATTACTATACCTTCAGCTGTTGGATCTGAAAAAGGTATTCCTATTTCAATTAAATCAGCCCCTGCTCTTTCCATTTCTAAAATATATTCTACAGTCTTATCTGCCCCTGGATCACCTGCAGTTAAAAAACCTATAAATGCCTTTTTACTTTCAAATGCTTTATATATTTTACTCATAAATTTCTTCCCCCTTATATCTAGCTATTGCTGCAACATCTTTATCTCCTCTTCCTGAAAGATTAATAATAATATTTTCATCAGAGCTAAAATTCTTTGCTATTTTCATAGCATAAGCTACAGCATGTGCACTTTCTATTGCACAAATAATCCCTTCTGTTCTTGCTAAATACTCAAAGGCTTCAACTGCTTCATCATCAGTTATAGGTACATACTTAGCTCTTTTTATATCATTTAAATATGCATGTTCAGGTCCAATCCCCGGATAATCTAAACCTGCGGATATTGAGTAAACTGGAGCAATTTGCCCAAATTCATCTTGGCAAAAATAAGACTTCATTCCATGAAATATACCTACTGTTCCATTAGCCATAGTTGCTGCATTTAATGCTGTATCTACACCTTTCCCTGCAGCTTCACATCCAATAAGCTGTACATCTTTATCTTCTATAAAGTTATAAAAAGCTCCAATTGCATTACTTCCACCACCAACACAAGCAATAACTGCACTAGGTAGCTTTCCTTCTACCTTTAATATTTGTTCCCTTGCTTCTTTACTTATAACACTTTGAAAATCCCTTACTATTGTAGGAAATGGATGCGGTCCCATTACTGATCCTAAAACATAATGAGTATCAGAAATTCTACTTACCCATTCCCTCATAGTTTCATTAACAGCATCCTTTAAAGTCATTGTTCCACTAGTTACAGAATGAACCTTTGCCCCTAAAAGCTTCATTCTATACACATTTAAGGCTTGTCTATCTGTATCTTCCTTCCCCATGAATATTTCACACTTTAACCCTAAAAGGGCTGCTGCAGTAGCTGTTGCTACACCATGTTGCCCTGCTCCTGTTTCTGCAATTATTCTTGTTTTACCTAATTTTTTAGCTAACAAAGCTTGTCCAAGAACATTATTTATTTTGTGAGAGCCTGTATGATTTAAATCCTCCCTTTTTAAATAAATCTTTGCTCCTCCAAGATCTTTACTCATTTTTTCTGCATAATACAATAATGATGGTCGCCCAGCATATTCATTAAGTAATTTATTTAATTCCTCATTAAATTCTTTATCCTTTTTATAAAATTCATATTTTTCTTCAAGATTAATAAGTTCATTCATTAATGTTTCTGCTATATACTGTCCTCCGTAAATTCCAAATCTCCCTTTACTCATAAAATTACCTACCTTCCTACAATCTTTATTACTTCCTTCATTTTTTCAAAATCCTTAACTCCATTAGTTTCAATGCCACTGCTAATATCTATAGCCATTGGTTTTACCTTTAAAATAGCTTCATTTATATTTTCTAAATTTAATCCACCAGCAAGGAAAAATGGTCTATTAAGATTTTTTATATTATTCCAATTAAATGTCTTTCCTGTCCCTTGTCCATTATCTAACAATAAATAATCTGCACAAGAATCCTTCCATACTTCAATATCTTCAAAGCAGTTTACCTTTATTGCTTTTATAACTTCTTTTGTACTCCTTTCTTTTATAGTTTTTATATACTCCTCACTTTCATTTCCATGAAGTTGAACTATATCAATAATATTTTTATCTATTATCTCTAATACTTTTTCAATATCTTCATTAACAAAAACTCCAACAGCCTTAATATTAGTATTTAATTTACTTTTTAATTTTATTGCTTGTTTTATACTAACTTGTCTTTTACTTTTAGCAAATACAAAGCCTATATAATCTGGATTTAACTCATTTACATATTCAATATCTTTTTCTCTAAACAACCCACAAAATTTTATTTTTACTTTACTCATATTTGTATCCTCTTAAATACTCTAAGGCTGTCTTTTTATCCTTACTTCTCATAAGAGTTTCACCTATTAATACTGCATTTACATTAGCTTTTCTTAACTTTTCTATATCCTCCGAAGTTTTTATTCCACTTTCAGCTATAAAAATAATATCTTCTGGTACTAGCTTTCTTAAATTTATAGAATTATTTATATTAACAGTAAAATCCTTAAGATTTCTATTATTTACTCCTATAATTCTTGCTCTAGCTCTTAAAGCCATTTTAATTTCATCTTCATCATGAGCCTCCACTAATGCTGATAATCCTAAGCTATCTGCTATTTTTATATACTTTTTTAAAGTATCTTCATTTAATATTGAACAAATAAGTAATACTGCACTTGCTCCTAAGATTTTAGCTTCATATATCATATATTCATCTATTACAAAATCTTTTCTTAATACAGGAATTTTTACTTCACTGGCTATTTCTTTCAAGAACTTATCTTCACCTTTAAAGAAATATGGCTCTGTTAAGACTGATATTGCATTTGCTCCGCTTTTTTCATAATCCTTTGCTATTTGTAAATAAGGAAATTCTTCTGCTATTATTCCCTTTGATGGTGATGCTTTTTTAACTTCACAAATAAATGATATTTCTTTACTTTTTAATACTTTTTCAAAGTAAAATTGCTGTTCAACTATTGATAGTGCTTCCTTTTTTACTAAATAAAAAGGCTTTTCCTTTTTCTTCTGTTCTAATCTAACCTTTGTCTTTTCAACTATTTCATCTAAAATCATTTAATCACCTACTCATTAGAAAACTTAATGAAATCTTCTAATTTCTTTTTAGCCTTTCCACTATCAATAATATCTTCTGCTAATCTAACACCATCTTTTATTGAATCAGCTTTTCCACCTAAATATAAAGCTGCTCCAGCATTTAAAACAACAGCATTTCTTTTAGCACCCTTTACTCCATTTAAAATAGAAAGAGTAATTTCTGCATTTTCATTAGGACTGCCTCCAACTAATTCTTCTTTATTACATCTTTCAAATCCAAAGTCCTCAGGACGTATTTTATAAGAATAAAATTTTCCATTCTTAATTTCACAAACTTTAGTAGCTGCACTCATAGATATTTCATCTAATTTATCTTCCCCATAAACTACTAATGCTCTTTTTACGCCTAAATTATCTAAGACTCTAGCTAAAGGTTCTACTAATTCTTCATCATAAACACCCATTAGCTCAATATTTGCTCCTGCAGGATTACTCAGTGGCCCTAACACATTAAATACAGTTCTTATTCCAAGCTCTTTTCTTACTGGTGCTACATACTTCATTGCAATATGATAATTTTGTGCAAATAAAAAACAAATACCTATTTTATTTAATAACTCAGTACTTTTTTCTGGCGAAATAGTTATATTTACTCCTAAAGCTTCTAATACATCCGCAGCCCCACACTTGCTACTTGCAGCTCTATTTCCATGCTTAGCAACTGGTACCCCTCCAGCTGCAATTACAATTGATGATGTAGTTGAAATATTAAATGAATTAGATCCATCTCCACCAGTTCCCACTATCTCTAGTACATCTTTATCATGTAAAAGCTTTATACAATGATTTCTCATTTCTTCTGCTGAAGCAGTGATTTCTCCAATAGTTTCACCTTTCATACTTAATGCAGTTAAATATGCACTTTTTTGAATATCACTTGCTTTCCCGCTCATAATTTCATTCATAACTTCCTTGGCCATGTTATAACCAATATCTTGCTTATTGCTTAGTTTAATAATTGCTTCTTTAATCATTTAAATTGCCCCCTCTTTTATTTTGCCTTTAAAGAACTTTTCATTTACGAATCTTTCTCTTTTAATTTGTGAACATCTCTAGTTAAATTTATGAATATTCCCTTAAGGCAAAGTACAATAAATTATTTTTAACTTAATAAATTATTTATTATTTTCAATCCATCCTTAGTTAATATTGATTCAGGATGAAACTGAACACCATATACTTTATTTTTCTTATCTTCAACTGCCATTACTTCATTATCATCAGTCATTGCTATTACTGATAACTCTAATGGTAAAGTATTTTTATCTACAGCTAAAGAGTGATATCTTCCAACCTTTATTTTTTCATTAAGCCCTCTAAACAACTTGCTATCATTATTCACATTAACTATGCTTGTCTTACCATGCATTAAGTTCTTAGCATAAGTAATTGTTGCTCCATAAGCCTCACATATTGCTTGATGACCTAAACATACCCCAAATATAGGTATCTTCCCTTTAAAATACTTAACTACATCAATACAAATTCCTGCATTCTTAGGTTTTCCTGGTCCTGGTGAAATAATTATTATTTCTGGATTCATTGCTTCAATTTCCTTAATACTCTTTTCATCATTTCTTATTACAGTAATATTAGAATCAATAGTTCCAATAAGCTGATAAAGGTTATAAGAAAAACTATCATAATTATCTATTAAAAGTATCATTATCTAATCCCACCCTTTGCAATATTTAATGCATTAATAACAGCCTTAGATTTATTTATACATTCCTCATATTCATTTTCTGGAACACTATCTGCAACAATACCAGCTCCTGATCTTACAAACACCTTTCCATTCTTTGCAAATGCAAGTCTTATTGAAATACACATATCTAAGTTTCCCGTAAAATCTATATATCCAATAGCTCCACCATATATTCCTCTTTTATTTCCTTCTAACTCATTTATTATTTCACAAGCCCTAAGTTTTGGTGCTCCTGATAATGTACCTGCTGGTAATATTGAATCTATTGCATCTAATGCATCCTTATCTGATCTTAATGTCCCAGATACTGTAGAACCTATATGCATTACATGAGAAAACTTTTCTATACTCATATATTTATCAACTTTTACTGAATTAATTTCACTTATTTTACCTATATCATTCCTACCTAAGTCAACAAGCATATTATGTTCTGCTAATTCCTTTTCATCAGCTAAAAGTTCTTTTTCTAACTCCAAATCTTCCTCTTCATCTTTTCCCCTTTTTCTAGTTCCAGCTAGTGGGAAAGTATATAACTTATTATTTTCAAGTTTTACTAAAGTTTCTGGTGAAGCTCCTGATATCTCAATATCATTACTATAAAAATAAAACATATAAGGTGATGGATTAGTACTTCTTAAAACTCTATAAGCATCTAAAATACTTCCCTCTATTTCAGCTTCAATTTTATTTGATAATACTACTTGAAAAATATCACCCTCTTTTATATATTCCTTGGCCTTTACTACCATATTGCAATATTGCTCTTTAGAAAAATAACTTCTATAATCTGACTTTATCTTTAATGGTCTTTCTTCAGCTTTTTTACCATTAATAATCAAATCTGCCATTGCCTTTAATTCAATTTCTGCTTTTCTATAATTAACTTCTAAATTTTCAACCTTAATATTTACAATTAAGATTATTTTTTGCCTATAATTATCAAATGCTATTACTTTATCAAAAAGCATTAAATCTACATCATTAAACTTTTCTTCATCATTAGCATTTAAATTTAAGCTCTGCTCTCCATATTTTATATAATCATAAGAAAAATATCCTACAAGTCCTCCAGTAAATGTAGGCATTCCCGAAATCCTTGGACTTTTATTTTCTTTTAATATTTTTCTTATATATTCATTTGGATGCTTTACTTCTTCTTCAATAGTGGTCCCTGTAATAATTTTTAGTTTATGATTGTAGCAAGTAAGTTCAAGCTTTAGGTCATATCCTAAAAAGGTGTATCTTCCCATTTTATTAGTACTATCAACACTTTCTAAAATAAAAACATTAGTACTGATTCCCTTTAAAATTTTTAAGGTTTCAATAGGAGTTTTTATATCCGAATATAACTCCATACTTATTGGTACAACTTTATAATCTTCATTCGTAGTAATTTTTTTTACTTCTTTTAAACTTGGATAAATCATCTTTTCCCTCCTAATGTACTATTAATAATTTAAAAATTTATAATAGTATACTTACTATTAAAGAACGTAAAAAATCCCGCCCAAGACAGTATAATTTACTGTCAAGGACGGGTAGAATATACTACACCCGCGGTGCCACCTTGATTCACGAAATAATCGTACACTTTATCAGATACTAACATATCCTAGACAACTAACGTATGTCAAACGTCATAGAATACTAGGAGTAAAACTCTTTTCACTATGCCCTCAGTGGTCCATTTAATAGGCTGCGTTCTGCTTGGCTCTCATCTTTCCAAACTCTCTGTTAGTGCACGATCTATTTTTATCTCCACTTCAACGGTTTAATATTTTACTAATTTTAACATTTTTAATAAAATATTTCAATTAGTTTTGATAAAAATATTTTCGCTTAATTTAAGCACATGTATTTACTTCTTTTTCTTTTTTTTCATAGTAATTTAAAATATTTATTATAAAATTTCTTGTGTCCATATCTAGTTTTCGTGTACTTGAAAGCTCGTTGACTGAAAAGTTTCTAGTATAAAAACTATATGCTAATTCAACTATAAATCTTGAAGTATTTATAATTCTTGTGTCATTTAATAATTCTTTAAATTTAATAGTAGTGCCGCAAATATATTCTTTGGCAACACTATAAACTTCATCAATACTTAATAATTTTAATACTATATATAAATCTTTATTTAATTTTCCCATAAAATTTTTAACTAACTCTATATAATTTCTTTCATGATAAGAATCTACAAATGCTATATTATTTTCCATAACTAATCACTCCTTATGTAAACATTATACTATATTAATTTGTCAATTTTGTTACAACAATCTTAATATTCTCTTAAAAACCTTTAATATATATATTTCTCCACCCCTTTTATTACGGTTTGTATATTTATATTATATAGTATTATATACTACTTTGTAAATATTCTTCATATTATATTTTTGTTAAATAACTATAAACAAAATGAGCATATCTTTTTACAGATATGCTCATTTTTAATTACTTTTTATTCTCTTTTTTATTTTTTCTAAAAATCATATTTTTTAATTTGCCCCATCCATGCTTACTATCATTATTATCTATATCTTTACTTTTTATTGCAGGCTTTGCCTTAATAATTTCATCTCTTTCTATTTTTAAAGTACTATTTATATCTTCGTTTTTTATTTGCATTTTATTACTTTCAATGTAATTTACCTGACTATTTATATTTTTCTTAGCTACTTCCTTCTTCAAGATGTTACTATCTTCTTCAATAGTAGGCTTTGAAGTATTATCATAATTTAACTTTAATATAGAAATAGCACTTTCTAGCATATATAGTTTGTTATTATCACTAGAGTATAACCCCTCAACAAGTTTCCACTTAACCTCGTCTTTTTTCTTTACCCAAGCTTTAATATTTAGTGTATCTACACCATAAGCAATATCATTAATAGAAAATACTTCATCAAAGTTTTTATAAATAATATTATTTATTTTTTCTATAATATTAACTTTAATAATTGTTTCTAAAGAATTAAATATCTTTTTATTTCTCTTTAAAATATTATTCACACTTAAATCTACTTCTTGATTTAAGTCAAATTCTTTTTCATCAATTATCATTTTTAATAATTTACTTTCCTCATTTTCTGATATGTAAAATTCATTTATTATTTCACTCTTTTCAAGTAAATCATTTAATTTATCATAAAAATAGCTTAAGTATAACAACACAATTTTATCTTCATTAACTAATTCTTGCTCTATTTCACTTATCTCATCAATTATTTTATTTAATGTTATTATACATTCATAATTATTATTTTCTATAAAGGCTTTCTTTATTTTAATGAATAGACCTTTATTTTCAATATCATCCTCTTTTGTTATTTTATTTTCTATACTTTCAATTATATGCTCTACATTACTTATTGTATCTTCTTTTTGACCTTTGCTATTTTCTGTAATTACTTCTTCTGAACTTGTTAAAATTTCATCTTCCGTAATTATTTCTTGTTCTTTAATTTCCTCTTCTTTTAATTCCTCTACTGCTAAAGCTATTTCCTCTTCAACAATAATTTCATCAGCTATATTTTTAAACCCTAATTCAATTTCTTCTGAAATTTTTTCTAACCCTAATTGAACTTCTTCATCAATTTCTTCCATTGATATTCCGTTTGCTTTTTCTTTAGTTTCTTGAAGTTCTAAATCAACAACCTCTTCTTCTTGCTCTTTAATTTCTATACAAATTTCATCTTCTTCAAGATCATCTATAGACTCCTCTTCAACAACAAACTCTAAAATTGATTTATTCTTTTCTTCATCTTTTGTATCTTCTTTTTTCTCTTTAGAAAAATCTTCACTTAATGACTCTTGTCCACTTATTGTATATTCTTCTTTTACTTTTGTGTCATCAATAAATCTTATATCTATCTCATTAATATTATCTAAGCCAATACTACTTTCATCAATCTCTTCATTTGGATTAATATTTATATTTTTAACGTCAATATTGACAGCTTTTTTTAATATCTCTATATCTTTTTTTAATTTTTTTATTTCAGTATTGGCTAAAGCCAAGTTTATTTTTAACTTTTCTATTTCTTGTATATCTAAATGTTTTTCATCAATAGCTTTTCCCAATTTTTCATTCTCCTCTCGTGATGGATTTCAATTCTCCGTTTTATAGGCTATTTTAGCCTATTTTTCTCTTACCCAAAAACAAAGCCTTTTAAAGCTTTATTACTTGTGTCCACTGAACTTGAAATTAACTTAAGTACACTTGGTAAAAATATAGAAATTATAAATCCAATAGCACAAATTACAAATATATTATATTCCCTAGGTATTTGACCTGTATAAATTCTATAACCATGAATAGCACTAATTGCAATTGCTCCAATAATTATCATCTTTGATACTATCCAAGATGATACACTTAACACCTTACAAATTATACCTAATAATGTTAAAACAGCTATAATAGGAAGTGCTAAAATTTTTAAAGGTATTAATACTATACTAGTAACCCCTACTGACTTTTGTTTATTTGCAACTTTATTAATTCTTTTATTAACTCCATCCTTTACAGCTTGTCTTCCTATTTTGTCAGACTGTATTGCACTTTCATTTTGATAATTTTCACCTTGTCTATTATTTTTACTAAAGCCATCATTTTTACCGTTACTTGTATTACTTTTCTTAGTATTATTGTAACCTTTATTTCTTTCAGAATCATTATTTTTTTTCTTAATATTTTCTTTTTTATTTTTTATATTACTTTTCTTTTTATTTTTCTTGTTTTTAATAACTTTTCCTATAAAGTCATTTTCATATTCATCTTCACTATCAAATTCATCCTCATAGTCATTATTAAAAAACTCATTTACACTTTCAAATTCAACTTTAGATTTATATATAGGTACTTCGCTTTTTTTAGCACTTTCTTTAAGTACTTCCCTTTCTATTTCTTCTCTACTCATTATTATAGTAGCTGCATAGCTTTCATTTATATTTTGAGGTTCCTTTATATCTATACTATCATTTATAGCTTTATCTTTATTTATACCTTTATCTTCATTTATACTTTTATTCGCATCTTCTACTATAGTATTACCTATTCCATTTTCAACTTTATCTTCTTTTATATAAAGTTTCATTCCATCATTTAAATTAACAATATTTTTTTCATCTGATGCTATATTACTAGTTTCAATATTGCTATTTTCACTAAAGTCTTCACCTAAAATTTCTTTACATTTTACCTTCGAATACTCTTCAAAGCTATCCTTAGGGCAATCCCCTATAATTTTATCTTCATCGTTAACATTTCTTGATTTTTCCTTCTCTTCTACTGATTTAAATAACTTACTTACTTCTTCATCAAATACACCTTCATTTTCTTCTATTGGCTGAATTATTTCTTTTTCCTCTACATTTAACGCAGCTAATGCCTCATCAAATAATTCTATAAATTTATTTAATCTTTTTTCATCCTTAACTTCACTTTTAAAATAAGCAACTTGTTTTTCATAAGCTCTTTTAATTTCTTCTTTTGAGGCATTTTCTTCAACACCTAATACTTTATAATAATTCACAAAATCGCCTCCTTATTGTCACATTACATATTATTTATTTAAATATATAAAAGCATATGCTGTCCTTATTACTGATTATATCAATTTTATAAAAAATAAAAAGGTGCAAATTATAATAAAAAATCAAATTCATTATAATTACACCTTTTGTTTTTATAGTATCAGTTATGGTTTTATTTAACTTATATTGATGCTAGTATAAGCATTATAATTTTTAAATATAAATATGCTATATTCTGGATTAATTTCACTATATCAACATTTATTTTACAATATATTTATCTTTTCTTTAATTTTCTTTATTTTTCATCCTTTTATACATAAATAAGGTAAATATATTGCAATTTTTTAACAATATAACTATAATATAATTATTAACAAATAATAATTATTTTTTATTTCTATAATATATTTATTAATAATACAAATACTATATGTAAAAATTAAATGAGGTGAAATTATGAGTAAAATATCAATAATTGGAGCAGGTGCTATTGGTGCAACTACTGCATTTGCATTGCTACAAAGAGGAATTGCAAGAGAAATAGTAATAAATGATATAAATCAAGAAAAAGCATTAGGTGAAGTTATGGACTTAATGCATGGAAGCTCATTATGCCGTCCATGTAATGTTACTTTAGGAACTTTAGAAGATACAAAAAATTCGGATATAATTATAATTACTGCTGGCTCACCACAAAAACCTGGTGAAACAAGATTAGACTTAGTAGATAAAAACTACGCAATATTTAAAAGCTTCATTCCTAGACTTGCTGAATTAAGCCCTAATTCAATTTTATTAGTTGTTTCTAACCCAGTTGATATACTTGCATATATGACATATAAATTATCAGGATTCCCAAAAGAAAGAGTTATAGGTTCTGGAACTGTTTTAGATACTGCAAGACTTAGAAGTTTATTAGGTAAGTATTTTGGTATAGATGGAAGAAATGTTGAAGGATATGTTCTTGGAGAACATGGTGATAGTGAATTTGTAACTTGGTCTTCATTAATGGTAGGAAGTATTCCTGTTAAAAGCTTCTCTGAACAAAATTCAATAACATGGGATGAAGGAAATGAAACTGTTATTGCAGAAGATGTTAAAAACTGTGCTTATGAAGTTATAAAGAGAAAAGGTGCAACAGCATTTTCAGTTGCAATTGCATTAACAAGAATTGTTGAAGCTATTATCAGAGACGAAAAAAGTATTTTAACTGTTTCAACACTTTTAAATGACTACTATGGAGTTAGTGATGCTTACTTAAGTGTTCCAACTATCCTTGGTAAAAACGGTATTGAAAAAGTATTAAACATTCAATTATCTAAAGAAGAGCAAGAAAAATTTGTTTCATCAGCAAACTTAATGAAGCAATACATTGATAGAATTAACGATAAATAAAATTACAGTAATATAAAAATAGCCATGAAATTAATAAATATTATTAATTTCATGGTCCTATTTCTTACTTTATAATACTCTTCTAGCTCTTGTAGCTGAATCCCAACGTACATCTGTTATTCTAACAGTTTTACCTGTGTTAGGTGATTCAATCCATTGTCCATTTCCTATATACATAGCAACATGTCCAAGATTGCTATCGAATAATAAATCTCCTGGTTGTATATTATTTATAGATACTTCAACACCAGCATTTATTTGATCATAAGTGCTTCTTCCAATATTAATATTTGCCTTAGCAAATGCCCATTGCATAAGCCCAGAACAATCAAAAGCTCTTAATCCACTATCTACATACTGCTCTAATGCATCATATTTTCCTTGTGCTGCGTAACTAGGAAATCTTCCTTTTAAACTATCAATTGAAGCTCTAGTAACTAACTCACCAGCTGCACCATAAGCATAAGGTGAACCTATTTGTGATTTTAAAGCTTCTAAAACTATTTCATATGAACTAGATACAGATTCTGTACTACCAGTACTTCCTGTATTTCCACCATTATTTGTAGTTCCAGTTGTTATCTTAACATAATCAGCACTTACGTAACCTGTAGATCCATTAAAGTTAATTTTATACCAATTTCCTTCTTTTCCTGTTATAGTTACAGTTTGATTATTTAAAAGGTATCCTAAAACTAATGAATTTGATGAAGCTTCTTTTCTTACTCTAAGATTTGAAGAAACATTTACTACTACTCCAGTTTCATTCATAGCTTCACTTGATGAAGAATTTCCATTTGAAACTGAACCATTGCTTGTACTATTATTATCACTACCAGAAGATGGTTTATTTTCAGTTATATAATCCTTATGAACATAAGCTGTTGATGAATTATAAGTTATCTTATACCAACTTCCACTTTCTCCTATAATATTAACAGAATTTCCTGAATATAAAGTACCTAAAATAGTAGAACTTGTTGATGCAGCACTTCTTACATTTAATCCACCACTACTTACATTATACACATATCCCGTTTTATTAATTACATTTTCAGAAGAATTATTGCTTTCGTTACTTGCATTATTACCGTTATTTGTACTATTATTATTTGTACTTCCATTTGTAGTATTATTTGAGCTTCCATCAACTAATATATAGTCTTTATGAACATATCCATAACCACTATTATATTTAATCTTGTACCAGCTTCCTTCCACTCCAACTATACTTACTGAAGTGTTATTAGTTATATATCCTAATACTGATGCACTCGTTGAGGCTCCACTTCTTACTCTTAAATTTGAAGTTACATTAACTACCTTTCCAGTTGATGAAACTGTTGAAGATTCTGTAATTTCCTTAACATAATCTCCATGAACAAATCCACTTCCACCATTATATTTAATTTCATACCAACTACCACTTTTTGAAATAATGTCAAATGTAGCACCATTTCTTAATGTTCCAAGTACCGTTGAATTTGTATTAGCAGCTGATCTAACTCTTAAAGTTGAAGTTACATTAACTACTTGTCCTTTACTTACAGATGCCACGGCAACCCCACTATTATTAACAGTAGTTGCATTTACAGGTATAGTTTTAGCACTTAACATAGCTCCTACAACACCCGAAACAGCAATTATTTTTTTTAGCTTTTTCTTCTGCATTCTATTTTTCACATCCCCACCTATTAAAATATATATTTAGACATAATAAATTATATATTTTAATCAATGATTTTTCCATATATTTTACTACTTTTCTCATAAAATTCATTATTAAGATTAAATTTGTCATTTTAGCATTATTTTTTTATAAATTTAAAATATTCTATAGATTAAAATTGTGATTTTATAATCATATTTCTGCACATAAACATCTTCAATTTATAAAATTACATTTTGTCATTTCTTCTATAAAATTATAAATTTACTTAAAACTCATATATATCTGAAAATTCAACAATGCACCTTTCAATTTTAGTTGTTTTAACCATTTTTTTATGTTCAGTTGAACAATCATTAACTGTTCTAATTGGGATAGAAAAAGTAAATTGTGTTCCTTGTCCAATTTCACTATTTACTTTTATTTCGCCCTCGTGCATTTCAACTAAAGACTTTACAAGAGCTAAACCAATTCCACTTCCCTCAGTCATTCTATTTAATTTATTATTAATTCTCTTAAATCTATTAAATATAATACCTATTTCTTCTTGTGAAATTCCAATTCCGTTATCTTTAATAGAAATTAATACATATCCATTATCAATCGATAAATTAACATCTATCTTTCCAACTTTAGTTTTATCCTTACTCGTATACTTAATTGCATTTGAAATTAAATTTAATACTATTCTTTCTATTTTTTCCTGATCACAAGCTAACATAACTTCTTCAACTTCAGTATCAAAAGTTATATCAATATTTTTTCCTTCAACATAATCAACTATAGATGCAACCATATCTTCAACTAAATAAACTATATTACAATTCGTCATATTTAAATTATAATAACCCATATCAAATTCACTAACATCTATGATATTAGTTACCAATCTCAATAATCTATATGAATTTTGTTTAATTGAATTTATATACTTCTCTAAATTAAAGTTATCGACATTTACAATTTGATTACTTTTAATTCCATGCCCTATTAATTGTACTGCAGAAAAAATTATATTTAATGGTGTTTTAAATTCATGAGACATATTTGTAAATAATTCATTTTTTATTAATTCTGCATGAAATGCTTCTTCATACTTTTTACTTTCTGATTCATATTTTTTTTCTTCAGTAATATCACTACCTGAACCTACAAAAATCCCCAAATCATAAACATATATGGCTTTCCAGTAAATAATTTTATACTCTCCATTTTTACATCTGCATCTATTTGTACCTTCACATAAATTGCCATTCATTTTGCTTGCCCTAGCCCTAGCAATAACTTCATCTTTTTCGTCAGGATGAAACAAATCTTGCCATGCTATATTTTTTAAATCATCCTCTGTCCAGCCTAAACACTTATGCCATTCCTGACTAAATCTAATTATTCTTCCGTTCTTATCTATAAATCCAAGCAAATCAGTAGTTGTGTTCAAAAGCACAGAGATTTTAGCTTCAGCTCTCTCATATTTATTAACTGCTAATTTCAAATCTCTATCTAGTTTATTTATTATATTATCATTTTTATCTTTATCATCATATTCATTTGGATTAAATCTGATCAAATAGGCTTCTTCATTATTCCATTTTGTTTTATATACTTTTCCAATAAAACTTTTAATACCTTTCTCTTTACTTCTAAAACTATATATATTATCATTCTCATTTAATAGTTTATATGAATCTTTAATATTACAAAACAATTTACTATTACACAATAAATCATCTTCTAGATTCATATCTATTACTTCTTCTTTTTTATAATTTAATTTTTCTGCAAATTTTATGTTGCAAAACTTAATTATTTTATTCTCATTAATAACAACAATATAGTCGCTTACATCCTCAAATATATTCTCCATTTTTTCCTCAATTTTTATACTTTTCTATATTTATTACATTTTTTGCCCCACATTCTTACTATTATATCCAAGTAATTCACATTTTTCAATATATAACTACATATAACATCAAAAAGCTACATTAAACTTTGTTTAGTTTAATGTAGCTTTCTTAAAAATAAAATCTTAATCTTGCTTATAAATAACATACATTATATAATTTGATCTTTGCCACGCTTTCATAAAATCTTCGAATTTATACTTCAATCTTACACTTTCATCATCTTTCCCTGCTGGATCATTTACTATAACCCATTTTCCATTATTACTAACTTCAATTCCACAAACAACAATTAAGTGTCCACTTGTAGTTAACGGTGCATTTTCAATATATGGATATTCCTTATTATTAATATCATTTGTATACTTTACACTAACTTCAATTGAATTTCCATTGCTAATTTCCCTTATAAGTGAATCTATTCCTCCATATTCAACATATGCTTTATATCCAAGGCTTCCTGCATAAGCTACATTATAAGTCCAATTCCCAAATTCATTATAATTGTAATCAAAACAACTATATGCCACATCTTCAACTTTTAAATTTTCTCCTAATCTATTTAACAACATAGTTAAACTTGTTGGACTACAAATTTTATGTGCTATTTTTTCATCTCTTTTCATTTGTGAAATACACGGAGTTTCTATCAATTTATTTATTAATTCATATTTTTTATTTTTTAAATCATTATTATTTTCTTTATAATAAGTAATTGCTACTTCCCTAATATCTGCTGCAAAGCCTTTATTATCATAATAACTAATTATTTTTAGTTCAATGGCTTTACCGCTATATCCTTCATTTATGCTTAAAGTATCAACATCAATTCTTACTTCATCACACTTACTACTTTCTGAACCTCTTTTTATATTTGTACCCCATTTTCCCCAAGACATCCATTCTGACCATTTTTTCTTTTTATCTTTTTTATTCTGAACAAAAACTCTTGCTTGAACAACAATATAAGAATTTAATGGGGTTACTGCATTCCATGAAACTATAATCTTCTTAAAATCATCAATTTTAATAACTTTAGATAAATATATCTCATTATTTTCTTCTTTTATTACCTTTAATTTTTTCTTGTTAATAAATATCATTGAATTTAAATATTTATTACTCACCTATTCTCTCCCATATTAAATAGTATTCAAATATCATTATATTTGATTAATAAAAAATTGATAATAAATTAATATTTTATATTTTTAGTGCGTATTTTATTTATTATTCTTACTTAATTTTTATATACTTTTATTTAAAAATGCTTTGTAATAAATGTGTTAAAATTCCTGTATGTTCATTAAATATATTTATTCCTATAAGAATTAAAATGATACCACCTACAAGTTCTGCATAATCTTTAAATAACCCGCCTATTTTTTTACCTGCAATTACACCAATAAAACAGACAATAAATGTTATAATGCCTATTATAGTTGATGATGAAACTATATTAACATTTAAAAATGCAAAGCTTATCCCTACAGCTAAAGCATCTATACTTGTTGCTATTGCTAATGTTGTTAATTCTTTATTTGATAACTCTTCGCTTCTTATTCCTTCATCTTCTAAAGTTGTACTAGCTTCATTAACAGCTTCATTTTTCCCTTCTTTTGCTTCTTTTCTATTTTCATAAAATTCATAAATCATTTTTCCACCTAAAATAGAAAGTAAAATTAAAGCAATCCAATGATCTATTGCTTGTATATAGCCTTGAAAGCTTATTCCTAAAAGCCATCCTATTAAAGGCATAGCTGCTTGGAATACCCCAAAAAACAATGCTATTTTTATAGCCATTTTTTTAGTTAAATTTTTAAGTGTCATTCCCTTTGTTACTGATACTGCAAAGGCATCCATTGCTAATGCAAAACCAGTAAGTATAATTGTAATAATGTTCATATCTCTTCTCCTTCTTTTTATTATTATTTACAAAAAAAATAACGAGATTCATGGATGCTCAAAAAAAGCATCCATGAGTCTCGTTATTTAAGATTAAGCCCGGCTTTTAACAGCCATTATGTTGACCTAACCACATTTTCATGCTAACTACTCCCTCATCAGGACTAATAAATAATAACATCTTTATTCTTTATTGTCAATTGATAATGATATTACTCTAATTTTTATTGAAAATCTTTTATTACTTTAGACATAGCTAATGCTAAATTGTCATTGTGTGAATTATTTCTTATAAATATAAACTCTTTCTTTAATGTTTTTATTTTTATTAATTCTTCATTCTCATTTGATATTACTGAAAATCCTTTTAGGTCTTTTAATGCTATTTTCTCTAAATCTCTTACTTCTTCAGCGTATCCAATCGCTGCATGTCCTATATATTCTAAGTAAAGTGTATCATTAGTTAAGATTATGTTTACTTTATCTGCAATATCTCCACCAGCTCTAGTTAGTAAATTTCCTAGAAAATTTGTAATGACATCCTTATTATTGATAACCTTTGCAACAGTAATCTTCATTAAGATATCTTCACTATTTAAATTTAATTTAAACATTAAAATCACCCCTAAATATATATATCTATTTTAATTATATAGTAATATAATCCATTTTTAAATGTTTTTTGAAATATAAAAGCCCAATATTAATTAAAATATTGAGCTTAAACTTTATATCTTTATAGGCTTATTTTAGCTACCTTGGAGTAAATGCAAATATTGAGCATAATGGGATTGCTATATTATTATTTTTCTCAATTTGATTTGTACTACTTCCAAAAAGCACACCATTTGACACTGCAACTACAGTTATTGTATATGAAGCTGCTGTATTATCAATTACATCTACTTCAATTTTTTTACCTATATATTTTGTTAATGCAGCTGCTAAATCTGCATTACAACAACAATCAGAAGTAGGTAGTGTAGTTGGTGTAATTGCTTTAGGATAAGTGATATATTTAACATTACATAATGATATAGTATATACATCTTGTGAACCAGTATTGTCCTTTACATCTACTAAATCACTATCTACGCTATATCCTGTTGATGTTACATTTCCGTTTATTGTTGTATTATAAGTCACTAGTGATATTCCTGTTTGTCCTCTTATTAGTCCCACTGCATAATTAGTTGGATCTTTACAACAGCATTCTCCTCCTGGACCTGTTGGGCCTGTTACTCCAGTTGCTCCTGTAATTCCTCTTCCTGTTGGACCTGTTACTCCAGTTGCTCCTGTGATTCCTACTCCTGTTGGTCCTGTTACTCCTGTTACACCTGTTACTCCAGTTACTCCTGTTACACCTGTTACTCCTGTTACTCCAGTTACTCCAGTTACTCCTGTTACTCCAGTTACTCCTGTTACTCCAGTTACTCCTGTTACACCTGTTACTCCTGTTACTCCAGTTACTCCTGTTACACCTGTTACTCCTGTTGCTCCAGTTGATCCTGTTACTCCTGTTGATCCTGTTAATCCTATTAATCCTATTCCTGTTGGTCCTGTTATTCCAGTTGGGCCAGTTGGTCCTGTTGGACCTGTTATTCCACCAAAAGAACCAGTTGGACCTGTTGGGCCTGTTGGGCCTGGAGGGCCTGGAGGGCCTGGCATAATTTGATAGCAAATAATTCTTCCCTTGCAATCTCTTATGCATTTACACCATCTATTCGAAGTTTCATCATATATCAATTCCTGATTATGACAATAAAACTGATTATTATCCATACTTCATCCTCCTTTGCGATACTATCGTAACAATAATATATGTTTTAATAAAACAAAATGTGTATAAGCGCAAAATTATTGCTTCTTATCGAATCTTGAAAGAAATAACCCTCAAAAAATTTCTTTTATAAAAACACTTGTTGCTCCTAGATTATAATATTCTATCATCATAAAAAATCATTTGATCCACCTAATTTATAGCCATATTTTACAAAAAAATAATCACAACATCTTGGATACTTCCCAAGAAGTTGTGATTATCTCCTTAAATTTTTTATTTTTCTTCTTTACTCATTTCTTTTGCAACTTCATTAATTACTTTATTAATTTCATCTATTGCTTCTTCTTCACTTTTTACACTAACATCTTCATCATTCTCATTTTCTTCAGAGCTATCCCCATAATTATTTCCATTATTATTTCCACAATAAATTCCCTTTTTAATAGGTGCTATTAAAAATCCAGCTACTGCACCAGCAAAGAAACAAGCTGCCCCTAACAATACCTTTTCATCTAACTTCATATATAACCTCTCCTAAATTAATTATTTTTCTCTTAAAATTTTAACGATATTTTAGTTATATGTTTATAAATTCAATAATATACCGAAGTAAATATAGAATTAGATTTTATTATTTATTTAAATAAGGTAATACATCTTGAGAATAGGCTCTTAATACCTCACCTACACTCCAAGCTTGAGAATAACATCCTCTTCCTGTTGAAGCAAAATCACCATCAAATATTTCAGCAATACCATTAATACATCCATCTTTCATAGTATCTTCAAAAACCTTACACATATGATTTGCTTTTTCTATAGCCTCTTTAGAATAGTCATTAACTTTACAATATGCTGTTATAAATCCTCCAATTAAGAAAGCCCAAGTAGTTCCCATATGATATGCACAATCTCTATCAATTAATTTTCCTATATATTTCTTTTTATAATCCCTGTCCATAAACGAAAGAGAACGTAATCCATAAGTTGCATATAAATGCTTATATACTGTACTAACTATTTTCTTTTCTTTTTCTCTATCTAAAACTGCAAATGGCAATGATACTGCCCAAATTTGATTTGGTCTTATTTTATCATCATTTTTATCAACTACATCATAAAGACAATTTTTTTCTTCATTCCAAAATTTATTATTAAATGATTCTTTTACTCTACAAGAAAGCTCTCTATATTCTAAAGAATCATCTCCAAATTTCTCACATAACTCTTCCATTATTTTCAACGCATTATACCATAAAGCATTAATTTCAACTGGTTTTCCATGTCTAGGTGTAACAACAAAATCTCCAACTCTAACATCCATCCATGTTACTTGATCAAGACCTCCACCCGCAAATATTAATCCATCACTATCCATTCCAATTGAAAAGTCTGTTTTAGTAGAATAAGCCTTATATATTTCCTTTAACTTTGGATATAGCTTTTCTTTAACAAATTTATAATCACTTTCATCACCAGTATACTTTAAATACTTATAAACTGCTTGAAAATACCAAAGCGAAGCATCTACTGTATTATATCCAGGCTCAGTATTCTCATCTGGAAATACATTAGGAACTAGTCCATTTTTAATATATCTTGCAAAAGACTCTAAAATTTCTCTTGCTTCATCAAATCTTTTAGTAACTAAAGTAAGACCTTCAAAAGCAATCATTGTATCTCTGCCCCAATCTGTAAACCATGGTAATCCTGCTAAAACAGTCTTTAGCCCTGTACTTTCTCTATTAACAATGAAATGATCACCTGCTTTAACTAAATTATTTGCAAAGTCATCATTTAAATTAGCATTTTCAACTAAAGCTTCAGATCTCTTTTTATATTCATTCACTATTTCAAATCCACTTTTTTCATTTAATCCTTCAATAGTACATTTAACATAAAATCTTTTCTTTTCAAAAGGCTTTAATTCAATATGAACTTCATAAGGTGTATAATGATTATCTACCCCTAGGAAACCTGTTCTATGATCTATCATATAAAAATGATTTTCTTCCATTAAATAGTTTGGTGTTGCCATACTTGTAGGAATTAAACTTCTATCATAGAAATCTCCTTCCGAAGTATAAAAGTCTATTTTTATATTCTTATCTTTCTCAGGTATTAAAGTTAATATTTTTCCACTAGTCTTTACATCAAATTTTAAATCCCCTCTTTCACTAGTTTCTCCAGCCTCTCTATAATTAAATAAAGGTACTACTTTTAATGTTGCACTTTCACTTCCATTTTCAATTTCATAACATACAGCAACAGTATTATGTCCATATTCTATCGATATAGTTTTTTTAATAGATACATCTTCAATTGAATAATAATATTCTGGTACCGTATCCAAAATAAACTGCTCCAAATATTCTTGTCCATCTTTTGAAGTTCCGATATATTGTTGTGATGTTAAATCATACTCTCTATCATTAATTATAATTTGTTCTTGCGTTCTTGTTAAAATTAATTTTCTATTTACTGGCGCATTTAAGGATGCAATTAAATATCCATGAAATGCTTGAGCACCTCCACCAGCAACTGTATGATTTGCATATCCACCAATACCGTTACCTATAACCCATGATAGCTCATTTCCAGACTCAATATTCTTCCACATTCCTCTTCCATACTTGTACATCTCTATTCCCCTCCTGTAACTGTTATCATATCTATATTGAAATTATACATAAGTTTTAATATACAAACAATAAAACAAATATGCTACTTTTATATTAAAAATGCTATTACATTCAAAAAGAGTAAGATTTATAAATATAAATCCTACTCTTGCATTTTTTATTAGTGATGAGCGTCAAAATTTCCTTGACTAATTGCCATACGTTCTGCAGAAAGATTTGCAACAATCTCATTAAGAGTCCAATTAATTGATGTTTCAGTTACTGTAGCCTTTAATACATTATTAATTTTTAGCTTTCTTAAGTTTTCTAAAAATACATTTATTTTTGCAGGTGATAATGCATTAAATATTATGGCTCTTTCTTTTCTTCCATCAGTACAATCTGATTTTATATTATTTTCTAGTATATCCTTCATAACTGTATCAGCATTTTTAGGATATAAAACTATTTGGTCTCTAACCCCTAAAAGTGAAGCATATCCTTGAATTGATTTAAGTTCTTTTCCACCTATGTTATAAATAACTACACAAGCTCTTCCTTCTACTTGTGAATTATCATTCATATCTAATTTTGTAAATGTCATAAATAAACCTCCATTTTTTTCAATTCAACTGTCAATATAAATTATATCCTAATTATAACATAAAATTCATGTATTATGTAATTAAATAATAATAACTATTATTTAATTATTATTACAGTAAAATTAAATATACATTTACCTTCCACCTATCTTTTTATACAACTCATCTTTATCAATTATTTTTCTTTTAACTTTTAATTCTCCAATACTATTAACAACATTAGACCAAGTACTATATTCTTGAAATGGATTACTTCCTGCTTTTGCTTTTAACCATGAATTTAGAGTACTAGGAACATCCCCATCAACAGATAACAAATCTCCACTTTCATCTCCTAGAAGCCTTCTTCCTAAAAGTCTTATAGACTCTAAGTCTAATAATGAATTTGCCTTATTACTTATCTTCATTTCATATGGCATTAAATGTTCAATTGATTTTGCTACTGATAACAGCCTTTCTCCTTCCCTTACTGAATACCACCAACCTCCAATTAATACTCCATAACGTCTCCTGGTAGAAACAAAATAACTGTCAATTGTAATTCCATTGTGAGTCAATTCATTATAATGTAAAAAACAACTAATATTATATAAATTACTCAACACCCAACTTGCTGTATTAACTGACACCTTTCCTTTATAATACGTTAATAAATCTCTTAATAAAATTAAGTCTTCTTCTTTTTCAAATACTATTCCTATCTTCCCAGTTACTGTCCTAAAACTTGTAATAATTCTAGGCATATATTTACTAAATTCTTTTTCCATATCATCATTTGCATATTTTAAATTTTTTATTTGCTTTAAAGCATTTAAAGCAAATTTTTCATTTTCTTCATTAAACAAATATAATACAATTTCATTTCCTATATACATTTTTCCTAATTCAAAATTATGACTAATTCTAAATTTCATCATATAATATTTGCCATCACTTTTTTTTAATTTTATCATACCCGGCTTATTCCATATTCCCTTTTCTATATTTGACTCAGCCTCTTTATAAAGCTTGTTTATTTTTTCTGTAACTTCAATATATTCTTGTTTCTGCTCATTTAAATCTGGATGGTAAATCTTCATTAGCTCAACATACTGTTTTTTCATAGTTTCAATATCCTCACTAAATAATTCAGAAGGATATTTTATTTTTCTTATTTCTTCAATAGTAAGCATTTAACCCTCCTTAATTTGAACACTCTAATTAAATCATAGTTTATATTTATGAACTTAAAATAATTATTATGTAATTATTTATAAATCTATTTTCAAATATTTTCCAATTTGCTATAATATACTATAGGTTAGGGATAATTTAGATATATGAGGGATTGGAGTGTTTTATTATGAATAATGAACTAAAATTTAAAATATATAATAAACTTTCAAAAAAATGCTTTAAAGTAACCAGAATAGATTATATAGATAAACAAGTTTATTACTATGATAAAGATGAGGAAGAAACAATATCCTTAGATGATTGTATTTTACTGATGCCAACTGGAATTTGTGATTCTTTAGGTCGTGAAATTTTTGAAGGGGACGTTATTATTTATCAAGAAAATAGTTTTACTTATAAAAAGACTGCAGAAGTAGTTTATGAAAATGGCTGTTTCGTAGCAAAACAACTTTTATCTGGTACTATAGAACAAACAGCTTTAGATGAAGGTATGTATATTGATCAATTTAAGGACCTTTTATTTTCAACAACCTTTTCTACTTACAAACCTGTTAAAGTAATCGGTAATATATTTACTTACAAACTAAGTAAAAATAACAGTAAAATTAAAATACCTATAAAATTATAATTTTGCTTAAAATCAAATGAAGAAGAGTTTGAATATATAAATATCAAACTCTTCTTCATTTAATTTATTAATTATACTTCCATTATAATTGGTACTATTATAGGTTTTCTCTTTGTTTTACTATATATGAATGAACCAATATCATTTCTAATATTATTTTTAATCTCAGACCATTTAAACACATTATTATCTATAGATTTTTGAATACTTTCATAAGAAATTTGTTTTATTTCGTTTACTAATTCTTCTGATTCTCTAACATATACAAATCCTCTTGTAATTATATCTGGTCCACCAACTATTGCATGGCTTTCTTTTTCAATTGCAACAATAACATTAATGATACCATCTCTAGATAAGTTCTTTCTATCCCTTAATACTATATTTCCTACATCACCAACTCCGCTTCCATCAACTAATATATTGCCTGCTTGAACCTTTTTAGCAATACATGCTGACTTTCTGCTTAAGCTTAATACATCACCATTTTCTAATATAAATGATTTTTCTTTTTCTAAACCAACTTCCTCAGCAATTAAAATATGTTTTCTTAAATGCTTATATTCCCCATGTACTGGTACAAAATATTTTGGTTTTAATATTGAATGTATAAGCTTTAGTTCTTGCTCACAAGCATGACCTGAAACGTGAATTTCTTCAATTGACTTATAAATAACTTCTGCTCCCTTATGAGTTAATTCATTTATAACCCTTGAAACAGCCTTCTCATTTCCTGGTATTGGACTAGCAGAGATAATTATCATATCATCTTTTTCAATTTGTATATTTTTATGAGTAGAAGAAGCTATTCTAGTAAGAGCTGACATTGGCTCTCCTTGACTTCCTGTAGTTACAATTGTTATTTGATCATTGTTATAAAGTCTTAAATCCTTTAAATCAACTAATAACCCTTCTGGCATATCTAAATATCCAAGCTTAACTGCAACATCTGATATTTTTTCCATACTTCTTCCGCTAAATGCAACTTTTCTTCCATACTTAATTGAAGAATTAATTATTTGTTGTAATCTATGAATGTTAGAAGCAAAAGTCGCAACAATTATTCTTCCTTTTCCCTTGGAAAATAAATTATCTAACTTTTCCCCAACTGTCTTTTCTGACATAGTATATCCTGGATGACAAGCATTTGTACTATCTGCCATAAGTAATAGTACTCCTTGCTTTCCAAGCTTTGCAAATCTTTGTAAGTCAATTACATTTCCATCAACTGGAGTGAAGTCTACCTTGAAATCCCCAGTATGAACTATTATTCCTAGTGGAGTATGAATTGCTAATGAACAACTATCAGCAATACTGTGATTTGTTCTTATAAATTCAACTTTTAATTTATCTAATTTTATTATATCTCCAGGTTTTACAACATTTAAATTAACAATATCAAGCATCTTATGCTCTTCAAGCTTGCTTTCTATTAATCCAACTGTTAAGTTAGTTGCAAATATAGGAACATTAACTTGTTTTAAAATATAAGGAATTGCCCCTATATGATCTTCATGTCCATGTGTTATAAAAAATCCCTTTACTTTTTCTATATTATTAACTAAATATGTTACATCTGGAATTACTACGTCTATCCCGTACATTTCTGAATCTGGGAAAGTCATACCACAATCTACTACAACTATTTCATCCCCATACTCTATTACTGTTATATTTTTTCCTATTTCACCAAGTCCACCTAATGGTATGACCTTTATCTTCTTCTTGCTTTCCATCTAAATCCTCCATACTTTATATATCACTACTCTAATTTATTGTACAAAAATAAAAGTTGTATAAAATCAACTCTCTATTATTTATTGATATTCTTTTATAAATTAATACGTTCAATTCACTTAATTAACAAAAATACTTTAAAAGTTATTTTCTTAACATTGCATTTACAAAGCTTAACATCTGACTATGTTAATTCATTCCTTGTTTAATGTTGCTAAGCCGTATTTAAATATAATTTTCACGTCCTAATTATATAAAACAACTTAAATAAATACACTTAAGTTTTCCTAAATATATTCATTTAACTTATTTTATTTCATAAGTCATTATATCCAATTTGGAACTTTTTTTCAACTAAATTTATATTTGTTGAAAATGTAAGAACAAAAAAAAGAATATTATCTTTCCGGGAATTAGTGAAATCTCGTCTTGAATTTATATAATTGATTACAGATAATTTGCTAAAGATTATAAACTCACTATCGTTCAAACAGTATAATCTTCTTCACGCAAATTCTCTTCCATCAATTATTAAATTCTACGACTCACTTTCAATATTCCCTCCAATATAATAGTCTTTTTTCTTTTACATATTGAACTGCATTACCCCAATTTTATTTTGATTAGCAATATTCATTATTTTTAGTAGTAATAAAACTTAATTTCCTCTTCATTCACTTTAATGTATTTATCTTCTTTTAGATTTAAATTTTTTCATAAAAATGACCCTAAGGTAAGCATTTATTAAATACTTACTTTAGGGTCATAAAAACTTAAATTAATTCTAGTAACTTTAAAACATGTGTTGCTATATTTCTCTCTTTACCTTTATATGGATAAGAGTGAATATGAATTGCTGGGTTGAAATTTAATTCTATGATTGCATAATTAGTATTTTCATCACTATAATCTTCTAGCATCATATCCACACCACAGATTTTAGCACCTGCTGCTTTTGCTGCATTTACTGCAATATCTTTAAATTTTTGTGGAATATCATCTGTATAATCTACACTATCTCCACCAGTACTTATATTAGAATTTTCTCTTAAGTACACTATTTCATCCTTTTTAGGTATATAATCAAAATTCTTTCCTTGTTGTTTTAAGAATAATTCTGCATTTTCCTCTAGTCTTATTTTTTCTAAAGGTGTAACATACCCTTTACCTCTTAATGGATCTTGATTTTTAATTTCTACAAGCTCTGTTATAGTCTTTTTACCATCACCAATAACATTTGCTGGCACTCTATGAAGTATTCCAACAACTTCATCATCAATAACTAAAAATCTATATTCTTTTCCCTTAATAAACTCCTCAATAAGAACAGTATTATCATTTTTAAATGCTATTTCAAAAGCATGAATAATATCTTCTAAGTTAGCTCCATTTGGGAAAATATTAATTCCAATTCCGAAGTTTGTGCTCTTAGGTTTTATTACTATTGGCTTATTAATATAATTTGCTGCCTTAATTTTTGCTTCTTCAATACTGTTAAACTCATCACCAAGTGGAACTTTAACTCCCTTTTCAGCTAATACCTTTTTAGTTACAGTTTTATTTTCCATTATTAATACTGAAACATAGGTGTCTTTTGATGTTTTAGTTGCTTGCTTAACATATTCTATTTTTTCATTTTTCTTTAAAGATATAAAGTTTTCACTTCTATCTACTATATTTACAGTAATACCTCTTTTAATAGATTCCTTCATTAAAATTTGTGTGGATAACTCTAAATCTTCATATCCTTCTAACTTAAATCTATTTTTATAAGCATCATTTTTATATTCTTTAGCTAAGTTTAAGAATGTATTAATATATCCATTTTCCTTTATAATTTCAGAAATTCTATAAGCATAAGTTAAATTACTATCCTTAACCTTTTCTATCATATTATTTATAATTTCTTCAAAGTTTAAATTTAGCTTATTATTAACTTCTTTAACTTCATTTAAAATTTCTAATCCATATTGAATTCTATTAATATTTTTTCCATCTTTCTTTAATTCAATATCCTTAAGCCCTGAAACAGCAATCAATTGTTGATTTTCTAATGCTTCTTCTTGCCATTTATCAAAATTGCTTTCCTCTTTAACCAATAGATATATATTAAATATTTGTAGGAATTTTAAATCCTCTAAACTTATTCCACCTTTTTCAAATGGATTAATATCAATAGTTCTATACTCTAAATACTTAATTCCATCATTTATTAGTGATTCCATAAAATTGCTTGTATCACTTGGTTTTAATCTAACTTGACTATAAATTTCTTTATGACTTTCAATAAGACCATCACTTAAATACTGTTTTATACTTTTAATATGATCTTCTACAGTGCTATAGCTTGGGAATAAATCTACTTTATTTTTATAACCACATTTTCCATTTCTATGTGAAATAGCACCACTACTACTATATCCATGCTTAGTTAATTTCATTAATGGACATTTAATTTCACCTATAAAACTTTCATGCACTATTGGCGCTGCTCCTAAAAGATATACTATAAGCCATCTATATCTAAGATAATTTCTAGCTACCTTTAAGTAAACACTATTTTTAAATTCTTTGTATGATTCCTTTTTACCACTTACTTCGTATAATTTATTTATTATATTTTCATCAAATGAAAAATTATAATGAATTCCTGATATAAGTTGCTTTTTCCCACCATATTTTTTTAATAACTTTTCCCTATACTCTTGAGCTTCTTTACTATGATTTTCAAATTTTGCAACAGGTATTTTATCATCATCTGGAATAATACATGGCATAGATTCTGGCCATAAGTATTCATCACCTATTTCCATAGCAACAATATCATAAAGTGCTCTAGTAAAGTTATATGCTTCTTCTGTTTTTTTGAAAGCTGGTGTAATTACCTCTACTTGACTTTCTGAAAAGTCTGTTGTTATATATGGATTTCTTGCCTTATCTCCAAATATAATCGAATGATCTGTTTCTGCTAGAAATCCTTCTGCATCTAATCTTAGCGTTTCTCTTTCGATACCAAAATTCCCACTTACAATTTCATTGCCAGTAAATAGATCTTTTATTTTATTTAACATTACTTTATTATCTCCTTACTAATTTAATGGTTTGTATTCCTCTCTTAAAGATCCTATTATAATATTTCTAACATCTTCACTTAAAGTTTTTTCTTCATCTTTTGTTAAATTTACAGTTTCAATTGCTTTATGAAATGTAACTGTAATTGTTGAAGGTTTAAACTTATTATTCTCTTCAAAGGATGTAAATGATGCATCAATAGTAACAGGGACTATAGGAACTTTAGCTTTTGTTGCAAGCTTCATGCTTCCTTTTTTGAAAGGTAATGTTTTTCCATCTAAACTTCTAGTTCCCTCTGGAAAAATCATCATAGAATAACCTTCTTTTAAATTTTTAACTCCCTCACTTATCATTCTTACTGCATCTCTCGGGTTTTGCCTATCTAAAGCAATACACTTTCCTTTTGATAACCAATAACTTAATATTGGAATCTTAAGTACTTCTTTCTTTGCTATAAATCCTACTAGTTTGTTAAGGGAATAAAAAATTACTGGAATATCTAATATACTTGTATGATTCCCTACAAATAAACAAGTCTTATCAGGTATATTTTCTCTTCCTTCTACTCTTATATCCATCCCTACAACATTTATTGTGAACTTAGACCATAAATATATACTTCTTGATGCATATTCTGTTGCCTTCTCTAACCCTTGTGTTCTTTTTATATGTTCATACTTGAATCCTTTTAATCTAGCATAAATCATATAAAACAAGTATTTTACTCCTTTGATTAACACAATATTTTCCTCCTAGTTATTGTTTTATAAATTATTCTAATGTCAATTCTACCATAATTATCATACTTTTTCACACATAAAAAAACAGTATATTGTTAAAGCTTGTTTAACAATATACTGAAATAAATTATTTATTATTTAAATGGATTTTCTGTTTTATAAAGCATTCCTTTAGGTTGATTGAAACCTACTTCTTTAACTCCTAAGTAGTTAAATACATTTGTTATAGCTTTTCCAAAATGTCCAAATGCAACTGCTCCATGATGTGGATATCTTCCTTCTATTAATACATGTCTATAGAATCTTCCCATTTCTGGAATTGCAAATATTCCAATTGATCCAAATGATCTTGTTGCAACTGGTAATACTTCACCTTCCGCAACATATGCAGTTAATTCAGCATCTGCATTACTTTGTAATCTAAAGAATGTAATTTCTCCTGGAATAATATCTCCTTCTAAAGTACCTCTAGTAATGTTTGGTTCTTGATTTGGTTCTAAGCTTCTAGCCATAATCATTTGATTTTTCATGTTCTTGAACGATAATTTACATGCTGGAGTATTTCCACAGTGGAATCCCATAAATGTATCTTTTAATGTATAGTTAAATTTATCTTTGATTTCAGAATCATACATATCTCTTGGTACACTATTGTTAATATCTAATAATGTAACAGCATCTTTACTTACACAAGTTCCAATATACTCACTTAATGCTCCATAAATATCAACTTCACATGATACTGGAATTCCTCTTGAAACTAATCTACTATTTACATAGCAAGGAACAAATCCAAATTGAGTTTGGAATGAAGGCCAACATTTGTTAGCAAATACTACGTATTCTCTAGATCCTTTATGAGCTTCCATCCAATCTAATAATGTTAATTCATATTGAGCTAACTTAGGTAATATACCTGGCATTTTATTTCCTTCTCCAAGTTCTTTTTCCATGTCAGCTATAACTTCTGGAATTCTTGGATCATTTGCATGTTCATTAAATGCTGCAAATAAATCTAATTCTGAGTTTTCTTCTATTTCAACACCTAAGTTATATAATTGCTTAATTGGTGCATTACATGCTAAGAAGTCTTGTGGTCTTGGCCCAAAAGATATAATCTTTAAATTTTGTAATCCTAAAAGTGTTGTAGCAACTGGTTCAAATTCCTTAATCATATCAGCAACTTCTTCATAAGTTCCTACTGGATATTCTGGAATATATGCTTTAATGTTTCTTAATGATAAGTTATAGCTAGCATTAAGCATACCACAATAAGCATCTCCTCTTCCTCCAACTAAGTTGTTTCCTGTTTCCTCAGCAGCAGCTACAAACATAACTGGTCCACCAAATTCTTTTGCAAGTAATGTTTCTGCCGTTTCAGGTCCAAAGTTTCCAAGGTAAACAACTAATGCATTTACTCCTGCTTCTTTAACTTCTTCTAAAGCTTTTCTCATATGAACTTCACTTTCAACTGTTGTAGGACATTCATAAATTTCCCCATAAGTTTCTTTATATGCTGCAACTACAGCTTGTCTACGTCCTGCTGATAATTCCATTGGGAAGCAGTCTCTACTAACTGCAACAATTCCTAATTTTACATCTGGTATATTCTTAAAATTCATAATTAATTCCTCCAATTTTTATGTTTTATTTTATTTAAAATTCTTTATTTGATTTATCTTGTTATAATTACTTTAAACAAATATTCTTGCCCTTAAGCCCAATAAATGCTCCTTGTGCTCCAAGATCTGTTTCTGGATGCCCAATTAACCATTTATTTTTAGCAAATAATAATGCATCTTCACCTTGTTTTTCTATAGTAGCTTCTAATTCTGTATTTGTATCCTTTGGTAATATTACTACACATCTAAATCCACCTTCATTAGCATTACAAGGTGCATAATGTAATGTAGTTCCATAAACTTCTATAGCAGTTCCCGCTGGAACAAATATAGCTTCAATATTTGAAGTATCATACGAGTAATCGTCTTCAATGTCTTTTTCTAAACCTAATAGTAAAATTAAATCAGTAACAGCTATATTAATTTCACTAGTTCTGTGATATTCAACTGCATTTAGCATATAGTTATTTCCATTACAATAACCTATTTGAATATCTAATCCTCCAAATTCTCTGTTCTTAAAGTCTTTAGCTACTTTTAACTCTTCTAATTCCTTTATTGAAGGCTCATATATAACTCCTTCTGGCAATGGAGTTTCTTCCATTTTATTTAAAAGTTCCTTAACATCATAATTATTAAGTACCTTACCATACTTTTTAAATTCAATGTCATTGACATTTTTTATAACCATTTAATTCAACTCCTTTTATATGGGAGTACAAGCCCATTTAACCCTTTTATTTTCCTTGATATTCAACAATATTTATTTTAAATACATAATTTACAATTTAATGTGTGTAAGAAGTAATATGTTTTACTAGGGCTTGTACATATTAAATTAATAGCTAATTTAATTAGCTAATTAATTTCATTATTACCTTCCTATTTATGAACCTTAAAAGTCCATCAATTGGAAAATTGTTCTTAAAATAATTTCATTGTTTCATTAACAACATTTTCTACTGTAAATCCAAATTGTTTAAATAAAGCATCTGCATTTCCTGATGCACCAAATGTATCTAGCGAAATTATTCTTCCATCTAATCCTACATATTGATACCATCCAAATGAAGTTAAAGCTTCAACAGCAACTCTCTTTCTAACGCTATTTGGAAGTACACTTTCTTTATATGCTTCATCTTGAGCATTGAATATTTCAAAAGATGGAATACTTACTACCCTTGCATCTATTCCCCTTGCTGCTAATTCATCTGCAGCTTTATAAATAAGTTCAACTTCTGAACCTGAAGCCATTAAAATTACATCTGGAATTTCTTTCTTAGAATCTTTAAGGATATATCCACCCTTTAATGCTCTCTTTGCACATCCATCATATAGTGGTAACTTTTGTCTAGTTAATACTAATGAAGTTGGAGTGCTTCCATTAGTTACTGCATAATACCAAGCTGCTGATGTTTCCTTTGAGTCTGCTGGTCTAAATACAGTCATATTTGGCATACTTCTAAGTGCTGCTAATTGTTCTATTGGTTGATGAGTTGGCCCATCTTCCCCTACTCCAATACTATCGTGAGTTAACACATAAGATACTGGTAAATTCATTAATGAAGATAATCTCATTGCACCCTTCATATAATCACTAAACACAAAGAATGTTGCACAAAATACTTTTAATCCACCATGAGCATACATACCATTTGCTATAGCGGCCATTGCATGTTCTCTAACTCCAAAATGAAGATTTCTTCCACTTCTATCTTCTGCTGAAAAATCACCTTTTCCAGTCATATAAGTTTTATTAGATGGCGCTAAATCAGCTGATCCTCCAATTAAATTAGGAATTAAATTTGCTAATCTATTTATCATAATTCCTGAAGATTCTCTTGTAGCCATTTCTTTATCAAAGCTCCAAAGTTCTTCATTATTTAATAGTGATTCACTATCTATTTCTCCAGACATCCATTTAGAATATTCTTCTGCTAATTCTTGATATTCATTTTTATATCTTTCAAATAAATTATTCCAAGAATTTTCTTTTTCTACTCCAGCATTAATATACTTGTCCATATTTGAATATACTTGCGCTGGAACATAGAAATCTTCTTGCTTCCATCCTAAGTTTTCCTTCATTGCTTTTACATTTTCAGCTCCTAAAGGTTCTCCATGAGCTGATGCTTTTCCTTGCTTTGCAGGACATCCAAATCCAATTTGATTTTTAACTATTATCATTGATGGTTTAGTAGTTTCTTTCTTAGCTTCTTCTAAAGCATTTTCAATTGCTTCAATATCATTTCCATCATTCACTTTAATTACTTGCCAGTTATATGCTTCATATCTCTTTGCTACATCTTCTCTAAATGCTATATCTGTATTACCTTCAATAGAAATATTATTTGAGTCATATAAAACCACTAATTTTCCTAATCCTAAAGTTCCTGCAAGTGAAGATGCTTCTCCTGAAATTCCTTCCATTAAGCAACCATCGCCAACAATAGCATAAGTATTGTGATTAACAACTTCATATCCTGGTTTATTAAACTTTTCTGCTAAATGAGCTTCTGCAATTGCCATACCAACAGCATTACAAATACCTTGCCCTAAAGGTCCTGTTGTTATTTCAACACCTTGAGTATGTCCATATTCCGGATGACCTGGTGTTAAACTTCCTACTTGTCTAAAATTCTTTATGTCTTCCACTGTTATTCCATATCCAAATAAATGTAATAAAGAATATTCAAGCATTGAACCATGACCTGCCGATAATACAAATCTATCTCTATTATCCCATTTTGGGTTCTTACCATTATGATTCATATTGCTCCATAATGTATAAGCCATTGTTGCAGCACCGAGTGGTAATCCTGGATGTCCTGATTTTGATTTTTCTATTGCATCAGCAGAAAGTACTCTTATTGCATTTATGCATAATTTATCTAATTCTTTACTCATATTTAACTCCTTCTCATTAGCCCTTAATGACTTCTATTTAACAAATACCTATATATCCCCTAGAGGTATAGTATTAAAACTTTTATATTATTTTCTTTACCTCTAGGGTGATATATTACTTTCCGAAAGCTGCTGCCCAATCTGCCTTAAATTTCTCTAATCCTGCATCTGTTAATGGATGTTTAACCATTTGCATTACTAAGGCATATGGTACTGTTGCTATATGTGCACCTGCTCTAGCTGCTTCTATAACATGAATTGGATGTCTAACACTTGCAGCAATTATTTCTGTATTTATTCCATGCACTTCAAATATTTCAGCAATTGTTCTTACAAGTTCCATACCATCCATAGATATATCATCTACTCTTCCTAAGAATGGGCTAACATAAGTTGCTCCAGCATTTGCTGCTAAAAGAGCTTGGTTGGCAGAGAAAATTAATGTTACATTAGTTTTAATTCCTTCTCTAGCTAATACCTTAACAGCTTTAAGGCCTTCAACTGTCATTGGAATTTTAACAATCATATTTTTATGAATAGCAGCAATTTCTCTACCTTCTTTTATCATTCCTTCTGCATCTTCACTTACAACTTCTCCACTTATAGGTCCATCAACTATTTCTGTTATTTCCTTTATAACTTCATTAAAGTCTCTACCTTCTTTAGCTATTAATGATGGATTTGTTGTTACTCCACAAATTACTCCCATTTCATTTGCTTCTTTAATATGTTCTACATTTGCTGTGTCTAAAAATAACTTCATTCAAAACTCCCCTTTATATTTTAATTATTATTTAACGACTTTTTAAAACTTATTTCAAAAGTTTCTTTATAAAAAGGCAGCCTTTATTTATCTGCCCTTTATCGTAAAACATCCATGTTACACAGTATTACTAAGATATATATTTTGAAAACATCTTAATTCAAAAATGCTTCTAATGGAACCATTGCAGCTCCTACTAAATATGATCCCTTAAATTCTGTAACATCAATCTTACAATTCTCCTCATTAGTGAATAAATTGTCCTTATAAACAATATTTCTTAAATACTCTATATTTTCTTTTAATAGAATATTTATATCTCCTCCTAAAACTACGCAACTTGGATCTAATAACATTGTTAAATTAGAAATTCCTATACCAAGTATATTAAAATACTTTTCTAAAGCCTCATGTGTAGCTTTATCTCCATTTTCAAATAAAGATATAAATTCATCTATATCATCTATTTTATAATTACTGATTTTATTATATTCTTCTAATAATTCATTAGTTGATGTATATGCTTCTAGACATCCCTTAGAACCACATTTACATGGCTTTCCATCAATAGCAATTTTAATATGTCCCATTTCACCAGCTGCATTATTACTTCCTCTGTAAATTTTACCATCTATTATTATCCCTAAACCTAATCCATCTGTTATTGATACATATAAAAGATTACTTAATATATGTTTTTTATTTAAGAATTCATAATAAGCTGATAAATTTGCTTCATTATCTATAAAAATAGGAACATTAAACTCTTCAAAGCTTTCTTTTAAGTTATAATTTTCAACTCCTAATAAATAACAATTTTTAATTATTCCTTCTTCTGAATCTACTGTACCTGGAATTGAAATTCCTATTCCCAATAACTTATCTATAGAAATATCATTTTTCTTTAATATTTCCCTTAGATTTTCCTTAGCAATGGCAACTATGCTTTCGATTCCATCATTATTATGTCTTATTTTAATATCTTCTATAATTTCTTTTTTTAAATTTATTAAAGATAACTTTACATGACGAGGAGTTAGCGCTATTCCTAAAGCAAATCTACAATTTTCATTGATTTTTAAAGCCATTGCTTTTCTTCCACCTGTAGATTTTAAAGACCTTACATCACTAACAATCCCTTCATCCTTAAGCTCTGATATATTAGTAGAAACTGTTGTAATACTTATGTCTAAACTTCTTGAAATATCTAATTTAGTTATTTCATCTTTTTCTAGTAATAACTTAATTATTTTTTTTCTATTTGTTTCTTTGATTTTACTATGATTTACTTCCATCAAATTATGCCTTCCCCTCTTAGTTAAATTATCCTGCCTTAAATATCCTTTAATCTTGGATAAAGCGAATTATACACTTCATATATCTTATCATAAAGGGCTATATTATCACAATTTGGATTTACTAAATCCTTACCTTTTATTATCTTTTCACAGGCTTCTTCAACAGATTCATATATTCCAACACCTACTCCTGCTAAAATAGCAACTCCTAATGCTGGACCTTCTGATGCTTTTATAGTTCTTAGTGGATAATTAAATATATCAGCTAAAATTTGTCTCCAAACTTCACTTTCTGCTCCTCCACCACTTACTCTAACATCAGTTATATCAACTTTCATATCTTCTATAATATCTAAGCAATTTTTTAAACTGAAACTAACACCTTCTAGTACACTTCTAACAAAGTCAGCATGATTATTTATTAAAGATACTCCAACAAATCCACCCTTAACATTAGGATCAATATGTGGTGTTCTTTCTCCCATTAAATATGGCATATAAATTACTCCATTTGCTCCTGGCTTTGAAGTAGCTGCTTCTTCTGATAAATAATCGTATATACCTATATTCTTTTCTTTAGCTTCTTCAATTTCTTTTTTACAGAAGTTTTCTTTAAACCATTTTAAAGATAATCCTGCACCTTGAGTAACTCCCATTACATGCCACTTATTAGGAACTGCATGACATAAGGTATGAACTCTACCTTCTTTATCAAATCTTGGTGTATCTGTTGAAGCAAAAACAACTCCTGAAGAACCAATAACTGTAGAAATTATACCTTCACTAACTATTCCACTTCCAACTGCTCCAGCTGCTTGATCTCCAGCTCCTCCAACTACAGCAGTACCTGCTTCTAATCCAGTAGCTTTTGCAACTTCTTCAGTAACATGTCCACTTACAACAACTGATTCATAAACATCTGCTAATATATTATTATCTATTTCTAAAGCCTCTAGTAATTCATTACTCCAATTTCTTGTGTTTATATCTAACATTTGCATACCACTTGCATCTGAAACTTCAGTTGCAAATATACCTGTTAATTTAAATCTTATATAATCCTTTGGTAATAATACCTTATTTATATTTTTATAATTTTCTGGTTCATTATCTCTAACCCATAATAGCTTTGAAAGAGTAAATCCTGTTAGTGCCGGATTACCTGTTATTTCTATTAGTTTTTCCTTACCTAAAACTTCTGTCATGTATTCACATTGTTTTTCAGTTCTTTGGTCACACCAAATAATTGAATTTCTAATTACTTTATCATGCTTGTCTACCAAGACAAGCCCATGCATTTGACCACTTAATCCGATACCTTTTATATCTGAACTATTAACTTTGCTCTTTTTAACTACATCTTTAATTCCGTTAAGACAAGCTTCCCACCAATCTTCTGGATTTTGTTCTGCCCACCCTGCTTGTGGTTGATATAAATCATAACCATAAGTTGCAGTTTCAATTGTATTTCCTAATTCATCGAACAAAGCAGTTTTCGTTCCTGATGTGCCAATATCTAAACCTAATAAATACCTCATAATCCCCTCCACAATATATAACTCTTTTTTATCTTAATCTTTTAAAAATTATTATTAAATAACTTTTTAAATGTTATTTGATAAGTTTATTATAATACCAGTTTTATACTTTTGCAACTACTTTTAAAAAGTTTTTGTATACATTTTCATAATTATTTAAAAATATACCTCCTACAAAAGTTTATATATATAACTTCTATAGGAGGTATTAATATTTTTTTCTTTATTTAACTTCTTTCAATCTTAACCTTGCTTCCACCCATTCCAGCTTCTGCAGGAGTAATTATAAGTTTAACAGGAACCCTATTTTTAATTGATTCAACGTGGCTTATTATACCAACCTTCAATTTATCATTATGAATTCTTTCAAGTGAACTCATAACAACTTCTAAAAGATTATCATCTAAAGTACCAAAACCTTCATCTAAGAAGAACAATTCAAGTGGTGCTGTACCCTTAAGTTGAATTTCTGCTGATAACGCAAGTGCTAAAGCAAGTGACGCTAAGAAGGTCTCCCCTCCTGAAAGTGTAGATGCATCTCTTTCTGCTCCACCATTTTTATAATCTCTAATTATAAATCTTCCATCTTCATCAACTTCTAAACCATAATTTCCATTAGTTATTTCCTTTAGCTTTCTACTTGCCTCAAGTGAAACATACTTAAGTCTTGTAGCTGCAACAAATTCAACAAACTTTTTACCTTTAAATAATTTATCTAAATCATTTAACAACGCAAGCTTGTGATCTAATTCTTCTTTTTGCTTTAATAAATCTTTTAATTCTAGCATCTTTTCTTCTATGACCTTAAGCTCTTCTTGAAGTTTAATTTTTATTTCATTATACTCTTTAACTTTAATTTCCTTTTCCTCTTTTTCATTTTGTATATTAACCCATTGTTCTTCAGTTAACTCTCTATTTCCAATCTTCTTAGAAATGCTTTCAATAGCTCCCTTTATTTTTGCTAAATCATCATTATACTTATCAATTTCAACCTTTAAAGCTTCTATTTTAACCTTCTCTAAAACATTCTGTTTAACTTCATCTTCACTTAAAAATCCTTCTTCTTTTAATGCCATATCAAGCTTTTGCTTTTCTTCTTCTTTTCTTTTATAAAGTTCTTTTCCTTTTGAAGTAATACTAATTAATTTAGAATTACACTCTTCATAATTTTTATCTGCTTCTTCTTTTGCCTTTTCTGTAAAGATATAATTGTCTTCAATTATTTTCATTTCTTTTTGAACTTTATTTAATATTTCTTCTATATTATCTATATCTTCAACTTTACTTTTTATTTTTAATAAATTTTCTTCTCTAACTTTATTTTTTTCATCTAAAGTTGTATTAATTTTAGCTAATTCTTGATCAGTATAATTTAAATTATTTCTTGCCTCTTCTTTTTCTGTATTTAATTCATCTATTCTATTTCTATAGCTTTTTATAACTTTTTCTATTTCTTCTCTTTCATTTTCAATTTTATTTATTTCAGTATTTTTAGTTATAAAATCTTCAACATTAGTTTTTTCTCTAAGAATACTTAATTTTTCTTCAACTTGCTGCAAATTTTCTTCTTGCTTTTTTTTATCTTCTAATAATTCATTTATTGTATTTTCATTACTATTAATTTTAGTTTCTAATTGTGTATGCTTAAGTTTTAAATTATTACATTCTTCTTTTAAATTCTTTATTATATTTTCAAGCTCTTCCTTTTTAATATTGTAATCATTTATCTTAGTTTTTAAATCATTCATTTTCACTTGAAGATTAAGTACTACTTCTTCATTAAAATCTTCACCTAAATCTTTAATTACTGCTTCATTTTCTTTTATTTTTTCCTTTGCAATACTTAACTTAGCTTCTATATCCTTTATGCCATTAAATAACTCAAGAGATAGTTTTTCTTTTAAATCTATGCTTTCTTCTAGATTAGTAACATCCTTAATATCTACATGCTTAATTTTTTCCTTATGATGTTCAACTGAACCACAAACTGGACAAATATCTCCATCTTTTAATTCTTCTCTTAATTTATGAGCCAGGTTTTCTCTTTCTATTTCAAGTATTTCTATTTTTATTTTTTTAACTTCATTTTCTAAATTAATATACTCTTCTTTTTTAGGTTCTAAATCTTTGCTTAATAATTCAATAGCATTTTTATTTTTTAATAATTCTTCATTTGCCTTTTTAAATATATCTAACTTCCCTTTAAGTTCAGAGTATTTTTCTTGCATATCAAATAAATCATTTTGATTTCCCGGGCAATTTTTAATTAATTTTTCTAAAGTTTCTTCATTTTCTACTAATAAATTATCTTTCTTATCTAATTCAAGCTTTAATAATTGTTTTTCATCTAAATATTTTTTTACTTCGCCTCTATTAGCTTCTATCTTAACTTTATACTCATTAACTATCTTAAATAAATTATTATAATCTCGGGTGATAACTACTCCTTCTTGAACATTTTCTTTTAACTCTCTTTGAATATTTAAAGTATCCCTGTATTCTTCCTTTTCTTTTAATAACTCATTTCCCTTTTTTAATCTCTTTTCACAATCAATTAATTTTTCATTATTTTCCTTCTTCTTTTTAAGTAATTCATCTGCTCTTTTATTAATTTCTTTAATTTCATTTTCTAAATCAATTAAAGCTTTTTTATCCTTTATTGCTTCCTTTATTTTTTCTTCTTGAACCTTATATTCTGGCAATTTGCTATCTTTATTTATTCTAGCTTTATTCCATTCTTCTTCAAATTTAGCCTTTTTCTCTTTAAGCTCTTCACATTTTACTTTAAGTTCACTTAATTCTTTTTCTGTAAAGTTAATATTTTTTAATGTTTCTTCATAAGAAATTATATATGGATTAACTTTATTTGCAGCTTCAGCAGCTTTAACCTTATCCTTAAATAAATTTATTTCATCAGCTTTTTCAATAAGCTTGCTTTCTTTAGTCTTATAATCTTTAACTTCAAGTTGCATATTCCATAATTCAGTATTTTCTTTGAAACTTTTTTCTATTGCTTTAAGTTCTTCATTAGCCTTTTCTAAATTTCCAATACTTATATTTAGTTCTTCTTCTTTTTCTCTTTTCTTTTCTTCACTTATATCTTCATATCCCATAAGCTGACCTAGAAGAACACTATTTTCAGTTCTTTCTTTTGTTATTTGTTTAGATAATTTACTTGAAAGCTTATCCCCATACTCACCTAAGTTGAAAAGTCTTTCTAACATTTCTCTTCTTGGTTTTCCTTCAAGCTTTAAAAACTCTGAAAACTTACCCTGTGGCAAAACAACAGTCCTTGTAAAATCCTCTAAACTTAAACCAATTACTTCTTTACATTTATCAGTTACAGTTTTAACCTTATCAGCTAAAACCTCTTCTCCATTAGTTATATCAACTATTTTACACTTCCCTGATACAGGATTTCCTGATTTTTTATCTCTTTTAAATTCTCTATTAACTAAATACCTTTTAGTTTCTGCTCCTGATATTTGAAACTCAAAACTAACATTTAACCTATCACAATTTGTATTTATATAATTAGAGCTTTTTCTCGAAACATCTCCATATAAAGCTAATGTAATACCATCTAAAACTGTAGACTTTCCACTTCCTGTTGGCCCAAATATTCCAAATAAACCACGATCAGTTAATTTTTCAAAATCTATAGTTTGCTCTTCTATAAAGCTATTTAATCCCTTTATCTTAAGCTTAATTGGTCTCATTTTCATCCCCCTCTTCATTTATTAACTTTAATAATAAGCTTACAACTTCTTCATCAGCTTCTACATTTCTTTCTTTCTTATAAAACTCTCTAAATATTTCTTCAAATGATTTTTCTTGAATACTAATAGCACTTTCATCATCAGCTTCATTTTGAAGTTTTGGTATTATCTCCAAAATATCCTTTTTAATTTCCTTCATTTTCTTTATTTCATCTTCTCTTATATATCTGTCGCACTTAATCTCTAAATAAACCCAACAATCTCTATCTTTATTTTTTTCACATCTCTCAATTGCATCATCGATACTTTCACATTTCCAAACTTCAATAGGCTTGTAGACTTTAAATTCTACTTCATTTATTTTACATTCTTCTTTTGCTTTTATATCCACAATAAAACACTTCTTTGTAATATTTATTTCCTTTTTATTATAATGAAGTGGTGAACCTGAATATCTTGCCCTTTTATTAGTACCTGGTACAACTTGAGGCTTATGTACATGTCCTAATGCTATATACTGAGCTTCTTCTGGTAAACATGATCCATTAACAATGTAACTTCCACCAAGCTGAATACTTCTTTCTGAACCACCTTCTTCACTTCCCATAGCAAATAAATGTGAAACCGCCAAATTTATAGTGTCTTCTCTATAATTTTTCTTTAATGAATCAAATAATGATTTTATTCTTTCTCCATAAGTCTTTAATCTATCTTCATCACTATCCATTTCCCCATAAAGAACCTCATTTAATCTTTTTTCACTTGGATATGGTACAGTTAGTATTACTGCTTTTTCATTATTAATTTCTATTTCAATAAATCCTTCACCAGAATTAATAACCTTATGTTGACCATATTCTCCACATTGCACAACAGTTTTAGGGGTTCCAACCATTATTATTCCATGCTCCATAGCAAGTGGCCCTGCTGCAACTAACCTTTCAGGATTATCATGATTACCTGCAATAATTAAAGTTACTCTTTCTCCATTTTTAGAAAGCTTTTTTAATGTGTCATAAAACATTTTTTCGGCTCTTGCTGGTGGATTACTGCTATCATAAACATCTCCAGCAATAATAACTAAATCTATTTCATTATCTTCAACTATATCTATAAAATCCTTTAAAAATAATTCCTGTTCATCCATTCTACTTGCACCTTCTAAATTCTTTCCTAAGTGCCAGTCTCCAGTATGTAGTATTCTCAAAACATAACCTCCTCTTATAATTAACTCATTATTAATTATTCCTATTATTTAATTATAACAAAAAAGATGATACATTTCTGCATCATCCCTTTTTACTTTCATCTATTTAACTTCTTTGCACCAGCTAGAAGATATTCTTGAATTATCTATATAGCCTAAATAACTATGTCCAACTTGTACTTCTCTTCCATCATATTTATTGATTTGATCTTTATTTAATTTCTCAACTCTTTCATCGCTAGATAGGTATACATCCTTACTAAAAATATATCTTTTTTCCTTACAAAATATCATAGTTTGTCACCTCGAATATTTATTTATTACAAATATATTATACACCCTTTTACTTATATACCCATCTAAGTTGTAATTTTCTAATTTCTGAATAATTTTATTCATATTTTTTACAATTATGCATTTTACAGAAAAATTAGAATAATTATTCTAATTACTCAATAAAAAACTTCTTAATGTATTTAATTTTAATATTATATAAGCAATAATACTTCCAACTATAGAGCTTATTGAAAATGGAATAATGTAAACAAATAAAGCAACTTCCTTTCCTAAAACAAAGGCTGCCAATGGATATGCTAGCAATGCACCTATTATTCCAGTTCCAATCACTTCTCCAACAACAGCTATCTCTACTTTTTTAAACTTTTTATATAATATAGCAGCTAAAAATACTCCAACCATACTTCCTGGAAAAGCTAATATACTTCCCGTTCCTAATATATTTCTTAATAATGATGATACAAAAGCACACGAAATCCCATATGCAGGTCCTAATGTAACTGCCGCAATTACATTTATCAAATGTTGTATTGGCGCCACCTTTGCTCCTAATACTGGAATAGACAATGATCCTAATATAGTCGCTAAAGCTATTAATATTCCGCATATAACTAATCTTTTCGTTGCGTCTTTACTTTTAGTTAATTCCATATATAATTCCCCCAAATACTTTTTTATCAATTTTGTTATTCACTAATTTTCTTTACCCATTTTTCACATTCTAATCTTATATCATTAGCTTTTAATATTGCTGAAACAACAGCATATCCATCAATATTATATTGCTTTAATTTATCAATATTATCTAAAGTTAAACCTCCAATTGCTACAATTGGTAAATTGACTTCTTTCTTAATTTCACTTAACCTATCAACTGTTACACTTTTTGCATCTAATTTTGTTGTAGTTGTAAACATAGCTCCAACCCCAAGATAATCTGCTCCATTTTCTTTAGCCCTTATAGCTTCTTCTACTGTTCTTGCAGATACACCAATAATTTTATCTTTTCCAGTAAGCTTTCTAACTTTATCTACTGGTATGTCACTTTGTCCAACATGAACGCCATCAGCATCACAAAGCATTGCAATATCAACTCTATCATTAATAATAAATTTCACATTATATTTTTTAGTTAAATTCCTAAGCTTCATTGCCTTGTCTAAGAATTCCTTACCACTAGCATTTTTTTCTCTTAATTGAAGCATCGTTACTCCACCCTTTAATGCTTCTTCAATACAATTATAAAAATCTCTTCCTTTTAAAATATCTGAATCTGTTACTAAATAAAGTTTTAAATCTTTCATTTTTATCACCTTTTTTCTAATATTTATGCTGCAATATCTTTAACATTAGCTATTTTTTTAAATCTCTCTAAAGGAATTATAGATAAAAGCATTATACATAAAATACCTTCAACTCCAGCACTAGTAAAATTATATAAGAATGAATAAAGATAAGTATTCATCCCTTCCGGTGCAAACTCTGCAAAAAATACTACACCTGAAACAAAATAAGAAAATACACTTAAAGTAACTGCAAATAACCCTCCTAAAATCACCTTATATTTCTTATCACTACCAAAAACACATGTAAAACCTAAAGCCATTGGCCCAAACAAACAATCTAAGAAAAATTGAACTGGATGTATTACATATGCTCCATTTAATAATGATAAAAAACCCCATATTAATCCACCTGTTATACCTGCAGTTCTACCATATAATAATGAAAGTATCATTATTGGTAACATAGAAAATAAAGTAATTCCACCACCTTGAGGATATTTTACAAACTGAATTAAACTAAGCATAAATGATAGTCCACTCATCATTGCAATTACTACCATTTTCTTTGTTGTTATAGGATTTCTTTTTAAATCCCTAAAATAAAATGCAAATAATATTGCTGATATTATCGCTATAAAAATAACCATATTACTTACCTCATCTTAAAATAAATTTTATCTCATGGTTGGTCATTGTAACACTCAACCTAAAACTAAAAATTCAGTTTATTTATTTGCCATATTCCAAAACTCCATTTCATAAAGACTAGATTTTATAAATATGTCCTTTAGCTTTTCCTTTTTTACTTCTGATATGTCCTTACATATATCATCTATATAATCAATCCACTCTTGTGCACATTCCCTAAACTCATTTGATGCATATCCTTCTATCCATGGAGCATAAAAATTATCTTTTAAGTTTTCCTTATATGTTTCATATAAGTGCTTCCCAATATAATAATAACTCCAAGTACATGGCATTATAGTCATTGCAATATCCTTTGAATCACCTTTTAATGCAATTCCAAGCATGTAATTTGTATAACTTTCAGTTGTTAATTCACTTTTATAAGCTTCTACCTCTTCTGTACTTAATCCAAAGTCTTTTAAGTAATTAACATGAACTGCAGTCTCATCATCTAATACTCCTTTTATGGATTCATGATAAAACTTCATTTCCTTCATAGTTTCTGCTTTAACTAATCCCATAGCAAAAACCTTAGCATAGTCCTTTAAATATAAATAATCTTGAATTAAATAATTTTTAAACTTTTCTTTATCTAAAGTTCCTTCTCCTATTCCTTTAACAAAGGGATGCTCTAAATATCCATCCCAAATTTTCTTAACTTCACTAAATAAAACTTCTGAAAATTTCATATTATTCAACCCTTCCATATTCTTTTAATTTATCACTATTCATTTCATAAATATTGTTCATAAGTTCTTCCTTGAAGCTTCCTATTGCAATATTATTTCTATCGCTTAATTCACCACTTACTCCCATTGTAAGTACCCCAATTGCAACAGCTTCTATCTTACTAACTTTTTCATCAGACTTAATAAGAGAATCATAAGCTCCTAAATAGCTTCCTATTAAGCTTCCTGTCATACACCCTGTACCAGTTACACTCTTTAACTTTGGTGTTCCATTATATATCTTTATAACTCTATTTCCATCACTAATAAAATCAACTTTTCCAGTAGCAACTACCACACATCCAAGCTTTATAGCTACTCTTTTTACTACTTCAGATATATCTTCACCATCATCAAAGGAATCAACTCCTTGTCCTCTTACATCAAGTCCACCTATAAACTTTATTTCAGCTATATTTCCTTTAACAACATCAAATTTAATTTCATTTAATAGTTTATTTGTAAAGTTTATTCTTGTCTTTGTTGCAAAAACACCTACTGGATCTAATATAACAGGCTTATTAAATTTATTAGCTGCCTTTCCTGCTTTAACAAATAAATCTAACCTACTTGAATTCATAGTTCCAATATTAATTACTACTGAGCTAGCAACACTAACTATCTCTTCAACCTCTTCATCAGAATAGCTCATTAAAGGGCTTGCCCCTAAAGCTAATGTTATATTTGCACAATCATTTATTGTTACTTCATTTGTATAATGTAATACTAAAGGATTTATTTCTTTAACTTTATTTATTAATTCAAACATTACTTCTTCTCCTTATCTAAGTCTTAGTCTTCAAATTTATAAAAATGATTTACAGGTCCAACACCTTTGCCTATATCAAAGCTATGTCTTATTGCTTCTGTTATATACTCTTTACTTAATTTAACAGCCTCTACTATGTCATATCCTAATGCTAAATGTGATGTTATTGCTGATGATAAAGTACATCCTGTTCCATGAGTATTTTTTCTATCTAGTCTTTCTTGTTTATAAATTTCAAATGTATCATTTCCTATTAATACATCAACTGCATCACCTTCAAGATGTCCCCCTTTCATTAACACATACTTAGGTCCTAATTCTAATATCTTTCTACCTGCTTCTCTCATATCATCTACATTATTTATTTCTATTCCTGTAATTTCTTCTGCTTCTGGTGTATTTGGAGTTATTATATAAGCCATTGGTATAAGCTCTTCAATTAAACTTTTCTTTGCCTCCGGCTTTAATAATGAATATCCACTTTTAGATATCATGACTGGATCTACTACTAAATATTTAGGATTATATTTTTTTAATGTGTTTACAATTGTGTGAATAATTCCTGGACTTGATACCATCCCTATCTTTACAGCAGCTGGCTCTATATCTTCAAAAACTACATTTATTTGACTTTCTATTATTTCTTTACTTAAATCTTCAACAAGAAAAACTCCTTGTGTATTTTGTGCTGTTATTGCTGTAATGACACTCATTCCATAAGTCCCTATTGCACTAAATGTTTTTAAATCTGCTTGTACACCTGCTCCTCCTGATGAATCTGATCCTGCAATGGTTAATGTGGGTATTTTGTAATTTCTCATATTTCTTCTCCTTTTTAATTTTTAATTTTTCCCAATAAAAAAAGCTATATCCCAACTGGAATATAGCGTTATAATTACAAATAATATATTTACTTTTACTACAAATTATTTAAACTTATACTATGATAAAGTTTAAAAATTACCTTGTAGATTATTTAAAGTATACATTAATAAGCTTTCCTACGCTGGCACTATCCAGATCAGGTACAAGGGTTAATAATTTCTTATCTCTCAGCCTTAATTGGCACCCCTAGCATTTTATATAGTTCTTTATATCCATATTATATAGCATTGTAATTTTTTGTCAACATTTTCTAATATAAATTCTTCTATTTTTTGTCATACTAACTAAAGAAAGTAGATTTTCTAAAGCTACTTAATAAATTTAATGTTTAGATAAGAAGTTTTCTTAAAAATATTAATATTTTTTGTTATAAATGAAACTGGATTCCTTTCAGTCGCTGAGTACACTAAAGTGTACCTTCAACTTGCTAAATTAAAATTTGGAGTTTCAGGCAAGTTCGATTAACTAAATTAAAATTTAGAATCCTCTTTAAGGAAACTCGACTCCTTTCAGTCGCTGAGTAAGTTCGATTAACTAAATTAAAATTTAGAATCCTCTTTAAGGAAACTCGACTCCTTTCAGTCGCTGAGTAAGTTCGATTAACTAAATTAAAATTTAGAATCTCACTTAGTCTTGCATTTTTCGCTTTGGTTTATTATTATATAATGTAATATCTAATTCAGCTTAATTAAATTTTTAAAGTTTATTTAGCTCATCTTACCTATTGGACAGTAAGTTAAAGATATTTTATAAAAGTTTAAAACATAAGGAGGTTTTTTATATGTCAAGAAGAGCAGCATTTTTTGATATTGACGGCACAATCTACAGAGAAGGACTTATTACTGAGGTCTTTAAAAAAATAATTAAATATGACCTAGTTGATGAAAATAAGTGGTATAAAGAAGTAAAACCTGCTTATATTAACTGGGATAAAAGACAAGGCGATTATGATACTTATCTTTTAAAAATGGTAGATGTCTACACTGAAGCAATTAAAGGATTAGATAAATATCATATAGACTATATTGCTAAAAAAGTTATTGAACAAAAAGGTGATAGAGTTTATACATTTTCTAGAGAAAGAATTAAATGGCATAAAGAGCAAGGAGATATTGTAATTGCTATTTCAGGTTCTCCTATAGAATTGGTAAGAGAAATGTCATTAAAATATCATATGGATGATTATAGAGGTACAATCTATGAATTAGATAAAGATAATAGATATAATGGCTATATTACTCCTATGTGGGATTCAGAAAGTAAAGAAAAGGCAATTAAAGAATTATGCAAGAAGTATGATATTGATTTAAGTCAAAGTTATGCTTATGGTGATACTGCTGGTGATTTTACTATGTTTAAAAATGTAGGTATCCCATATGCTATGAACCCAACACGTGAACTTATTTCTAAAATTATGGATGATGAAGAAATTAAAAAGAAAATAAATATAATCGTTGAAAGAAAAGATGTAACTTACAAATTAGATGTAAATTGTCTTTCTCTTATTTAACATAATATAAAAATTTAAAGGTGGTTAATTTAAAAAGTTAACCACCTTTAATTTACTTAATTTTTACTATTTTACTTTCATAGGCCTTTAAATTAATATTATTAAAAATTTTACCTTCTGCTGTGTGGTTCATAATGAAGTAATACTCTTCATCATTTACTTTTCTCTTAACTACTTCAACACCCTTAGGTGATTCTATAGCTTCTATATCAGCTTCTACTATAATTTTTTTAGCTATTAAGTCCATAATATTATTATCTACACCAGTACCTATATAATAAGCTTCACCATTTTTATATTTGTTTAAAGTTATAGCTGATAATTCATTATAAAACTCATCATCATACATAAATAGACTTTCTGCAGTAGTAGTTTTTAGCATATCTCTAAATACAGTTCCACTACCTTCAACTCCATTAAATTCATTTATCCCCTTAACATTAACCTTTTGACCTTCTTGAAGAGATTCTATTTCTTCAACAAAGCCACCTATTAAATCAGTGTAAAAACTTGGATTTAACTGCCCTAATGTTAAATTATTATAGTAATCTTTAATTGCAGTTCTAAAACTAAATACTACTTTACCACCATTTTTAACAAACTCTCTAATTCTTTCTTGAACTTCAGATTTAAATACAATCATTGTTGGTATTAATAAAACTTTATACTCACTAAAATCTACATATGATGGAATGACATCAATATTAACATTATTTTCATAGAAAGGTCTATATAATCTATATACTTCATTTTTATAATCCATTAAAAAGCTTTGTCTTTGAATTCTAAATGATGCCATAGATTCATAATCATAAATTACTGCTATTTCTGATTTTATTTCACTATTTATAACATCTTCATTTTCTTTCATATTATTGAAAAAATCTTGAACCTCATAAAATTTTCTTCTTTTTTGATTATCCTGATCTATTATTCCATAGCAATATTGTTCAGCTCCTTGTGTTGCGCCTCTATATCTAAAATACATAAGAGAATTGCATCCATGAGCCATTGCTTGATAAGACCACATTTTAGCTTGATTTGGTCTTGGTAAATAACCAATAACATCATGTCCTTGTGCTCCCATTATAGCTTCTGTAATCCAAAAATTTTGTCTTTTAGCCCCCCTCATAAAATCTAAGCCACAAGCAATTTCATGTGCAGGAATTGGCTCCCTTTGCCCTCCCCACACAGGATAATTATTATATGCAACTACATCTAGGTATTTTGCAACTTTTGAAAAATCAAAGCTCTTATCAAAATATCCACCTGAAAAGTCATGAATTATAACAGAATCTTCGCCTAATATTTCTTTTAAAATATCTATTTGCAATTTTGCATAATTTTCAACACTTACGCTTCTAAACCTTTCCCATTCCATCCTAAGGCTTGGATTATGAGTAGTTATTGTCTTTGCTGGAACTGGTATTTCATCAAAATCATTGTAAGTTTGCGACCAAAATCTTGTTCCCCATATTTCATTTAATTTATTTATATCATTATTATAATTTTTTCTTAAATAATCTCTAAATGCATTTTTACATTCATTACAGAAACATACATCGCTACCTTCATGACCAAATTCATTATCTATTTGCCATGCAACTATTCCTTCTTCATCTTTAAAATGATTTGCAAGTTCTTTAATTATAATTTTACTATATTTATGATAAGTTTTACTATTAAAACAATATTGTCTTCTTCCACCAAAAACTCTCTTAGTATTATCTTCAAACTCACCTAATACATCTGGATGTTTTTTAGCAAGCCATGCAGGCATTGTTGCTGTTGGTGTACCGAATATTATTTTTAATCCTTTTTTCTTTGCTTCATTTATTACATGATCAAAATAAGAAAAATCAAATAAACCTTCTTCTTTCTCCATCATATGCCAAGCAAATTCACCAATTCTTATAACATTACTTCCAAGCTCTACTATATTATTTAAATCTTCTTCTAACATATCTTCATTCCAGTGCTCTGGATAATAATCTACACCTAAATACATTTTAACAACTCCTGACTACTATTTATAAATAATTTATCTTTCTAAAAATTCTTGTATTTAAATTTATGTTTTATATACTACATATCTAATAAATCAAATTGTAATGTAATTTTTTTATTGATGATAATTAATAAGTAAGAAGTACAAGCTTTAGAAATATACTATTAAATTTATTTGAAAATATAATTGCATAACTTCTAATCATTATTCTTAACTTCTTACCTATTAAAATAATTATTAACTTAAATTTTATTTTACTTGTTTAATATCAATCTAACCTTTATGCAAAGTTAATTTCAGCTTCTCTCTTTTTATTTAATTCTTCCATTATCTTTTCTTGATATTCACCTTGAAGTTTATAACCCTTTACATAAATGAATAATCCTAATAATGTTATTACTGAAGGTACTGCCACCATAAGTATTCTCATACCAAATATTGTTCCTGCAGTTTGTGTTATATTAGGAACATATCCTACTATTGTTAATCCAACACCTATTAACCATCCTGATAAAGCTGATGCTGTTTTAACTAATAATGTTTGGAACGAAGCAACTATACTTTCATTTCTTGAACCAAATCTTACTTCACCATAATCTATAACATCTGCTAACATAACAGTGGTAGCTCCTAGTGTAAATCCTGAACCTAACTTAACTATTATTCCTGATAAAGCTATAAGTGCCGCATTACCTGGAACAAATATTCCTGCTAATAATAGAATTATTAATCCTACTGCTGGTAAATAACATGCTAGTCTAAATACACCCTTTTTACTCATTCTCTTTGAAAGCATTGGGAATAACATAAGTGCAGCTATTTCAGCAAGTCCAGCAAATGCAGTAAATACTTGGTACATATTTTCATTTCCTACAACATACTTAAAATAGTAAATTGACATTCCTCCTGATAATTGAGCAACTAAGTTATATGCAAGTACAACTCCTATAAATACCATAAGTTGATCATTTTCTTTTATAAGTTTAACTGCTTTCTTTAAGCTTGTTTTTTCTACTTTTTTATTTGATTCTGTTACTTTACAACTACTATCTTTAACATTTATAACTGTTATAATTGAAGTAATTATAAAAATTGCTGCAATCACTACTGCAAAAGCTCCATATCCCTTAGTTTGATCACCATTTCCTAACTTATTTACTATTGAAAGTCCAAATGCACCCATTATTAACCATGCACAGCTTGCAAATATTCTTGGTATAACTGACATTTGAGCTCTTTCTTCATTAGTCTTAGATAAAGAAGGTAACATAGACCAATATGGTATATCCATTATTGTATAAGTCATACCCCATAATATATACATAACTGAATAATAAGCATATAGTGAACTTCCTTCTAATCCTGCTGGTCTCTTAAATAAGAATACTAAAACAACTGCATTTATAAGCGTTCCTATTAAAATCCATGGTCTAAATTTTCCCCACTTTGTTTTTGTATTATCAACTATCATTCCCATTGCTGGGTCATTAACTGCATCCCATAATCTTGCTACTAAAAATAAACTTCCAACAAATGCTGGAGCTAGTCCAATTGAATCTGTAAAATAAATCATTAAATAACTAGATACAATTGCATAACATAAATCCTTTCCTAATGCTCCAATTCCAAATGAATACTTTTCTTTAAAAGATAATCCCATAATTCTCATCCTTCCTCATTTTTATTCAATACTAACCCTTTTTTGTAATAGTTTTCACTTACTACATTTTTATATTACCATATCAGTAAACGTTTCACAAGTGTTTTATAGTAAAATTTTAATTATTTTTTACTAAAATTTTTTTATGATTTTATATAAAAAAGATAGCTATTCCAAATAGCTATCTTTTGGATGAATTATTCCTCTATTTTACTTATCTTTATTATAATGCTATCATAATCTCCATATAATTTTAGTTCTAATCCATGATTCATTAAATATCTTCCTGTTTTCACAATAACATTTTTATCAATTTTAACTAAATAGGTACTTTCTTTTTCAAGTGCTCTAAACTTTATAGTTGTACCTCTATGTCCAAGTTCACTTTGAGGTAAAAATGCAAATACTAACCCTTCTTTTCCATTCATGTATTGATAAAGCTTATATTTATTTTTGGAATTATTTTCTAATCTGTAGAAATCACCTTCTTGAACTATATGCCTTATATTCTTATATTCTTCAATTAATCCCTTAGATAACTCTATTTCTTCTTCACTAAATTTTAATATATTACATCCAATACCTAAAGTACCCATCATAGCACTATGATATCTAAACTTCATAGGTATAATTCTTCTTGATAAAAAGTTCGGACAATCAGTTACCCAAGCTCTCATAGCTTTTATTGGATATATATATGAATAATTCTCTTGAATAAATAATCTGTCATAAGCATCAGTATTATCGCTTGTCCAAAAATCATCGAATATTCCTAAAATACCATAATCTATTCTTCCACCCCCTGAAGCACAGGCTTCAAATAGTACATTTGGATGCTTAAGCTTAAGATTTTTTACAATATCATAGACAGCTTCAATATGCTTGTACCAAACATCTCTTTCTAAATTAGTTTGAGACATAGGTCTATTTGCATCCCATTTAATATAATCAATATCATAAGTTGTTAATAAATTATCTAACATATTATAAATAAAATCTTTTACTTCTTTCTTTGTAACATCTAATACATATTGACCTCTAGATGTATCACTTTCTCTACTATCAAAATGATATATCCACTCTGGATGTTCTTTATAGAGATTAGATAACGGGTTCACCATTTCAGGTTCTACCCAAATTCCAAACATCATATCCATAGCCTTTACTTCATTTATTAATGGGTTTAATCCATTTGGAAATTTTTCTTCATTTACATACCAATCTCCAAGTCCATTGTCAATTCCATGTCTTTCTCCAAACCAACCATCATCTACAACAAACAGCTCAGCTCCAATTTCCTTTGCCTTTTTTGCAAGTTTTATTTGCTCATCACAACTCACTTTAAATTCAGTTGCTTCCCATGAATTATATAATACTGGTCTTAATCCACTTCTCAATACATTATCTTTAGCAAAGTTATGGAGATTATGAGTCATAGTTTCAAACCCACTATTACTATAACCTGCTATAATAGCCGGAGATATAAACTCTTCTCCCTGATTAAGCTTTAATAAGAAATCATGTGAATTAATACCTAGTTGTACTAATGTTTCTCCATATTGTGTTTGTTCAATTACTCCACTAAAGTTACCACTTAGTTTTAAAGCACCAAAGAATACTTCTCCTGTGGTTTCTGTTGCATTTTTATCTAAAATGAAATATGGATTATGATTATGAGTAGAAATCCCTCTTCTATTTTCTATAACAATCTTTCCATAGCTAACTTTTTGTGTAAATCTTTGTTGCTCTGCACCCCAATGACCATGTACATTTGAAAAAGTTAAATCTTCATATGGTATATGAAATTGCCCACTATGCACTTTTTCAATTTCAATAACATTTTCCGAATTATTTTTAATAGTCACATATCTTTCAATTAAGTCATATTCTTCATAAACTTTATAATGAAGATTCATATTGAAATCATAATGAATGTCCTTTAATTTTATAACTAGTTCATTTCCATCAACTTCATAACCTTCATAGCTATAAACTAACTCTCTACATCCATCAATAAATGAAGCCTTTAAACAATGTTCTTTATATCTTAAACTACCGTACACCGGAAATTCTTCTTTAGTTATTTCAAAAACAGGATCATTAGTCGATACTTCAACTAATGTTGGCATATCAAAATCATCAACATTTTCAATTTTGCTTCCCCAATATAAATGTCTTACCAACCCCATATTATCTATTCCAAAAACATAACTATTATTTTTACTTTGTAATGCAAATACATTTTTTAATTCATTTATTACAATTCCCATAATTACACCCTTACTTTCACATATTATTTTAGATAACGTTTTCTTAATAAGTATTATAATATATTTACAGTAAAATTTTCAAGTTTTTTAGTAAAATTTTATTTTAAAAATTCACTTATATTTTTTAAATACTCAATCATAATTTCATCATCTTCCATATAAAGTTCATGCTTCCCATTCTCAAATCTTATCTTTTTACACATATTTGCTATTTCACAAAATTTATTCTGCCCTTTTTCTTTTACAAAGGTATCTCTCCCTGCCTGAAAAAACAATATTGGTATATTTATTTTCTCAATATTCCTTTTCTTTAATATTTCCTTAGTTGCCTTTAAAGACTCATTAAGCCATTTAAAACTTCCACCACATCTTTGCAATTCCTCGTTTTTGTTTAAATAATCTAAATGATTTTTATATCTATACATATTAGAAGTTCCTGATGACTCTAAATCATATTTCCCTTCAAATGGACCTTGTCCAAATAAAAATTCCTCTCCCTTTCCAATATTAATATATATCTGACTTATTAAATAAGATATAGCCTTATGGTATTCCCCTGTATTTATATCCATCATCGGAGCACTTAATATAGCCTTTTTAAAATATCCACAGTACTTCTCTAAAAACATTGTACCGATAGCTCCTCCCATAGAATGTGCATATAAATATAAATCAACGTCTTTTCCTACAACAATAGTATCTAAGAAAATCCTTAAATCTTCTACATAATATTCAAACTTATCTATACTTATTTGACTTTTATGTTTTTTTCCAAATGAACCTGATCTTCCATGTCCCCTATGTTCAATTGCATATACTGAATAGCCCATTTCTGTAAAATAGTAAATTAACTCATTATATTTTTCTATACATTCAGAAAACCCATGCGAAATTACAATTCTACCTTTTTCATTTATTACAGAAAATACTTGGTAATAAATATTTAAGTTATTACATCCTTTAAAATATCCATCCTTTTTAATTTTATTAATACTTATCTTTACCTGTTCAACATCTTCTTCATTATATCCGTAATTTGAATAAATCCCACTTTTAATTGTTTCCATTTTTAACCTCCACCTAGCAACCCCCTTAATAACGTTTACAGTAAAAATATATAGTATTTTACTAAAAATATCAAGTTATTAATTTATAATAAAAAAAAATAGTAACAATAATAAATATTATTGTTACTATTTTAATCTCTAATTTATTAATTAAAATTAACTATTTTACATCCTTAACACTATTTCTTAATATAAACTCACTTGGTATTATTACTTTTTTAGCGTACTGTCTTCCCTTTAATTTCTCCATCATAAGTTCAACTGCAACTTCTCCTAAATACTCTATATGAACTCTTATAGCCGTTAATGGTGGATTAGTATATTGAGATATTATAGTATCATTAAATCCTATTATGCTAATATCATTTGGAACCTTAACTCCATTTTCTTGAAGTCCCTTAATAACACCGCTTGCAATTGTATCATTAGCTGTAAAGAATGCTGTTGGCATTTTACTTTCAGATCTTATAAATTTATTTATTGCTTCATACCCACCTTCAGCCGTCATACTACTATTGATTATAAATTCTTCCTTTAGCATTTGTTTATTATTCATATATTCATAAAAGAACTTTAGTCTATCATCGAACATAGGTATTTTATTATCTCCTAAAGTGTACTTTTCCCCAATAAATCCTATGTTCTTATGTCCAAGCTCTAAAAAATAATCTAATGCTTGTTTAACGCCTAATTTATAATTAACTTTAACACTATCATACAATTCATCATTTGGCGCTGAATCTATAAAAACTATATTTTGTGTTCTTTTCGATAATTCATTTACTTCATCCGAAGTAAACTTACCAACTGCAATTATTCCCTGTAGTTCAACTTCTTCTGCTAACTCAAATTCATTATCTTGCTTAAAAAATCTAACTAGCTTAATATTATTCTCAAAGGCTTTCTTTTCTACTATATTTCTTAAAAGTAAATAATATGGATCTTGTAATTGTTTAACTACATCATACATTTCAACAATTCCAACTATAAACATATTTTTACTAAAATTTTTACCTTTTCTTTGCTTTGCTGTTCTATAATTTAATTCCTCTGCTACTTGTAGTATTTGTGCCTTAGTTTCATCAGCAACTAAAATTCCACTATCATTGTTTAAAACCCTTGATACAGTAGCTAATGATACTCCTACCTTCTCTGCTATTTCTTTCAACGTAGCCATTATCCCTCACCTCAATATATCTTTCATCTTTGTTAATTATATAATAAACCTTAGCTTGTTATTTTTATCTTATCTTTTATAAAAATTACATTTTTATAAACTCTATAGCATACTATATATTACCATAAGGCTAATCAAATTACATTACTTAATATTAATTTTATCAATAAATAACTTTAAAATAAAAGATATATTATTTAAAAGTAATTTTTACTGTCTTTTTAAAACAACTTTATTTAACATATTTATTTGTGATTCCCTTAGCTTCATTGAATAGTTAATTACTAAACTTCCTACTACCAAAATAATAAACGTAGCTTTAAAGTCAACTAGCAGCATATAAAGCACCCCCAACCAAATTAATTGCGATGCACCATTAGATTTCACCTTTGTAGATAATCCCCTAATTACAAATGTAAAAGAATCTTTTAAAACAAAATATATTACTACTACTCTAATTGCCATTACTACCGTTTTAAAATAAACGAATTTAAATTCAAAACCTGTTAATTTTAATATTTCAATTAAAATTAAATATATAATTCCAAAATAATATGTACTCGTGCTACAACATATATAAGAACCATATCTTTTAAAGTTTTTAATTATCATATATTTTTCATTACAATTTTCATTTAATATTCTAAGCTTTTTACCTATAAATAAAGCTCCAATATAAGATATTAATATTGTACCTATAGGCATTGTTGCAACAAAAATATTAAAAGCAACTTCCATATATTCACCATTTAAAGGAAACAATTCTGTATAGCTATCAAATTCTTTCATAAAACTATAACCTGTTAATTTAGAAAAATAAATATCAATCAAAACCATAACAAAAGTTCCTAAAATTGCTGAATAAAATAAATCATCAAATATTGTTCCTTTTCTTCTAATAAAATACCCACAAATCAATCCCATTATAATTCCTTGGCTCATCCAAATTGCTGATGCTACGTCACCTACTGCAAGAGTTACAATAAGCAATGATGTAATAGAAGATAATAATGTATACTTAAAATCAAGCCTCATAAATATAAGACAAATAAAAAGTGGCACTATCATATCCAAATATAATGTATATGCTATTCCTGTGTAAATTGCTACCATGCTTGAAACCACAAATAAAGCTGATAACATTGCTGCTTCTGTTAATTTTTTTGTTTTCAAATTATGTTCACCACACTTAATCTTAATGTATCTTTATTTATTATATGCTTTTCTTATAAAGTTAATAGTAAATTTTCTTTAAATATTATTTATTGTAATTTATTTCTTTTGATTTATAATAAATATTTAACCCTTCAAATGTTGGCTCTATTCCATTCTTAATACATTCTTCAACATATTCCTTTAAAACATAAATACTCATTTATTACACCTCTTTTTAAGACATTTTTAATTATTTATGTTTTAATATATGTAATAGAAGTTATGTAAATGACTAAAAAATAAAAATTTTATCGTAGGTGTAAAATGAACTATATAATTTTTGATTTAGAATTTAATCAACAACATCCTGAAGATGTAGTAATAGATGCTCCTAAACCATCTTTACTATTTGAAATAATTCAAATTGGAGCAATAAAATTAAATAAAAATTTTGAAACCATAGGAACATTTAATTCCTTAATTAAACCTAATATTCATAAAAGGCTTCATCCTTATGTTGAAGAATTAACAAAAATAAATATTAATGATTTAAATGCTTCTTATAACTTTATTGATGTTTTTAAACAATTCATTGATTTTATTGGAAAAGATAAGAGTACTTTAGTTGTATGGGGTGATTCTGATATTACAGAATTAATAAAGAATATGGGATTTTATAATATTCCCACTACCTTTATTCCTGAAAAATATATTGATATTCAGCACTATGCAACTAAACTGCTTAATGTTCCTAAAGGTCAAAAAATTGGCTTAAAAAAAGCTGTTGAAGCATTAGAAATACCTATTGATGGTGATTTCCATGATGCATTTTTTGATGCACATTATACTGCAGAAGTATTTAAAAAAATATATAATAAGCAATTATTATCTAAGCCAATTAATAAAGCTAATACTAAGCGACCTAAAGTAAAAAAAGAAAAACTTGATTCAAATGCACTAATCAATGAATTTGAAAAGAAATATAATAGAAAAATGTCAAAAGAAGAAATTGAAATGATACGTTTAGCATATTTTATGGGTAAAACTAAACAATTTATAATTAAAGATGAATAATTTTCCATAAAAGTAGATATTCTAATACTAAAGGAGGCTACGTAAATGTTGCTTGTTTTAGGAGATATTATTTTATTTACTTTTAGAATTATATTTACTCTTTTGAAATTTATAATAAAAGCCATTGTAAAAACACTAACTTTTATATTAACTAAACCTTTTTTAAGGTTTCCATTTTTACTTTTTACTATTGGCTTTTTTCTTCATATAAAATTTAATACATTAGCAACTATATACTTTTTATATTTAGTAAATATATGCGCTATTAAATTCAAGATATACGAAAAAATATATATAGATTTAAGTTATTTATTTGATACTATATTTAATTCATATAAAGTTTCGCACAATTTAAGAGCTTTAAAAAATGATAGTATTATTTTAAATAATATTCACTTAGAAAATAATGATGAAGATAGTTGCTTAATTGATGATCTTGTAATAACAAATAGTGGAGTTTTTGCAATTAAAACATTAACTTATCCTTATACAGATTTCACAAAAAACAAATATTCTAATGAAATTGCATTTGATAATGAAGATTTAAATGATGATACTATACTTGATAATAATGTACTTAATAAAATATACGATGAATGTACCAATTGTTATAACATACTACAAGACATTTTGTCTTCTGATATTCCTATAACCAATATAATTGCTCTTCCTCAAAAAAGCCTTGTTATTAAACAAAATGAAGTACTTGATACACCAATAGTAACCGCAGAGGATTTACCTTATTTTATTAAAAATAAAATAAATAAAGATAGTACTTATTCTCCTCTAAAAATTAAGGAAACTGTACTTCAAAATAAATCTTGGAGCTTTGATATATTATTAGATAAACTCCTAAGCTTTCTTAATCATAGTAAATTTATAATTTTATTTATATCATTGTTCATTATTACTTATTATATTTATATAACATTTGTAACTTATATATTTTTTAAATTTGTTTCATTATAAATTAAATTATTTTTTCTAAACTATTGTCCTTTATAAACAAATAAGAGTAATAAACTAATATTATAGTTTATTACTCTTATTCTTATAAATTAGCCTAACATTTCATACTCTTCCATATGTGCTTGCTTTACTATTTTATTATATACTTCTTTAATATCATCAGCATTCTTATCAAATGCTATCCCCTCTACTAGTGCATCTAAAACAACAATAATTTCATCTTTGCTTAAATTTATATCCATTGTAATTCACCTCTTTAACTTAATGTTTTTTACTCATTTTAATAAACTCTTCTATATCCTCTTCAATAGTCTTTAAAGAATTCTTCCAGAACTCTTTATCATGAATATCAATTCCTACTTCTTTAGTTATATCTGCTATTTTATTTTTACCTGTAATTGATAAAAGTTTTTCATATTCACTTACAAAATCTTCACCTTTTTTAAGGTATTCAGCATATAATCCCTTTGCAAATAAAAGTCCAAATGCATATGGGAAGTTATAGTAATTATAATTTGCATCATAATAATGAGGTTTCCAAGCCCACATATATGGATGTAAAAACTTTTCGTCTAATCCATCTCCATAAGCTTCTTTCTGCGCTTCTATCATAAGTCCCTTTATTTGTTCAACTGTTAATGCACTTTCTTTTCTAGCTTCAAATACTGACTTTTCAAATAAAAATCTTGAATAAATATCTACAATAACTTGTGTACAATCACAAATTTCTGTTTCTAATATAGCTAAAGCTTCTTTATGTTTAACATCTTTAATTGCAGCTTTTTTTATTATAGTTTCACAAAATGTTGATGCTGTTTCTGCTATTGGCATAGGATAATCTGAATTTAATATAGATTCATTTTTTAGACACTCACCATGGAATCCGTGTCCAAGTTCATGAGCCATAGTAACAACATCACCAAAACTTCCCCCAAAGTTTAATAAGATTCTGCTTTCACCTAAAGTATGAATTCCTTGACAAAAAGCTCCTCCTACTTTTCCTTCTCTTGGCTCTACATCTATCCAATTATTATCAATAGCCTTTTGTGCGAAATCTGCTAAATCATCACTAAAAGTTCTAAAATTCTTGACTATAAATTTACTAGCTTCATCATAAGTAAAATTCATATTGGCATTATTAATTGGAGCATATAAATCGTAAAATGGTAATCCATTTTTATGCCCTAATATTTCTGCTTTTCTTCTTAAGTACTTTCTAAATACAGGTAAACTTTCTTTCATTGCTTCAATCATTGCATTTAATGACTCTTCATCCATTCTTGAATTTAAAAGTGTTTCTTCTAATGGAGATTCATATCCTCTTAATTCACAAACAGTTAATACTTCACCCTTTATTCCATTAAGAGCAGCAGCCACTCCCTCTTCAACTTTCTTATATGACTTTATTTCTGCTTCATAAGCTTTTTTTCTAACTTTTTCATTTTTATCATAAGCCATATTTAAAACAACTGTTAATGGGTATTCTTTTACTTTACCACCTTCTGTCATTTCAACAGTTAATGATGAAATTAAATTATCTTTTAATTTACTCCATGCATTTGATCCTGTATTTCTCATATTTGCAATTATATTTTCTTCTTTTTCACTTAATAAATATTTACTATCTTCAACTATACTCTTTAATAAAAATGCATGTTCTTTTAATAATGATGATTTCTCAATTATAGAGTCAATATCCTCTATTTCACTTATATACCTTTCAATTTTAGTAGAACCTTTAACTAAATAAGTTAACTTCTTTTCAAAGATATCTGAATTTTTAAGTGCTTCTGTATCTTTTGTATTTACACTAATACTTAGTTCAATAAATTGCCCTAACTTACTAATCAGTTCCTCTAATTTTATATATTTATTTAAATATTCTTCTAACTTTTCTAATACATTTTCATAATGCTTAACTGCTTCTTCAATCCAATTGTTTATTTCATTTATTTCTTCAGTTAGGCTATTCATATCATTTTTAAATTCAACACTCTCAAATGATTCATATAGCTCTTTTAAACTCCAATTTAATCCCACTTTATAACCTCCAAATTTTATTTAAATTATTTATATTAATTATATACTTATGCTGAAAATTTTTCCAACAAAATATTATATTCTCCTCTTTATAATTAAAAATATTTACATTTAGTTACTAAAAATTTTATTTTTTAATAATAAAAAAAGTAAAATGAATTTTAATATTATAATTCATTTTACTTTTTATATTTATTATTTTCTTGTACTTCTTACTTGAAGTTTTTCAATCCAGCCTTTGTTATACCTTAATGAAATATAACCAATAACACTCATTATAAATGCTCCAACTGCATCTACAAATAAATCTACCATTGTATCCGTTAATGCAGCTCTTCCTATTAATTGAGTACCATTTTCCAAGGCGAATTTTTGCATATTAAGCCCTAAAATTCCATCAAAGGTAAATTCATAAAACTCCCAAATAACACCTAATGTTACTGCAAAACAAAATGAAAATAACGCAACAAAAAGAGGACTTAAAACTATTGGTACCTTTTCTGTCTTATTCAATAAAGTAACAATTGAAAATCCTAAAGCTCCAATCATTGCTCCACTAAAAGTATGTAATATATTATCCCAATTTGGAACATTATAATAAAAACTTCTAACTTCACCTAAATATATTGCTGCATATAAGAATATTGTATATAAAATCAACATATAAGATGGGATTGCTATTTTAAATTTATTTTCTAACATCCCTGGTAATAACATTGCTACTATACCTAAAATACATTGAGATAACATCAATGCATAATCACTTTTTAAACGCACAAAAGATTCAGTTGAATCTGCAACTGTTGGTGCATCATTTATCTCAAAAATTAAGAATATAGTAGTCAAAATTAAAGTAATTAACACAAAGTAGCTTAATAACTTTTGCCAATTAATTTTTTTCTTCATTTTTCATCTCCCCATAAAAATTTATATTTAAAATAATTTATTATTTCAACTATTTATTCTATATTATATTATGTAAAAAGTAAAATAATATGTCCCTCTTTTCAATAATAGTAATTAATAGCTTACACATATTTTACATTTTATTCATTTTTACTCTTTACATTTTATTAACTTTAGTATATTATAATATTAATTTAAATTTAAAACACATAATCAGCATTGAAGGAAAGAGTAATTTTAATGATATCTTTAAGCGAGTAAGGGATGGTGTAAGCCTTATAAGATTAGTTTTAATGAAAAACATTCCTGAGCTTCTAACCGAACAATTGAGATTGAAAAGGAAACATCTTTTCCTTACGTCAAAGATGTAAGTTCGATTTGCCAAATTAAAATTGAACCTTAAAAGGAAACATCTTTTCCTTACGTCAAAGATGTAAGTTCGATTTGCCAAATTAAAATTGAACCTTAAAAGGAAACATCTTTTCCTTACGTCAAAGATGTAAGTTCGATTTGCCAAATTAAAATTTGGAATCTCACTTATCTCACTTAAGTAGACTTAGACGGGGCCTTACCGTTAAAAAAGGACAGTCTTAAATTATTATTAATTTAGCACTGATTAAGAGGCTTGATGCAAATTAGGTGGTACCGCGGAAGTAACCTTTCGTCCTATTTATTTAGGATGGAAGGTTTTTTTATATTATTTTTAGGAGGTTATTAACATGACAAAAGAATTAAAATCAAAGGTATTTATACCACAAAACTACAAATCAAAGTTATCATTAATTGAAACTGAAATAGCAATAAAGAAAGTCAAGGATTTTTTTGAAAGCAACCTTGCCGCAACTTTAAACCTAACAAGAGTTTCTGCTCCACTATTCCTTGAAAATGGTTCAGGTTTAAATGATAACTTAAATGGAATAGAAAGACCTGTAAGCTTTGATATGCTTGCTATTAAAGATAGTAACTTAGAAATAGTTCATTCACTTGCCAAATGGAAAAGATTTGCGCTTCACAGATATAAATTTCAACCTGGATCTGGTTTATATACTGATATGAATGCAATTAGACGAGATGAAGAATTAGATAATCTACACTCTATTTATGTAGATCAATGGGATTGGGAAAAGGTAATTACAAAAGAAGAAAGAACTACTGATACTTTAAAAAGCACAGTAAGAAAGATATTTTCTGTTTTTAAAGCTACTGAAGATTTTGTATCTACACAATATCCTTCAATCGAAAAAATTCTACCACAAGATATCACTTTTGTAACGGCACAAGAATTAGAAGATATGTATCCTGAACTTACAGCTAAAGAAAGAGAAAATGCAATTTGCAAAAAACATAAGGCAGTATTTATTCAAGGAATTGGTGATACATTAAAATCTGGTGAAAAGCATGATGGAAGAAGTCCTGACTATGATGACTGGAGCTTAAATGGAGATATTTTATTCTATGATCCATTATTTGATTCAGCAATTGAATTATCTTCTATGGGCATAAGAGTTGATAAAGAAGCCTTAGATTATCAATTAAAGAAAGCTAACTGTGAAGATAGACGTGAACTTCCATTCCACAAAGCATTATTTGAAGATAAACTACCACTTACTATGGGCGGAGGAATTGGACAATCAAGAATTTGTATGTTCTTCTTAAGAAAAGCACATATAGGAGAAGTTCAAGCTTCTATTTGGGATAACTATACTCACGAAAAATGTGAAGAAGCTGGCATAGAGCTACTTTAGTTTAGTTAATAGTTATTAGTTAATAGTTAATAATTAATATAGAAACTCCTTTTGGAGTTTCTATATTATATATTTTTAGAAATTTAGCATAAGCTGAATTCATTCCTTAACTTTTAACTATTAACTCTTAACTAACTTTACTCTTAGCTTTTAATTAAATAAAAGTCATAGCAAATGAACCATTATCATATAATTATGAGTTCAAATGCTACGACCTTTTATTTTATATTATTCCGGCAATAATTCCTCCACCAACAACTTTGTTTCCTTGATAGAAAACAACTGATTGGCCTTTTGTTATTGCTCTTTGTTTTTCTTTAAAACTTACTTTAACTTTACCATCTCTTAAAGGTGAAATAACTGCTTCAGCTGGTTTTCCTGAATATCTAACCTTTGCTTCAACTGTTATTGGTTCTTCAAGCTTATCAAATGGAATAAAGTTAACATCCTTAGCAACTAAGTCAGTCTTAAATATATCCTCTTCTGGACCTAATACTACTTCATTAGTTCTAGGATTAATATCTGTTACAAATACAGGTCTTCCAAGAGCTATTCCAAGTCCTTTTCTTTGACCTATAGTATAGTAAACTATCCCTTTATGTTGCCCTAATATATTTCCGTTTTTATCAACAAAGTTTCCTGGTACAACTTCTAGCGGTCTAGCTTCACTTATGTATCTACCATGATTATTATCTGGTATAAAGCAAATTTCTTCACTATCTTTCTTATTATATACTGATAATCCAATTTCTTTAGCAATTTCTCTTATTCTATCCTTAGTATATTCACCACAAGGCATAAGAGTATGTGCTAATTGTTCTTGAGTAAAGTTATATAATGCATATGTTTGGTCTTTTCTATCATCATCTGAACGAATTAAAAGATATCTTCCATTTTCATCTTGCTCGATTTTAGCATAGTGACCTGTTGCAACATAATCCGCACCTATACCTTGAGCTTTTCTTAATAGCTCATCAAATTTTAAATGTTTATTACATGCTATACATGGATTTGGTGTTTTTCCATCTATGTATTCTTGAACAAAATAATCAATAACTTTTTCTTTAAAGCTATCTCTAAAGTTCATTACATAAAAAGGAATACCAATTTTATTTGCAACTCTTCTTGCATCATCTACAGCTGAAAGTGAACAACACCCACCTTCTCTTTCTGTATAATCTTTATCTTCTTGCCATATTTGCATTGTAACACCAATTACATCATAGCCTTGTTCTTTTAAAAGGTAAGCAGCAACGGAGCTATCAACTCCGCCACTCATACCTATAACTACTTTTTTCTTCTTTTCCATCAAATCACACCTTAAGTTTTTTATTCGTGTCCGTGTACTGCATCATGTAATTCATCATGATCTGTTTCTTCGAATTCCCATCCTTCAGTGCTTAAACCAGCATTTTTTCTGTAGTCATTAATTGCTTTGTGTATAGCTTCTTCAGCTAATACTGAACAGTGCATTTTTACTGGTGGAAGTCCATCTAAAGCTTCAGCAACTGCTTTATTTGATAATTCCCAAGCTTCTTCTAAAGTCTTTCCTTTAATCATTTCTGTAGCCATTGAAGATGAAGCTATAGCTGATCCACATCCAAAAGTTTGGAATTTAACATCTTTAATAATGTTATCTTCTACCTTTAAGTAAACTCTCATTATATCTCCGCATTTAGCATTTCCAACTTCTCCAATACCATTTGCGTCTTCAATTTCTCCTACATTTCTTGGATTTCTAAAATGGTCCATAACTTTATCTGTATATATCATAATTATTTTTCTCCCTTCTTAACAAAATCACTCCATAATGGTGACATATTTCTAATTCTTTGAATAATTCCAGGTAATACCTCTAAAACATAATCAACATCTTCTTCTGTTGATCCATCACCTAATGTTAATCTTAATGATCCATGAGCTAATTCATGTGGTAATCCTATTGCTAAAAGTACATGTGATGGGTCTAATGATCCTGATGTACAAGCACTACCACTTGATGCACATATTCCTTCAAAATCTAAAGATAATAAAATTGATTCACCTTCTATATACGTAAATCTTACATTTACATTACCAGGTAATCTCTTATCACCTCTTGGTCCATTTAAATATGAATATGGAACTCTTTCTAATATTCCATCTATAAGTTTATCTCTAAGCACTGTAAGTCTTTCCATGTGAGCTTCAATATCATTTGTAGCTAACTCTATAGCTTTACCTAATCCAACAACTGAAGCTATATTTTCTGTACCTGCTCTTCTAGCTCTTTCTTGACCTCCACCATGGATTAAATTGTCTATTCTTACACCTTTTCTTATGTATAAAGCACCTATTCCTTTAGGTCCATAAATCTTATGTCCTGCTAAAGATAAAAGGTCTATATTCATTTCTTTTACATCAACTGGAACATTTCCAACTGCTTGAACTGCATCTGTATGGAATAGAACTTTTCTTTCTCTACAAATTGCACCAATTTCTTTTATTGGTTGAATAGTTCCAATTTCATTATTTGCAAACATAATTGATACTAAAATAGTTTTATCAGTTATTGCATTTTTTAATTCTTCTAAATCAATAAATCCTTCTTCATTAACATCTAAATAAGTTACTTCAAAACCATTCTTTTCTAGATATTCACAAGTATGAAGAACTGCATGATGTTCTATCTTAGTAGTTATTATATGATTTCCTTTTTTTCTATGTGCTGATGCAATACCTTTAATTGCCCAGTTATCTGACTCAGATCCACCCCCTGTGAAGTAAACCTCATTCATATCACAATTTAAAGCTTTAGCAACTTGACCTCTAGCTTTATCAATTGCCATCTTAGTTTCTCTTGATATTCCATAAAAAGATGATGGATTACCAAACTTTTCTGTAAAATACGGCATCATTTCTTCTAAAACTTCTGGCTTTACATAAGTAGTAGCCGCATAGTCCATATATACTGTTTTCATTATTGCTCACTCCTCTTTAATGTTAATGCTTCATTCTTTTCTTTAATTTTATTGTAGTCATCTACTATATCTTGTAACGTTATGCCTTCCATAACTTCATCTATACTATTTTTAATTTTTGTCCATAAAAGTCTAGTTGCGCAGCAATCTATATTATCACATGATACCCCTTCAATACAATCAGCAATTTCTATTGGGCCCTCAAGGACGTACATTATATCAGATACTTTTATATCTTTAGGTTCTCTACCTAAAACATATCCACCTTGAGCCCCCCTTATACTATTAATAAGTTTTGCTCTTCTTAGCGGTGAAAATAATTGCTCTAAATAATACTCAGATATTCCTTGCCTTTGCGAAATAGTTTTTATTGATAGGGGAGAACTTCCATAATGGATTGCTAATTCAACCATGGCTTTTACTCCATATCTTCCTTTAGTTGATAGTTTCATTTTCTCACCCCTTATTCAGACTTTTTTGCTCTGCTTTATGTTTATATCATACTAACTTACTCTGTTTTTGTCAACCCTGAAATACACATACTTTCAGAATTAACTTCAAATTTTTTATGTAAACTTTTTTAATGAGTTTTATTCATTACATCATTTATTTTATTTAAATATTTTTAACTTTTTATATTATTAAAATTCATTATACTTCAAGCATTATTTCTAGTATTTCTTTATCAGTTTCTTTCATTCCCTCTTTACCTAATCTACCTACTGCAGTTATTGTTTTTTCAATATTTTCCTTCAATATACCCGTATTAGCACTATAACATTGATCTTCCATAGCAAGATAATGCCCCATCATACTAGCATCAACACTGGTAGCTATTTTAGCTGCACAAGATGCCTTTGCTCCATCACAAACTATTCCTGAAATATTCGCTAATGTATTTGTAACCGTCTTATTTATTTGATCTAATGTACCACCTTCTAAATATGTAATTGCAGCTCCACTAGCACATCCTGCACTTACAGCCCCACAAAAGGCAGAAAGTCTTCCTATACCTGTTTTTTGATGTATAGTCATTAGATTAGAGAATACTAACCCTCTATATAATAACTCTTCAGACAATCCCTTTTCTTTTGCATATATTATTACTGGAATTGAAGTTGCCATACCTTGATTTCCACTTCCTGAGTTAGTCATAACAGGTAATGAACTACCACTCATTCTTGCTTCTGAAGCAGCTGCAGCATAAACTTTTAGCTTAGTAACAATTGAGTTTGGATAGCATTTCATAAGCATTTTACCTATACCTACTCCATATTCTCCTTTTAATCCTTCTTCTGCTATTGATATGTTATACTCTATTTGTTTATCTAACAATTCTTTTATATCTTTAATATCAACAGTATTTGCAAATTCATATATATCATTAACATTTAAAATACTTCTATCAATAAATACACCTAAATATTTACTTGGATCCTCATTACCTTCGAATAATATCTCCCCATTTTTTATTACCTTAGATATATTATTATGTGCATATTTTATTTCAACTATGGCGCTATCATTTTCACTATATACTTCCATTACTATATGTAACTGAATATCTGTATCTAATCTTTCAACAAAGCAATAATCTTCATTCATAAGTTTATTAGCTTCATTTATATGCTCTTCTCCTACTTCACTAATAACTTGCAATTCTTTACTTGAATCACCAGCTAAAACTCCAATTATTGAACTAGCCTTAATTCCTACTAAATCTCCTGTATTAGGAACAGTTACACACATTGCATTTTTTATTATATTACCGCTACATTTTGCCACAACCTTATCTGGCATTTTCCCTAATACTTCTCTAGCCTTTGCAGCTGCATATGCTATGGCAATAGGTTCAGTACATCCCATTGCTGGTACTAGCTCTTCTTTTAAAATTTGTAAATAATCATTATACTTCTCTTGTTTCATCATCTGTTTCCCCATTTTATTATATTATTATTTTACTTTTTAATTTTATCCCAATAATCTTTTGTAGCTCTTTCAAACTTATTATCTCCATACTCATAATAAGTTCTATTTTTCAAGTTATTAGGTAAATATTGTTGTGTTACATAATGATTAGGATAGCTATGTGGATATTTATATTCAATTCCTCTTCCCATTTTACACGCTCCACTATAATGAGCATCCTTTAAATGAGTAGGTATATCCCCTATAGACATATTTTCTAAATCATTTAATGCTGCATCTATTGCTAAATATGCTGAATTAGATTTTGGACTTGTTGCTAAAAGGATAGTTGCCTCTGCAAGTGGAATTCTTGCTTCTGGAAATCCTAATTCCCTAGCAGAATCAACTAGTGACTTTACAATTAAACTTGCCTGTGGATAAGCAAGACCTATATCCTCCGCTGCAATTACTTGTAATCTTCTACAAATAGAAATCAAATCACCAGCCTTAATAAGTCTAGCTAAATAATGAATAGCAGCGTCAGCATCACTACCACGAATTGATTTTTGAAAGGCACTTAGTATATCATAATGTGCATCACCATCATTATCATAAGCAATTACCTTACTTTGAGTTGAATCCTTAACAACATTTAAATCAATTACTACAATTTTATCACTATTAGGCCTAGTTGAATTTAATGCAATTTCTAATCCATTAATAGCCTTTCTTACATCGCCATTACAATAAGATGCTAAATAATTTATAGCTTCATCTTTAACATCTAATTTTATTTCATTATATCCTTTACTTTTAATATCTATAGCTCTATTAAGCGCTTTCTTTATATCATCCTCTTCTACTGGTTTGAACTCAAATATAGTTGATCTTGAAAGTAAAGCCTTAAAAATATAAAAATATGGATTTTCTGTAGTTGATGCAATTAAAGTTATTCTTCCATCTTCAATATATTCTAAAAGTGATTGTTGCTGCTTTTTATTAAAGTTTTGAATCTCGTCTAAATAAAGAACCACACCATTAACGCCTAAAAAAGTATCTAACTCTTTTGTTATTTCCTGAATATCTTTTAATGAAGCATTTGTAGCATTAAGCTTATAAAATCTTTTTCCTGCCTTTTCTGCAATAATATTCGCTACTGTGGTCTTTCCTACTCCTGGTGGCCCATAAAATATCATATTTGAAATTCTACCACTCTTTACTATTCTATCTAAAATTTTATTTTCTCCTAATATATGTTGTTGACCACAAACTTCACTTAATTGTGTAGGCCTAATTAAATCTGCTAATGGTTTCATTTTTTCACCTCAAATATTTCTTCCTCATATTATATAAAATCTACAGCCTTTTTTACAACTCTTTCAATCATTATTAAAGTATAGCATAAAATTCGTTTAAATATAAAAAAAATGAGAGATTGCAATTTTTATTTACAATCTCTCATTTCAATATTTATTTAACTATTTAATTATCTATAAAATTCTTGAGTAGCATATACTTTATTACCTATTTTATATACTCCAACTCCTATACTTGAGAAGTTAGTTGATAATATATTTTCTCTATGACCTGATGAGTTCATCCAGTTTGTCATAAATCTTTCTGCTAAAGCATCTGCGCTTATATTACCGCCAATATAGGCTATATTTTCTCCCCATGCCTTATATGATACGCCGTCTTTTTTCATTTGAGTTGTTATAAGATTTCCATTTAAATCTTCATGACTAAAGTAATTATTATCTCCCATATCTTGTGATTTAATTCTAGCGTATTTTTGCATTACTGTATTATATGTTAATGTTGGAACTCCTGCTTTTGCTCTTTCTTCATTTACTTTATTATATATAGCTGTTTCTACAGCTGCCATAAAGTTTTCATCCGCATTAGTTACATTATTTTCTGTAGAGTTATCCGGTGTTTCGTCAACTACTGGTGTATTTGGAACACTTGGTGTTTCATCTACTGTTGGTGTATCCGGAACACTTGGTGTTTCATCCACTACCGGTGTATCTGGAACACTTGGCGTTTCATCCACTGTTGGTGTATCTGGTGTACTTGGTGTTTCATCAACAGTTGGTGGAACTATTGTATCCTCTGGTGTTTCAGTATTGTTACTTGGTGGAACTATACTATCGTTATTATTATTGTTATTGTTTCCTCCATTATTAGGCTTGTCTACTGTTCCTCCAATAATTATACTTCCACATGAACTATTCGACCACCATATTTTTTTGAATATTACTCCTTGTAATAAACCACCTGAAATACTACATTTATTATTTTCACTTGAATTTGTTTCTGAAGAACTTACTTTATTAATTGTTATTAAATTTGTTTTTCCTTGAGAACATTCTTTTACAGCTGCAAAAGTTGGTGTAACCGCACCCCCTAGCACTGTTAATGTAACTATACTGGCAATTAGTTTTTTCTTCATCTGTACCACTCCTTTTTATTTTTTCGAACAACTTAATATTGTCCAATATCTTATTAGTTCAAAGTACTTTTTACTTTCACTAAAGCCGCCAGATACAGTTATATCATATTTTTATCACAGAACTAACAGTAGATTCCTTCTTTACATACCAATAATGACTAATCTAAATTTCACATTCCTTAATAACCATAAAAATACCAATAAAATTTCTGCATATTTTCTGACTTTATAACAATTTGGTAATTTTATACTTACAATAAATTACCACGTATATTATTGATTTTTTTGGAAATTTACATTTTCATTTTCAGCTATTTCTAAACTTTCATACTCCTTAACACTCTTAATTACATAATTTCCTTTTTCCTTTTTAAGAACAACCTCTACTGGAACATTATTTCCCTCTACTGAATCATATCCTTCCTCTACCCCATCACTTTCTAAAGTTGTCCCTTGTGCCTCCATATTTAAAACCATACAAAGCTTATATTCTCCATCTTCCTTTGTTACTCCCTTAACTTCACTTTCATATTTAGTAAATTCAACTTTTCCAATAAGGTAACTGTAAAAAACTTCGTAATTGCATTCATTAAATGTGTCTTCATCAATATAATTACTTACTTCATCATCATATGAATTTTCATATGACAGCACTTTATCTACAATTTCTTTCATTTCATTAATATCTTTAGATGATATATTACTACTACACCCAACTACACTTATAGAAAATAACATTAATATAAATACCACTATTTTTTTCATATCTTCCTTACCACCTTTACAAACTTTATTTATACATTCTTATGTAACCTTCCCCAAAGATATGAATTTTACATTGTGAAAATTAAGTGAAGCTCTAAATTTTAATTTAGTTAGCTGAACTTACTCCTCTGAATGATAATGAGGAGCGAGTCTCCCTTAAAAGCTCTAAATTTTAATTTAGTTAGCTGAACTTACTCCTCTGAATGATAATGAAGAGCGAGTTTCCATTAAAAATAAAATTCTTAAATACTATTGTCATACTTTTTTTAAAAGTAATTTACCCAAGTGATAACCACTTTATAAACTTTATCAAATTATCCGAAATTAATTATATAAATTAAAGATGAAATTCAACTTATTCCTCAAAATATAATATTTAATTTTCCGTTATTACTCCATATAAGTAAATTATCGCATAAAAAAAGAGCACATCAGTGCTCTTTTTAGTCATTATATATTAGGGTATTTGATACCACTCCAATATACATTATTTATCATTATAGCTTTATCTGATAATGTAACTCCATCTAAAGCCCATTTCTTAAACTCTTCAAATCCAGTTCTATCTACAATATATCCAATATGCTCTTTACCACCTGGTGCATTTTTATCAATATATTGTTCAACATATTTATAAGTATTAACTATTATTTTGATTATACTTTCTTCATCAGCCCAAATTAAGAAGTCTTCAGCAAGTCTTGGATTCTTCTTACCTGTTCTACCCATAATGGCAAGTCTATAGTATTTTTCTTTACTTCTAGTCCATGCTCCTGTTGGACAGTTAATTACACATTCACCACATCCGATACATTTGCTATGATCTCTAACTGGCGTATAGTTTTCAGCATGTAATGCTGCTGTTGATTTCTTAGTACAAGCTCTAACACATGCACCACAAGATATACATTTACTTTCATCTAATTGTGGTTCAGTCATCCCAATAATACCGAAGTCATGCATTCTAACCTTCATACAATCGTTAGGACATCCTGTTAAAGCAACCTTAAAGTGTAAGTCATTTGGGAATATTGCTTTTTCTATTTTCTTAGCAAAGTTAGTTGTATTGTAATTAGCAAATGGACATACATTATTTCCTATACATGCACTTACATTTCTTGTACCAGCAGATGTATACCCTTTACCTGGTACTAATTGATTAATTTCTAATCCTTCAATGATTGGTTGAAGTAATTCATTAACCTTATCCATGTTTTTCATATCGATTCCTGGAACTTCAAATCCTTGTCTAGTAGTTAAATGAACTGTTCCATTACCATATGTTTCAGCAATTTCTTGAATTAAACCTAAATATTTAGCATTTAAGTGTCCACCTGGAACTCTTATTCTTGATGCTGTAAGACCTCTATGTTTTGTAACTCTAAAGGCATTCTTTTTTAGCTTTTTAGTATTGATATCCATTAATTACTTCCTCCTAATCAATTAAAGATTTTCCTACTGTATAGTTAAATACTGGTCCATCTAAACAAATATAAGTATCATCTATTTTACAGTGTCCACATTTACCTATTCCACAGCACATTTTTCTTTCTTGAGAAATCCAGATATTTTCTTCCTTTATTCCAAGCTTTAAGAATTCTAAAACAGTAAACTTCATCATCATTGGAGGTCCAACAACAACTACTTGTACATTATCCATATCTTTTATTTCTAATTCAGGAATATATTTAGTAACTAATCCTACTTTACCTTCATAACCTTCTTTAGCAGTATCAACTGTTAAAATAAGATTCATAGTCTTTTCCCATTCTTTCATGTCTTCTTTAAATAAAACATCTTCTGGTGACTTAAATCCTGTAATTAATGTCATGCTTGTACAATCATTTGTATTTTTAGAGAAGTATTCTACTATTCCTCTTACTGGTGAAAGACCTGTTCCTCCAGCAACTACTATTACTTCTTTGTTTTTATAGTTTTCTATATCAAAACCATTTCCATAAGGTCCTCTTAAGAATAACTTATCTCCTACATAGTTTTTAAATATTTCATTAGTAACTTTACCAACTCTTCTTATTGTTAAGTCAACATATCCTTCACCAATTCCACTTACAGATATTGGTGCTTCACCATACTTTGGAAGAGATACTTCAAAGAATTGACCTGGTTTAACATCTCCGTTAAAAGCCATTCTAAAAGTATATTCTATTGGAGTATGTTCAATTACTTCTAAAATTTCTGATCTAAATGGTATGTATTCATTCTTAGTCATTATTCTTCACCTCGTTCATAGCATCTTCTAACTTATTAATGATTGTAGAGAAACTGATGTATTCTGGACATATATCATCACATCTACCACATCCAACACACATATGATATCCCCACTTTTTCTTGTAGTCATATACTTTATGAAGAGTTTTAAATCTCATCTTTTGACCTTTTTCTTTTCTAAAGCTATGTCCACCAGCCATATCTGTATATCCATCCACATGACATGATGCCCATACTCTTCTTCTTTCACCAGCATTTTTATTATCTTTATAAGTTATATCTTGCATAGTGAAGCATGTACATGTTGGACAGACAAAGTTACATCTACCACAAGTTATACATCTTTCATTATATTCATTCCACATTGTAGATTTCATAACTTCTAAACCTAAATTTTCTGGAATATTAACTTTAACTGGATTTTCTGTAACGAAATCAGGAGTAACTTCCTTTTCTTCTTTTTCTACATAATCTAAAATAGCTGCAATTTCCTCATCCTTAACATCTAAGTACACATCTTGTCCATCAACCTTGATATAAGCATTGTATTCATCAGTTTTATTAGATCCCATGCTTACACAGAAACAATTTTCAAAACTGTTTTCACAACCAATTAAGATAAACTTTGCATTTTCTCTCATCTTTTTATAGTAGATATCTTCAAAGCCATTTCTTAAGTATATATCATCTATTCTCTTTACAGAATGAATTTCACAACTTCTTAAGAATACTAACGCTGGTCTCTCATCTACTTCTGCTTCTTTACATTCATCATCATTAAAGAAGAATAAAGTTTGTCTTGTAGGTAAAATTGTTTCTTTATATGAATAACTTGATTTTTTATCAAATTCAATTTCTTCTATTGTAGAAACTTCTCCATATCTTACTCTATCAGTATCAGAAAAAGTTCCTGCACCTTCAAAAACTTTTGGAGCATAGATTCTATATGTTTTCTTTAACTCTTTTAAAGCTAAATTCATATTTTCTAAGTTAAGTTTATATCCCATGTAAAACACCTCTTAGCTTATTTTTTCTTTTTCTTGTTAATACATTAACAAGTCGATGTTTAAATTATATTTTTTTTACCAAAAAAAAGATGTGACATTTATCACATCATTTAAATTTTCTTAATTATCTTTGAAGAATCTAACTAATTTTTCTCTATCAGGAACTATAATTCTTTTATTTTTATTTATGATTAAACCTTCATTATTTAAAATTTTTAAAGCTCTTGAAATTGTTTCCCTTGGGGCCCCAAACATATCAGCTAAATATGTAATCGTTATGTTTAAATCAATCAATGTACCCTCTTCTATTTCTATTCCATAATCTCTCGATAATTTCCATAACTTTGCTGCAACTCTCTTTTCAACCTTTATAGGAATTGAATTTTTTCCTTGTCTATATAATCTTCTTACTTTCATTGCTAATGAATTAATTATTATTTTAGAAAGTTCAAAATCCTCTTTCATAATATCTAAAAATTTTATTCTATCAAAACATAAGATTTCTGCTTTTTCAAAAGCTTCACAATTAATAGAAGCTGGTAAATCATCAATTATTACTTCATTAATTACTGTATCTTTACCTAAAATAAAAATAACTTTTTTTTGTGCTGATTCACTTTGTTTATATAATGCAACCTTGCCACTTTTAACTATATAAATACTCTTTATTATTTCCTTATCTCTAAAAAGATGCTCCCCTTTTTTTAATTGCCTTACAAAACAAATTTCATTTAACTTATGTATTGTATTATTATTTATATGAGAGAATAATGAAATTTCATTTAATTTTAAACTATTCTTACTCAAACTTTTATCTCCTCGTATTATTATTGTGAATATTATATCACAACTTTTATAAAAAGCATTCTTAAATTCAATAGAATATTTCTATATATAAATATATATTTATATTAATTTTAATATAAACACTCCTATTATCATATAAATTATGTAATTATATGAATCTTTTAACTTTAAAATTACCATATATAGTATTATAAATTTTATCGCTCAAATTTCTAAGTTAAATCAAATATGTAAATTCTTTTTAGGATAATATTATTTTTTACACTTATTTCATAAATTATTTTAAGATATCTTTTTCTGATTATCTAAAAAAAAGCCCTAGCTTCCGCTAGGACCTTATATATTATTATTGATTATTTAGCTTTCTTTTCTTTTTTAGTTGGAGCTGCTTCAGCTTTAGCTTCATCTTTAGCATTTTCTCCATAGTAGCTAGTGATATACATTTCTTTTAATTCAGACATTAATGGATATCTTGGGTTAGCTCCTGTACATTGGTCATCAAATGCTTGCTCAACCATTTCATCTAATGTTTCGAAGAATTTAACTTCACTTACACCAGCATCTTTAATTGTCTTAGGCATATTTACTTTGTTTTGTAACTCGTCTATAGCCTTTAATAATAATTCAACTTTTTCAGCTTCAGTGTTTCCACCTAATCCTAAGTGATCTGCTATCTTAGCATATCTCCATGCTGCATTTGGATATTTGTATTGAGCAAATGCTGCTTGCTTAGTTGGAGCATCAGTAGCATTGAACTTAATAACTTCTTTCATAACTAAAGAGTTAGCCATACCGTGTGGTAAGTGGTGGAATGCACCTAGCTTATGAGCCATTGAGTGGTTAATTCCTAAGAATGCATTACTGAATGCCATACCTGCCATACAAGATGCATGAGCCATTTTTTCTCTTGCTTTAATGTTAGTTGTACCTTCATTATAAGCATCTGGTAAATACTTGAATACTAATCTGATTGCTTCTAAAGCTAATCCGTTAGTGTATTCAGAAGCCATTATTGAAACATAAGCTTCAATTGAGTGAACTAATACGTCGATACCAGCACAAGCTGTTAATCCCTTAGGAGAAGTCATCATTAACTCAGCGTCAACGATAGCCATATCTGGAGTTAGTTCGTAGTCAGCTAATGGATACTTAATTCCAGTTTCTTCGTCAGTGATAACTGCGAATGGAGTAACTTCTGATCCAGTACCAGCTGAAGTTGCTATTGAAACCATCATAGCTTTTTGACCCATAGTTGGGAATCTGTATATTCTCTTTCTTATATCCATGAATGTCATAGCTAAATCGTGGAAGTTAACTTCTGGATGTTCGTACATAACCCACATAATCTTAGCAGCATCCATAGCTGATCCACCACCAAGTGAAATTATAACGTCTGGTTGGAAGCTAGTCATTTCAGCAGCACCAGCTCTAGCACATCTTAATGTTGGATCTGGTTCAACATCTGAGAATATTTTGTATTGGATTCCTTGTGATTCTAAAACTTCTGTAACTTTGTTAGTGTATCCCATTTCGAATAATACTTTATCTGTTACGATGAATGCTTTCTTTTTACCCATGTCACCTAATTCAGCTAAAGCTACTGGTAAACAACCGTATTTGAAGTAAGTTTTTTCTGGAACTCTAAACCAAAGCATATTTTCTCTCCTTTCAGCAATGCTCTTAACGTTAATTAAGTGCTTAGGACCAACGTTTTCTGAAACTGAGTTTCCTCCCCATGATCCACAACCTAATGTTAATGATGGTGCTAATTTGAAGTTAAATAAGTCTCCGATAGCCCCTTGAGCTGCTGGCATGTTTATTAATGTTCTTGCAGTTTTCATTCTTTCACCGAATGTTAATACTCTATCTCTATTCTTAACTTGATCAGTATATAAAACTGAAGTATGACCCATACCACCTAATTCTATTAATCTATCAGCTTTATCTAAAGCTTCTTCAAATGATTTAGCTTTGTACATAGCTAATACTGGAGATAATTTTTCGTGTGAGAATGGTTCTTCTAATTCAACTGAAGTAACTTCACCAACTAAAACTTTAGCTGTTTCTGGAACGTTAACTCCTGCCATCTTAGCTATCTTATAAGCAGATTGACCAACCATGTCAGCATTTAATCCACCTTTTTCATTTAAGATGATATTTCTAACTTTATCTATTTCTTCACCTTTAAGGATATAAGCTCCTCTTTCAGCTAATTCTCTCTTAACTTCATCATAAACTTGTTCTAAAACAACGATTGATTGTTCTGATGCACAGATAACACCGTTATCAAATGTCTTAGAAAGTAATATTGAGTTTACAGCCATTTTAATGTGAGCTGTTTCATCAATGATTGCTGGAGTATTACCTGCTCCAACCCCTAAAGCTGGTCTTCCTGATGAGTAAGCAGCCTTAACCATTGCTGGACCACCTGTAGCTAGGATTATATCTGATTCTCTCATAACATTTTGTGATAATTCAACTGATGGTTGATCTATCCATCCGATTATTCCTTCTGGAGCTCCTGCTTTAACTGCAGCTTCTAAAACTATTCTAGCAGCTTCAATTGTTGCATTCTTAGCTCTTGGGTGTGGAGAGATTATTATAGCATTTCTAGTCTTTAAAGCTATTAAACACTTGAATATTGCTGTTGATGTTGGATTTGTTGTAGGAACGATAGCAGCTATAACACCAATTGGTTCTGCTACTTTAGTAATTCCACTTGTCTTATCTTCTTCTAAAACTCCACAAGTTTTCATATCCTTATATTGGTTATATATATATTCAGCAGCAAAGTTGTTCTTTACAACTTTATCTTCAACTATTCCCATTCCAGTTTCTTCTACAGCTAATTTAGCTAACTTAATTCTGTTGTGGTTAGCTGCTAAAGCTGCTTGTCTGAAGATTTCGTCTACTTGTTCTTGAGTGTAAGTAGCGAATTTCTTTTGTGCTTCTCTTAATTGTTTAATTCTTGCTGTTAATTCTTGAGCGTTTGTAACTTTCATGTATTACATCCTCCTAAATAATCAATATTTATAATAATTTTAAATTGATATCTTATCTTTTGGGCTTTGTTAAGTTTTTGTTTTGATTGTTAATTCTTTAACTTGTCCACACCCTTATTGTACTCGTTTGTTTATTTTTTGTCAAACTTTTTTTATATATTTTTTTTATTTTATTTTCACTGTATAATTAGCACTACTACAAACCCCTTATTTTTCAACAATGATAACATTTTCAACTATCCAGTAATTTTTTTGACATTTTTCACTCTGTTTTTATAAATATTTTTTTAATATTACTTTAGCAATATTTTTTTGTACTTCCAACATAATCCTTAAGTTTCGTTATATTAATAACAAAGTCTTTATTTAATTGATTTACTTTTTTAATATTTGTATTTGCTAATTGTTTTATTCTATTTATACATATACAAAAAAGGGACTATATACCTTAAATAAGTATATAGTCCCTTCAAATATATTTTTATGCTAAAGAAGTTAATAAACTTCTATCACTTAATTCTTCTATAGCATTAGCTTTACCGAACATCTCCATAAGCTTTTCAGTTGTTAAGTTTTTCTTTTCTTTTCCACTAACATCTACAATCACTTTACCAGCATGCATCATTAGTAATCTGTTACCACACTCTAAAGCATGCTTCATATTATGAGTAACCATCAATGTAGTAATTCCCTTTTCTTTAACTACATTTTTAGTAATCTCCATTATTTTTGCTGATGTCTTTGGATCTAATGCAGCTGTATGCTCATCTAATAATAGTAATTTAGGTTCAGACATAACTGCCATCATTAATGTTAAAGCCTGTCTTTGACCTCCTGATAATAGTGTAACTTTGTTATAAAGCTTATTCTCTAATCCTAAATCAAGCTTAGTTAATAACTCCTTATAATACTCTATTCTCTTTTTATTTATCCCAAAAGAAAGTCCATATTTTTTTCCTTTATTATCAGCTAAAGCTAAATTTTCTAGTATAGTCATATTTGGTGATACTCCAAAGGAAGGATTTTGATAAACCCTACCTATATATTTTGCTCTTTTAAATTCTTCCTTATAAGAAACATCTTTACCATCTAATACTATTAATCCAGAATCAATATTAATATTACCACTTATTAAATTTAACAATGTTGATTTTCCTGCTCCATTTGAACCAATAATAGTAATAAAGTCACCCTTATTTATATCAATACTAAAATTATCAAAAATTTTATTCTCATTTACGGTGTTAGGATTAAATACTTTGCATAACCCTTGAATCTTTAGCATCACCATCACCACCTTTATTACTCATTGATTTTACATCTCTATTTTTACGCTTAAATTTGAATACATTATTATTTGCCGCTAATGCTACAGCAACTAACACTGCTGTTAATATTTTTAAATCATTTGGATTTAGTTTCATCCATAAAGCAATTGCAATTACTAATTTATATATGATTGCTCCAAATATAGATAAGGTTGTAGCTTTTATAAATGATATCTTTCCAAAAATGGATACACCTATTATTACGGCTGCTAATCCCATTACAACAATTCCTGTTCCCATAGTTACATCTGCAAATCCTTGATGTTGAGCTGTTAATGCTCCTGCTAAAGCTACTAATCCATTGCTAATAGCAAGTCCTAAAACCTTAACTAAGTTTTTATTAACCCCTAATGAAGATACTACTTGTTCATTATCTCCTACTGCTGTCAATAAAAATCCAGCTTTTGTCTTCAAGAATAAATCTAAAATAATTTTAACTACAACAACTATAGCCAATATAATAAAAATTGAATTTACGGCTGTGCTTTTAAAAATATAATTTGTATTAAATAAAGGTATATTTGATTTTCCCATTATTCTTAAATTTACTGAATAAAGTCCCATCATAACAAGTATTCCAGACATTAAATTGCTTATTTTAAGCTTAACATGTAAAAATCCTGTTATAGAACCTGCAATTGCACCACCTATTGTAGCTATCAATATCGAAATCCATGGATTTACTCCATTAATCAAAAGAGCTGCCGATATTGAAGCTCCTAAAGGAAATGTACCATCTACTGAAAGGTCTGGGAAATCTAATATCTTATAAGTAATATAAACTCCCATTGCAACTAAGGCAAATAATAAACCTTGCTCTAATGCATTAATTACTACATCCACTAGTTAACCCCTCCAGTTACCTTTGTAGCCTTAGAATTAATATCATCTGGAACTGTAATATTTAATTTTTCAACCACATCAGTATTAATTGTTATACTCATATCACTTAAAGTAGATATTTCTATATCACTAGGAGCCTTACCATTTAAAATTTCGGCTGCTTTATATCCTGCTTCTTTTCCTAATTTAAAATAGTCTATACCAATTGAGCAAAGTCCACCTTTAGATACTCCCGCTTCTTCTCCACATAAAATAGGTATATTCTTATTTATACAAAGATTTCCTACTAAATCATATGCAGAAGCAACTGTATTATCAGTTGGTGCATATAATGCATCTATTGAACCTAATGCTGCACTTAAATTTTGATTTATTTCATTTACTGTAGTAACAGATATTTCTTTAATATCTATATTTCTTTTCTCAGCCTCTTTTTTTAACTCTTGTACTTGTGCTAAAGAATTAGCTTCTGATGAATTATAAATAACACCTAATGTTTTTATGTCTGGAACTAATTCTGTTAATAAATCTAATTGCTCTTCCATTGAAACCATATCTGATGTACCTGTGACATTAGTTCCTGAACTTTCCCAAGAATTTGCTACTCCAGCATCAATTGGATCAGTAACTGCTGTAAATACTATAGGTATATCCTTTGTTGCATTATATGATGCTTGCAAACTTGATGTTGCTATAGCAAATATCATATCTACTTTAGATGTAACAAATTGATCTGAAATAGTTTTTGCAATAGCCATATCCCCTTGCGCATTTTGGTAATCAATCTTTAAATTCTTTCCTTCTTCAAACCCTTTCTCTTTTAAGCCCTCTATGAACCCTTGTCTTGATGCGTCTAATGCATCATGTTGTACTAACTGATTAACTCCAATAGTATATGTCTTTCCATCACTTTCAACATTTTCACTTGATTCAGTTGTACTTCCTTCCTTTTCTTCCGTATTAGCGTTTGAACAAGACATTAATCCTGTCATCACTAAAAGGCCACTTAAAATTAGAGCTAACTTTTTCTTTCCTACCATCTTTCCATCCTCCTAAAACTTAAAATAACCTAACTTGTCCTACTTACCTACTTTCCCACCTCATATAATGATGAAATCCCATATGTATTTATTCTTATTCAATCATTATAGTAATTTTTTATACTTTTGTTACTAAAAGTTAAGTTATTTTATTAATTTGATATTTTTATATTATCATGTTTTGAATATAATGTAAATAATATTATTTAATTCCATTTGTTGTTTTTATTTCTATCCCTTATTGCTTCAATAAAAAAAAAACTGTATTAAAACTAATTTATTAGCTTTAATACAGTTCTTTATTTTTTATTCAGGTATAGCTCTATGACCAATTCCAATCACCACTTCATCTAAGTGCAACAGACCAACACTTAAAAATATACAAACACTTAAATGTTGTCCTCTTCTAGCTATACCAACCTTACCTCCAACATTTTGACCGCTAGCTCTTTCTTTTACTTGCATTAACGCATCTCTAGTTGCTCCAATTACTCCACCTTCATGTAAATGCTCTTCTCTTATTACTCCACTTCTTTTGGCTGCAACTATAGTTCTTTCTAAAATCTTTGTAGTTGATTCATTTATATTCCCACCAATGTTTACAGCAGTTACTAAAGTTCCTAATCTTTTATATTTTTCTTTTAACTTCTCTTCTTCTTCCCTAGTCGAAATTGCCATCTGTGTAGCAATCTTTGCAACTTCCATACTTGAACTAAAATTCATACCAATACCTTCTCCCATACTCCATACTCTTCAAATAAATAAATATAATACACTACTTGATATCATTAGTAGGCGTAAAATTACCTAACCAAATTAAAATTATGTCTAATTAATGAAACTCTGCCTCCTTTGGTCGGCTGAGTAAGTTCGCCTGACCAAATTAAAATTTGGAGGCTTTTGTGGAAACTCTGCCTTCTTTGGTCGGCTGAGTAAGTTCGCCTGACCAAATTAAAATTTGGAGGCTTACTTATGTAAATTATACTTTGTTTCAAAGAAATTAACCATTCTTTTTAGTGATGAAATAAGTACTACTTCTTCTTCTTGTGGAAGCTCTTCCATTATGCTCTTTATCATATCATCATGGAATTGTTTATGACTTTTAAAAGCTTCTTCTCCTTTACCTGTTAATTTTATTAAAACAACTCTTCTATCTTCTTCTATTCTTCTTCTTTCTACATACTCTTTTTTTATTAATCTATTTATTGCTGTTGTTAATGTTCCAACAGTAATCTCTAAATCTCTAGCAACTTCAGTCATTGTCATTTCCCTATCACATCCAATTGCTTCAATTATGTGCATTTCTGTAACCGATAAATCACTAAACTCTCCAGCCTTAAGAACAGATCCTTCAATCTTTAATATGTCATTAAATAAGTCTACTAACAGGCTATTTAATACATCTTCAGCTTCATTTCGTATCATTTGTTTCACTCTCCCAAAAAAAATTAAAAATATACTATTATTATAAAATAGATTATGCAAATTAAGCCAGTATTATTTGAAATTATTTATCAACTAATATATATAATTATATAGAAAAAGAGAATGCTTTTTAACAGCATTCCCCCAAAATCCATTATATATTGTTTATCCACAACACTTTTTATATTTTTTCCCACTGCCACAAATACAAGGGTCATTTCTTCCAATCTTAACAACATTGACAACTCTTGATTGAAGTTTTGCTATTTCATCTTCAGTGTATCCCTTTAATGACCATCTTCTTATGCTCTTAGCAAATAACTCTAATTCATATATAAATATCTTTCTTTCCTCATCAGATTGAATTTCATATGCTTGAAGGAAAATATCTATAGCTTCTTCTTTTGCAACTTCATTCTTTATAGCAACTATAAATCCATCCATTTCCTCTCTTAAGATATTCTTATCTATTACAAATAACTCACCAAGAACTTTTTCTAATTTATTTCCTTGCTTATTTTCTTCAACAAAGTCAATTTTACCAGCTTTAATTAATGACTTTTTATCAAATTTATAATAATCATTTTTAGCATCTTTTTGAAGCTTCATTATATTATCTACATCTTCAACGTCTATATGACAAATCATATCTCCATCTATAACATAATCATATCCTAATTCTTCACCATTTGCTATTAATCCGTTTAAATATGAAACTTCAAAAGTTTTCCCAAAGATATTCTCTAAATTAGATTTTATTAAATCAAAGCTACATACTCCATAATAGTAAACCATTCCTGCAATAGCCTTAGTTACTTCTTCATTTAATCTAACTTTTTCCTTAAGCTCTTTATTAATTTGCTTAGAAATAACTTCTTTTAATTCTTCTGGCATTACTACAAAGGCTTCTTCTTCCTTAATACCTGAAAAAGCTAATCCTCTATTTCTTAAGTAATTTATATAAATTAACTCATTACATTCATATTTTTTTAATCCGCTTACATTAAGTAATTCTTCTACGAATTTTAAAGTGCTTTCTTCCATTAATTCTAATGCAATACTAACCTTATTTAAAACAACCTCTTTAATTCTTTCAACAGCTTCTGCTTTTTTTAATGTTGTAATACCTCTTACTGAATATTTTTTAGCTATTTTAACTAATTCATCTTTAGTCATCTTTTCTAAAAATGAATTTAATGTGCAATCTTCATCTAGGCTTTTCCACATTTTTTCGGCATTCTTAAAGTCTGCCTTCGTTATTTCCTCTTGAAGTTTATTTTTATCTTCCATTAAATTAAGTCACCCCGTATTCTATTTTTGCAAAAAAATCACTTATTCTATTATATATTTTTTTTTGTTTTAGTCAAAATTATTTTTTACCAATACCAAACTTATGTACTATATTTTATTTTAAATATAAAAAGTAGCAAATTAATATTTAAAACTACCACGTAATTTTAAAGTTAATTTGCTACTAAATATAAATAAAGATATTTCCAAATTTAATTATGCTAAACACATTATTTATTTCTCTTATATATTGTAACTCCATCTTTTATGGTTTCTAATATTTTTATATCTTTTAAATGCTCAATAGGAACTTCTAATGGATTTTTATCTAAAATTACAAAATCAGCATTTTTGCCAACTTTAATACTTCCTTTTTTATCTTCTTCAAAATATTGGTATGCTGCATTTATAGTAACTGCTTTTAATGCTTCTATTACACTTATTCTTTCATTTTCTCCTAATAAAACTCCACTTTTTGTTTTTCTATTAACTGCACAATGTATAGTTTCCATCATATTTGGTTCAATAACTGGTGAATCTTGATGGAATGTAAAAGTAATACCATTTTCTAAGGCAGAAGCAGTTGGACTGATTTTTGATGCTCTTTCAAATCCAAAATTATTAATGTGAACATCTCCCCAGTGATATACATGTGCCACAAAGAATGATGGTATGATACCTAACTTTTTAACATCTTCTAATTGCTCTATTCTAAGCAATTGTGAATGAATCATAACTGGTCTTAAACTTTTTACATCATATCCATCTTCTTGTACCTTTTTAATAGCATCTATAAATTGTTGAGCAGCTGCATCTCCATTACAATGCGCTAGTATTTGTACATTATTTTTTGTTGCTTCTTTTATAGCATTATAAACATCTTCATATTTCATTGTGCCATAACCATAATATGTATCTTCTCCTAAATAAGGTGTAAGCATCCATGCAGTACGTGCTTGTGGTGATCCATCTAAAAATATCTTATATCCGCCCAACTTAAAATTTTTGTTATATTTCATTATTGAATCTTTAAATTTAGAAAATAATTTTTCCGCTGAAGAAACTTCTGAATAACCAACTAAATCTACTTTCAACATATTATTATTTATTAAAGCCTCATATAATGGAATCATTTGAGAAACCATCATTCCCTCTTGAACTGTTGCTATTCCATGAGATAAATATTTTTCTTGTACTTGAATATATGCATTAAATAATTCATTTGCATCTGGCATTGCAGCTTCTTTCATATATTTCATAAATGCTGTTTCTTCCATATATCCAGTCAACTTATTATCCTTTTTACCTATTAATCCACCTTCAGGAGATACAGTATCTACAGTTACACCTAGTAACTCTAACGCCTTAGAATTAAACACTCCTGCATGGCCTGATTTATGTTGAATAACAATTGGAACTTTAGTACTTACTTTATCTAAATCTTCACAAGTTGGATGAGCTTTTTCTACAAAATTATTATGGTCATATCCTTTACCTATAACCCATTTATTTTCTTGCAAATTATCACTTTTAACAAAATCACTTAACTTTTCTAATACCTCGTCTATTGAAACTGCTTCTTCTAATGGTACTTGTAAAAGAGCACTTGCTGCACCTGAAAAGTGACTATGCGGATCTAAAAATGCTGGTATTAATGTTTTACCCTCCAAATTTATCTTTTCAACCTCAGAATACTTTTTTATTATATCTTCATAATTTCCTATTTCATTTATTTTTCCATTTTCTATAAAAACTGATTCTACACTTTCATTTCCTTCAAGTGTGATTATCCTCCCATTATAAAATACCTTTTTCATACACTTATACCTCCTATTAAATAATAAGCAAGGGCACTAAAAGAAAACTCTTTTAGCACCCTTGCTCATATCAATAAAACAATTATAACCTTTTATATCAACTTTTACAATATTTAAACTTTTTATTTTATAAACATAAATTTATACTCATAATATTATATTAATATTTTTATTCTTCATTACTAAATAATCCAGCACCTTTTATAATCTCCTGCTCTGCAAATAGGCTATTAACAGCTACTTTATAATCTATTGCCTTTTGTGCTTTTTTTATTTTCTTATAATATTTTTTATTATTAGTAAATATATGAGACATATAACCCCATAGTTCTTTCATTCTATACATTGCATTTTTATCTTCTTTTAAAAGAATTGTATAATTTTCAAAAATCTCATCATGGAATTGCTTTAAAATTTCTTTAGTAATAAATTTATTTTCCTTAATTTCATCGATTAAACCAGGATTAGCTAATATTCCTCTTCCAATCATTATTTTATCTACCTGCGGAAATTCTTTTACTATTTTATTATAATTATCAACGGTAAAAATATCTCCATTATAACAAATTGAATGTTTACTTAACTTTAATGATTCTTTGAAAATTTCTAGGTTTGGTGTATTACCATAAAAATCTTCTCTTGTTCTAGGATGAATTATTAATTCTTCAAGAGGATACTTATTATAAATTTCTATTAACTTATAAAATTCATCTGCTCTTTCTTTTCCTAATCTAGTTTTTATTGATATTTTCATATCATTAATTTTATATATCTCATCTAAAAATCTATCTAATTCTTCTGGATAAGCTAAAAATCCTGACCCTCTTTTTTTAGAAACAACAGTCCCTGCAGGGCAACCTAAGTTTAAATTAATTTCTTCGTATCCTAATTGTTTAAGCTTATTAGCAGTTAATACAAATCCTTCTGCATTATTGGTTAATATTTGTGGAACTATATTTAAACCCTCATTATTTTCTGGTAGCATATCTCTTAACTCTTTAGTTTTAAGACTCAAGCTTTCATTAGGTACAATGAATGGTGTAAAGTATTTATCTATATTGTGAAAGTATTTTTCGTAAGCATTTCTATATATATGCCCTGTTATTCCTTCCATTGGTGCTAAATAATATTTCATGTAATTACTCCTCGTTTGTAAATATTCTAAAACACATTATATCAGCCAAAGCTTTTATAATCCATAGTAGAAAATAAAAGCTAATTTAAATTACTATATTAAATTTATTGTATTGTACATTCTTTTAAACCATGATAGAATAAATTCACTTAATATTTGATTATCAAATTATTTTATTATACAAAGGAGAATTAACAATGAAGAAAAAGAAAATTATTGGAATAGCTATAAGTTCTATTTTAGTTATTCTTATTCTAGGATTAAGCTTTGTAGGAAATTATTTTTATAATTTGGCTTTAAATCCTGATACCCCTAAAGATATTGTTTTTGGAACACCAGAAGAGGCAGAAGCAACAAGTGGACAAGTGTTAGATAGTGATATTCAATGGCTACTTACTGAATCTAATTATACCGATGAAACTCTAACTTCTTTTGATAACCTAAATTTACATGCTTATAAGGTTTTAAATCAAAATGACTCAAACAAATGGGTTATTACTGTTCATGGTTATACAAGTGAAGGTATTAATATGAGTTCTTATGCCAAAAATTATTATGACATTGGTTATAATGTTTTAATACCTGATTTAAGATCACATGGCTTAAGTGAAGGTGATTATATCGGTATGGGATGGGATGATAGATTAGATATTATCGATTGGATAAATACAATATTAGAATATAATCCTAATGCTGAAATTGTATTACATGGTGTTTCTATGGGTGCAGCTACTGTATCTATGGTATCTGGTGAAGATTTACCTTCTAATGTAAAAGCAATTGTTGCTGACTGTGGATATACTTCTGTTTGGGATGAATTTGCTTATCAACTAGATGATTTATTTTCTCTACCTGAATTTCCAATACTTAATGTATCATCTTTAGTTGCTAAAGTGAGGGCTGGTTATTTCTTAGGTGAAGCTTCCACTTTAAAGCAAGTTGCAAAATCTAAGACTCCAATTTTATTTATTCATGGTGATGAAGATGATTTTGTTCCTTATTATATGATGGAGGAATTATATAATGCTACAAGCTCTGAAAAGGAAATGTTAACAATAAAAAATGCTGGACATGCTAAAGCTTCAGAGGTTGATCCCGAAACATATTGGACAACAGTCTCTAACTTCACTAGCAAATATATAACACAATAATTTATCTTTAAAGTGTAATAACGAAAAAAGAAATATTATCTTTTCTGGAATTTATGAAATCTCACCTTGAATTTCAATATTTCCTTCAATAATAATATTTCTTTTTTTCTATATACACATAGAGAACTAAATTGCATCTAGAACTATAATACTACTATTTTCAGTAAAAAAAAGCACTTCTTCATATACTCCAAAATAAATACTTTTCCTTCATAATTTTAATAATAACATTCTCCGCTACAACCATTCTTAAATAGCTTATCTTTTATATCTTTCTCAAATTCTTCATAATCGATATTTTCAAGCATACTAATAGCCTTTTTTAAGCCAATAATATCTTTCTCCATATCATAAATATACTTACCTCTTCCAACAACCTTAAGATGAGTAACCCCTGCTTCTTTTAATTTTTTTAATTTACAAATTCCACACCCTGTACTCCCTAAAGTATATCTTTCTTCATTCTCATCTTCAAAATAAAGAATTTCCTTCTCTAATTCGTCATAATAAAGTTCAAGCTTTTTATCAACCTCTGGAAAATTATTAACCAATCTATTTATTTTTACTAAATCATATGGCATTTTGCATAAATGAGCTAGTTCATCACAATGCAAAGAACTGCAAAAAGCTCCACTATAATGACACATTTCATTTAATATAAATGCTTCATATTGTAAATTTTTTACTGTATTATTTTTTATACATGCTTTCATATCTTCTATTGTATTCTTTCTATGAAAAACATACCTAGATATATTAAGTTTATTAAAGAACTCTATAGAAAGACTATTTATTTCAGCAGTTTCACCACTTAAATGTATTTTACATTTTATATTTTTTTCTTTTAAATATAATATAAGTGCAATATCTGCAATTATAAATTCATCAAATCCAATTTCTATTAAATCTTGCATTATATAAGATATTATTTCATATTGTTCTTCTAAATAATATAAATAATTAAATGTAATACTTACTGGAACCTTATAAACATCTACCATGCTTTTTAATATCTTCATATCTTCTAATGAATTTATTTGAATGTTATAATAAAGCACTTCTCTTCTATTTAAAGGAAATAAGCTACCATATTTTTTATTCCACTCATAAGGCACATATCCACAAAATACTTCATCTGCTCCTGCTTTAACTAATCTAATATAATCATCAATACTTCCCATTCCAGCTACTATCTTCATGTTATTTTCCTCTTTTACTTTAAATAAAGTTTAATAAAATTCTATCTATTCCTTCATTTATATATTGTTCTAATTTTTTTGAATCGTGTAATAAAGTATCGTCAAATGAAAATAGTGAATTATATTTTCCAACCATTTTTAAGTGCTTTGGATATGAAAATATATAATCCTTACAATACATTGGACATCCCATTACAAGCTTTTGCCTTCCTCTATTCATCCTTGTACATTTTGCATATAATGTACAATATTGTGATGTATTAGTAACATAAAAAGGCATATGTAAAGTATGATTTCCTTTTGCTATATTAAGTTTGTACCCACAGCTTTCATACTCAAATCTATTTATATTATTATCTTTTAAAAATTCACTAAATATCTTACTATTAAGACTATTATCACCTATTAATGCCTTGTTTTCATTATATCCATTTTTATAAATATATCTAGGATCCTTTTTTCTTTTATTTAACAAAACACCTAAACATAAAGTCAAATAATCTTGTTTATTTTCTACTACCTTTAACATTCCCCAATCATTTATTACTATTTCTATTTTTTTATTATTTTCATTACACCAATTATATATTTCATTTATTATAGATTTTATTTTATCAATATAACACTCTCTAACATATGTAAAGCAAATTGTTACTTCTAAGCCCTCATTATTTGCCTTTTTTATTATATCTATAAGCATTCTTTTACTTGGAAATAAATTATGACAAAACTCATTTCCAACATAAATTCTTGATATATTTTTATACATAAGCTTATGCTTTTCTATAAAATTATCTTTTAAATAATTGCTCATAAATGTTTCTATGTCTTCATTTAAATATTTATTATATAGCTCATAATTATCTACATTAATGGCTAATTCTACTGAATTTAAAATTCTATAATTAAAGCTATCATAATTTAAATTTACCATCCACTCTTGCTTTTGACTTATATAATCTTCATAGAAATCATAATCTTTTTCTGATGGATATCCTACCATCTCATTAGAAAAATCATTATCATCACTATATGCCTTCAATCTAATATATCGAGTATAATTGTTAAAAGCATTTCTCACATTTTGTAAATAAATTTCATCTTTAATAGAAAAAACATAAGTTACATAAAACTCATGCTTTCCCTTATTTATCAAATTATATTTTTCTATAGTTATTTCTTTATATCTATTTTCATCAAATACATAAAATATAACCTTTAATTCATTTATTTCCTTTACCTCTTGTGCTAATCTTATAGTTAACCTTTCAGGAGATATTTTCATTATTCTTACTTCTTTACTATTCAATAAACAGGTTATTAACCCTGATGGTAATAATTCTACTTCTTCTCTTTCCAAAATTTATTTCCTCACAATATCAATTACTACATATTCACAATGTTTTTCTGTTCTTAATGGATATCCCCAACCTGCTATTCCACAAGATACTATTATATCCATATCATCTTTTTTTTCATATCCATATTCCATTTCATTAATGTTAAACAACTCCATTAATCGTCCTAGTGGCCATATTTGACCATAATGTGTATGTCCAGAAAGCATTAAATCATATCCATTTTCACTATTTTCTTTTAATTCACAAGGCTCATGATCAACTATTATTTTATAATAATCATCACTAACTTCTTTTGATAGCTCTTGTGATGATTTTCTAGTTTCATCTACATAAGATCTATCTTTTCTTCCTATTATACATAGTTCATCATTTATTTCATATATATCATCTGCAAGTATTTTTATTCCTGAATTTATTATTGCTTCCTCTAACTCTTCTTCAGTATAATTAGGATCTACTGTATATGTAGATTTATCATGATTTCCATATACGTAATATACACCATAATTACTTTTAATAGTTGATAATATTTTAAATGCATCTTGCATTTGTTTTAAAGTCGTACTTTCATCTACAATATCTCCACCTAATATTACTACATCTGCATTAGTTTTTGATATTTTATCACAGTATTTTTGCAATGTCTCATTATCCATAGTAGTACCAAAATGAAGGTCTGATATAAAATCCACTCTATAGCCTTCACTCCTAATATTTTTATTTGTATACACAGTATAATCTTTTTCAATTATATTATTAACATTTATATATCCATAAACAATTAAAATTGCTGTTAATGATAATGGTATAATTCCACTTCTATAAATTACTTTAATGAAACTATTATTAGTAAATTCCTTTACAATAAAATAAACTAATTCAACTGCCCATGCAATTATAACAATATGAAATACTACAACTGCCCATGTTCCCCAAACTTTTAATGCTGGTATCATTATAATTAAGGTTAAAACTAAACTTATAATTTTTTGTTGCTTAACTTTTTTGCTCTTCATAAGCAAACCTAAAATTCTTCTAATAAAAAAATACATATATATTCCTAAAGGAATCATAAATATTAATGGTAGTACAATATAGAAAAACACCTTTTACTCCCTCTTTCTATCTAATGCTTCTTACCTAATATTTCTTTTTCTAGATAAAGTTCATTAATTTCTGTCATCTTTTCTTTATCAAGCCAATGCTTACTACACCCCGAATAATCTAATAAAACACATTGTGGAATAAAACCTAATCGTAATGCCTTCCAACCTCCAGACATCAAGTTAGGTATACATGCTATTCCTATAATTCCTATTTTATTTTTATCTTTTACATCTATTTTATTTATTATTGTTTCATGAGGTATTATACATACATCTATATATCTATTTTCCATCAAATTATTTAATTTATTAATATTACAATTTGCACTACATCTTTTGCATCTTAATCCATATTCGCCTTCAACTGCTTTACATTTACTTTTTACCTGTCTCATACATCCTGGAGCAAATATTTTCTTATCTTTACATTGTAAAAACTGCTCGCTATATACTTCATTCATTATTTGTGAAGATACCATATTAAAATAATACTGTACCTTCCCCTTAGTGCAATAAATTAAATCTTCTCTATTTTTATATTTATTTTTTGCTTTTTTCAAAAAAATATCAAGTTGCTTTATATATAATCCAATTGTTCCATCACAAATATTACACATACTTTCAGCAATGCTTAAAGACTGCTTAAAAAACTTTCTCTTATATTCTTCATCCTTAACTTTAAGAAAATCTCCCCATACTTTCATTCGGTAAACTTCTTCCTTAAAATCTCCACTAGCTTCCATCCAATTTATAAGGATATTAATATCATAATTATCATTTTCGCTGACTTCTTTCATTAAAATATTACTTATTAAATATCCTCTTATTTTATCTATATTTCTATTTAAACTTTTGCCTTCTCTTAATTTATTAAATATTTTAAATAAACGTAAAGTTCCCTTATTTATTTTTTTAATATATTTTCTATAGTCCTTTAACATAGCCCCTATCATTAAAAACTCTATAGCATATTCATCTTTTGTTCTTAAATCCTCAATATTATTTTTTACAACATATATCATAAATTCTTCTATTTGTATTTTTCCATAATCAAATAATAAATTTTTTATTCTATTGCTTACTGCTTTGAGTTTTTCATAATATGCATTGGAGTTTACACTTTTTCCTTTTAAATTATAAGTCAAAATATCCATATTACTTCCCCCATTACTCGATTTTTACCTTATAAGAAAAAAATAATCATTTTCTTTCACAAGATAATATATTTTTTTAATTATATTAATTTTAATCTTATTTAAAAGAACAATAAAGCAATTTATGGAAATTTATAATTTTATTAATAAAATAATGCCAGGTAGTTTTCTCTCACTACCTGGCATAACCCAAATTACTATAAACACATTTCTAAAATTTTCTTAACATCCTCTTCATTTAATGGAACATATGCATATTCTAAAGCTCCATGCTTAACGGCACCTTTTGCCATTTCATCAAAATGAGTTTCATCAATATTAACTTCCTTTAAAGTCATTGGAATTCCGCAATCCTTAAAGAATTTTTCTGTTAAATCAATTCCTTCGTTAGCTAATTCAAACTTATTCTTATTAGAATCTAAATGCCATACATTTACTGCATAATCAACAAATTTATCTACAGTTTCATCGCTTAATATATATCTCATCCATCTAGGAGTTACAATTGCAAGTCCTACACCATGCGTAATATCATAAAATGCACTTAACTCATGCTCTATTGGATGACAAGTCCATGCTCCTGGTTTTCCTGATCCACAAAGGCCATTTAAAGCCATTGAACTAGCCCACATTAAATTTGCTCTTGCCTCATAATTTTTAGGATCTTTTAAAGCAATTGGACAATACTTAATACAAGTTTCTAATAACCCCTCTGAAAATTTATCTTGAACGAAAGCTCCTTTTGTCTTTTTAAAATAACTTTCAAAAATATGTGACATAATATCTGCTGTTCCTGCAGCTGTTTGAATTGCTGGTAATGTATATAAATATTCTGGATCTAAAATAGAAACCTGTGGCTTTAATTTATCACTTCCTGTACCAAGCTTTTCATTTGTATCCATTTTAGTAATAACCGCATTTCCATTCATTTCTGATCCTGTAGCTGCTAACGTTAAAATAGTTACTATAGGTAAAACTTTATTTATCTTTTCAGAATTCGTTACTAAATCCCAAGCATCTCCTTCATAAAAAGCACCTGCAGCTACAACCTTTGAACAATCTATAGTACTTCCTCCTCCAACAGCTAAGATAACATCAATGTTATTTTCTCTACACAGGTCAACCCCTCTTCTAACAGTTTCAATTCTAGGATTTGGTTCAATCTTATCAAGTTCAACTATATTACAATCTTTAAGTAACTCTTTTACTTTATCATATATTCCATTTTTCTTTATACTTCCTCCACCATAAGCAAGTAAAACATTTTTACCAAATCTATTTATTACTTCTGGTAATTTTTCGATTTGACCTTTTCCAAATAGCATTTCAGTATAAGCATTAAATTTAAAATTTTCCATAACTGACTCCTCTCATTTAACTTAAAATTTTATTAAACTCTTTTTTTACCATTCCTATTAATAGTCTAGTTATATTAATTATAACTGCAATATTTCCTAAAATATTTATTATCATCATTAATTCATTTGGAATAAAACTTAAAGCATTATTTCCAGTAAAAATTTCCTTTATAGATCCAACTAAATAAATAATCATTACTAATAAAATTATTAACGAAAATAATAATTTTATTAATTCCCCTACTAACTTTATATTTTCCCTCATACTTCCCCCTTAATCATTTGTTATTTATTAATATTATACCAACTTTTTCTATTATTATAAACTGAATTATAATCTTGCTATGGAGTCTTAACTCCACATTAAGCTAAGAATTCATTGCCTTATGGTGTGTGGCGGTTATTATCTCATACCTAAAAAGGTGAGAATATTACACCGGCTAACCATAAGATAAATATTGCTTAATCCAAATTTTAATTACTTGCAGAGACTTTCAATGAATATTATACTTATATTGGTAACATATTCTTTACTATGTTTTAATAAGAATTAATGTGATGAAAGGAATATCTATGAGAAAAAAAGATATATTAGAATTAAAAAAGCGTTTTAAAAAAGACCATTGTACTTTTACAAAAATGTGTGGTTGCTATGTTAATGGTGAAAAAAATGTACTTTTAAAATTTAGAGAAACATTTTTGAATTTAGAAGAAGATGATTATTTTAAATTTTTAGAAATTGCTAAAAAAGTTCTATCTGGAACTATTGGAAATAATATTTTAGAGCTTAACTTTGAACTTAATGAAGAACATATAAATGAAAAACAACTTTCTTTTATGAAACTAAAAAACAGTGGATTAAAAGATGATGCTTTACTTGATGAATTTTATAATTCAATTATAGAAAATTATGATTATACTGGTAACTTCTTAATTCTTTTATTCCATGATGCTTATGATGTAATTACAAAAACTAAAGATAATGCAAAACTAGATGAATCTGAAGAAGTATATGAATATATTTTATGTGCAATATGTCCCGTTGAACTATCAAAAGCTGGGCTAAGATACTTTGAAGAAGAAAATTCAATAAAATCACGTACAAGAGATTGGGTTGTAGAAGCACCAAGTAATGGTTTCGTATTCCCTGCTTTTATAAATCGTAGTACAGATGTTAATTCTGTAATGTATTATACTAAAAATGCAAAAGATACTCATCCTGAGTTAATGGAAAATGTTTTAGGTTGTCCTTCAAAACAAACTAATACAGAACAAAAAGAAGCCTTTAATGATATTGTTAGAGATGCTCTTGGTCCTGATGAAAAAAAAGCCGATCATTTCTTTATGGAAATCCAAGAAAGCTTAAATAATAAGATTGAAGAACATAATAGTATTTATGAAGATACTGATGAACCTATAGTATTAACTAACGATGTAGTTCAAGAAATCTTGGCATTAAGTGGTGTACCTGATGAAATTACAACTAAAATTGAAAAGTCATATTCAGAAAATTTTGGGGATACACCTCCTATAGCGGATATACTAATAGATAATAAAGCTCTTGCAGCTAAAGCCCAAAAGAAAAAAGAAGAAATGCTAGAAAAACAAGTGAAAATTCTTGAAAATAAACTTGAAAGGGTTACTCAAACTGCTTCAAGTAACTTTGAAAACAATGTAATTCCATCAGAGCTTGAATCTGAAGCGGCCATTGAATCAATTAATTATGAAGGTAATGAAGAAAACCCTAATGATAATATATCTACTGAAAATAATTTAGAAGAAATAACAAATTTTGAATCTAATGAGGATTTTAATGATACTTCCGAAATTAAAGAAGAAGTAAAATCAATAAATAGTGATACTATTTCTGAAAATGATATTGATTCTTCTTTAAATGCTGATATAGTGGTTAAAGTAAATCCTGAAAAAGTTGAACAAATAGAAACAAAAATAATTGATGGTAAAAAATATATCGTTATTCCTATTGATGATAATGAGCAAGCTAATGTTAATGGAATTGAAAAAACTTTATAAACTAGATTCTAAGCTAGGGACGTGTCATTGTTACCTTAAACCTAAATATGTAAAAGTGTTACAACGACTAGATAGTAAATAACTATTAATATAAAAAATCCACAAAATTTATTGTGGATTTTTTTGCTTTTAATTGATATAAATTAATTTTCTTCACTAATATAAATCAAAATATTAATAATTTTTATTAACTTATGCTATACTTTAATGAATAAATATATTTTAAGGATGTTATTATGAAAAAGGATTCAAATAGAAATAATTTAATTCAAAAACAATTAAAAATAATAACTAAAAAAGAAGAAAAGTTACTAAAAGAACCTAATGATAATTATATAAAAAATAAAATATCTCCAATTAAAGATAAAATAGAAGGTATGGTTCCTGATAAATTACAATCAACTTTAGAATTAGCTTTTCAAAAAGGATTCAAGGTAGTATTTGATAAAGGTACTGCTGTTATAGAAAAAACTTATAATAAAGAAAATATTAATATGGAATATGATATTAATACTTATGCTGTTAATAAATATCCAACGAGAAAGAACTTAAGAAAAATAGATAAATCCACAAACAAGAAAACAATTTTCAATAAATCTTTAACTATTGTAGAAGGCTCTGCACTTGGTTTGCTTGGAATAGGCTTACCTGATATACCTATTTATATTGGAGTAATATTAAAATCAATATATGAAATTAGTTTAAGTTATGGATTTGATTATTCAACAGAAAGTGAAAAAGCATTTATTTTAAATATAATTTGTGCTACTGTTACTTCTGGTAAAGAAAGAAGTCATTACTTCGATAAAATTGATTTAATATCAGATGAAATAGATAACAATAAAAATCCTACTTATAATATAGAAGATATGCTAATTGAAACCTCTAATAAAATTTCCGTATATATGTTAACTTCAAAATTTATTCAAGGGCTTCCTATTGTAGGAGTAGTAGGTGGAGTTACTAACTTTCTAACATTACAAGATATTACTACAATAGCTAAACTAAAGTATAAAAAAAGATATTTAAGAAAATTATCTTTCTAAAAATAATAGCAAATAAAAAACTCTCCTCTTTATTCGAACATTATAAGTTAAACATTCATAAACTAAAATGTTTAGTAATTAAAAGAGAGAGATTTTATGGCATTTTATAATACTCTTAAAAACTTATATAATAAAATAATTTTTTCAAAATATATATTAACTCACAATTATAGACTTCCATCAAATTATAATGATACTTCTACTCAATTTGTAAATAATAGTAACTTATCTAGCAGTACTAAATATCTTATTTGGGTTGATACTAAAAATTTTCAGGTTAATATATTTTCTGGAGCTAAAAATAACTGGATCCTAGTAAAAAATTATATTTGTTCTATTGGAAAACCTTCTACTCCTACACCTTTAGGTACATTTAAAGTTGGTGCTAAAGGCTATTCTTTTGGAGAAAATCATGGATATGTTTGTTATTATTACACGCAATTTAAAGGTAATTATCTCTTCCACTCAATTATATATAACTTAGATAATACTGTTAGAGACGGGCGCCTTGGCTTTAAAATTAGTAATGGCTGTATTAGACTTGCTAAAGTAAATGCTAAATGGATTTATGATAATATTCCGTATGGTACCACAGTTTATATAACTTAAATCTTCTTTTTTATCTATTAAAATAATTTAAAATTTAATTCATATCTATTGTATTTTTGATTAATAATAAAATTAAAGAGAGATTTTGATTTGTAGTAATTAATTGATTTTTTATTTCAATTGACTTTACATTTCAATAACTCTATACTGTTAATAATACTAATAATATTTAAGGAGATTTTTATATGTCAGTTTATTTTATAACTTACCATATGCAAAGCAACTCTCATCACCATGACCATGAACATGGAGAAAACTGTAATTGTGGAGGCGATCCTGATTACGATTTAGTTTGTGAAATTGAAACTTTAGGTAGATGGGCTCACTTTATGCCTACTAGCTACCTTGTACATACTTCTCTAAATGCAGATGAAATTTTAGAAAGACTTTCACCTAAGGTTGGTAGCAAAGATTTATTATTTGTTTCTAAAGTTGAATCTAAAAATATGGCTTCTTTAACTCCACAAGTTAAAGAATGGATTACTAATGTTGAAGGATAAATAAATAAGTAAATCCCAATCAAGTAGATTGGGATTTACTCTTGTATTTTATAAATTATTTTTATCTAACTATACTTATTCATCTATTTAATAAATCCTTTCCTTAGGCTATAGTAGCTTGTTTAGATTTAATTACATAAGTATCGATTAATTATATTTTAATTTTGATAATTTATATCTTGAGTTGTTGGATATGGGAATATTTTCAATTCTTTACCTTCTAATTTTTCTTTCTTCATATCAACTGCACTTATTCTATTATTATCATAAGATTTATAATAATAAATACCTTCTTGTTGGTCCATACAAGAAGAATATAATGTTAAGTCCTCTAATCCATCTTTAGTTATAACACCGCCCTTTACCATTTTTACATAATCAAGCATATGGAAAAATTGAGTAACTGCTTGAATATCATTTTTTACTGAAGTCATATGTGCTCTAATATAAGCAATTCTTACAAATCTTGAAGCTGGAGCAAAGTCACCAGGTATTCCTAAACTTCCTGCACCTATTCCTAAAGGAGTTAACTCTTGATCACTCCATTTAGTATCATTAGGATAATTTGGAGTAAGATATAAATATTCATTTAAATTTGTTAAGTGCCAATCAAATGTTGGATTGTTAGTCATTACTCCAACAGTATTGTCATAAAAAGCAAATTTATTTTTAGTTTTTTCAACTACAATAGACTTTCCTGTTTTATCACTTATCATCCAATGTAGTGTTGGACAAGGAGTTTTTTCATTAAGAGGAATATCAACTAATTCTATATTTTCAATATCCTTCTTAACTTCCTCTATAGTATCATGATTAGATAATACCCATTGAATAAAGTCATAGGGACCAATATTAGTTTTTCCTTCAACAGGCTCCTTTTCCCAATAAGCATAGCCTGCAAAATTTAAACCAGCACAAGCTAATCCATTTTCATTCATACCATCAGCTATTGTAGGATGATTATCAATAACTGTTCCCATACCAATTATTGCACGATTATTAGTTATCATATTTCCTGTAACTTTATCTTTAAATTGAAAACTTTTTGGTATTATCATGACTGCTTGATTAAAGGTATAAGCCAAATCCATATTTCTTCCAAAAAAATATTTTCCTTCATCTGATTTTATACTTAATGCTGTACACATATTTACACCTCATTTTTATTTACTATATAAATTGACTATATATGAGCTTATTATGTGTATTATTAAGCACACTATACTAATTAAATCACAATTTTGACTTTTTAAAATCTTATGAATTTCATTACCAATAACTTATTTTACAAGGTATTCAACTACATACGGAATTTTTTCTATAACATGTGAAGCATTAACGCAAAACATCTCTTTTGAAAGTATATCACCACAATATCCATGAATATATGCTGATACTATTGTAGCTTTAAAAGGTTCATACCCTTGCCCTATAAAAGAAGCAATAATTCCTGTAAGAGTATCTCCCATTCCACCTGAAGCCATTTTACTATTACCTGTTGAATTTACATAAACTTCATTACCATCAGTAATTATAGTATTATATCCTTTTAGCAATACTATCACCTTATATTCTTTAGCAAAATTAACAGCAATACCTATTCTATTTTCAATTAAACTTTCAACATCAACACCAGTAATTCTAGACATTTCTCCCATATGAGGTGTTATTATAATCTTTCTTTTACTATTCTTTAATAATTCTAAATTACCTTTAAGTACATTTAATGCATCAGCATCAAGAACTACAGGGCACCCATTTTTAGATAGAATATTTTTTACACACTTTAATGTCAATTCATTATTTCCCATTCCTGGTCCTATTGCTATACTATCACTATTTGATATAACACCTTCAAATGCAATATCCTCATAAGACATTGACATAGCTTCTACTAACTTACTTTTTAAAATATCTAATATAGATTTCTTTGTACAAAGAGTAACAAGCCCTGCCCCACTTCTTACTGCTGCCTCTGTTGAAATATATGCTGCTCCTGTAAAATTTTCAGATCCTGCCATAATAGTAATTCTCCCAAAATCACCTTTATGTGCACACTTATTTCTCTTTTTTATAATATTTTTTACATCACCTATTTCTGTTAAATACTCCTTATGGTGAAATTTATTAACTACATATTCTGGTACACCTATTTTTTCAACTATTATAGTACCTGTATACTTTTCACCTTCATAATCTAAAAAACCTTTTTTGTAAACTTCAAAAGAAATAGTTTTATTTGCTTCGATAGAAGTTCCTAAAATACCAAAGCTATCACATTTCATTCCTGAAGGTATATCTATAGCCATTATATATGAATTACTCTTATTTATACTTTTAATAACTTCCTCATAGATGCCTTCTATTTTCCTAGTTAAACCTACTCCAAAGATTGCATCAATAGCCATATCATTTTCTAATAATGCTTCCCTTAAATTTATCATATCCTCACTGGTAATAATATGCTTTATATCAATTCCTATATTTTTTAAAATATTATAATTTGCAAAGCAATCCTTACTCATAGAATGATTTCCTACTATAAAAACATCTATTTTCATATTCATGCTAAAAAGTTGGCGTGCAACAGCAAGGCCATCTCCCCCATTATTTCCTGTTCCGCAGACTATAGTAAATGATTTAAACTTTTGAAAATCTATATTTTTAATAACCTTCAATGCTGCATTTTCCATAAGAACAATTGAAGGAATGCCCAAATCATTTATACAATAATTATCAATATTTCTTATTAACTCAGAATTTCCTATTTTCAAAATATCATCACCTTTTCAACATTTAATTTATTCTAATTATAACATTATTTAACTATCTACTATAATTTTATTTCATCTATCCCTCTTATTATATTTCACAAAAAAAACTCTCCCCTTTTTAAACATTATCTATATTTTAAATATATTTTACATCTTAATAATATTATTAATTTCACAAAGCTCCTTTAAATACTCTTGGACATTTGTCCTTGATTTTTTCTTGTAACTTCTTTAAATTAATTAATATGATATAATTAATTTACTTTATTTAACTTACTTACTAAGGAGAATTAAAATGAACAACTTACCTTATTTTTTAGATACTTGTCCTAGTTATATAAAAAGTAAATTTATAAACATAAAGTTTAATACTTTTGATAAAATTCTTATACAAAATGAAATTGCTGACTCGGTATATATAATAAAAAAAGGAAAAGTCAAAGTTTATTCACTAACACCTACTGGTGTTAAATATCTTGAAAGAACTTATTGTGAAAATGAGCTATTTGGAGAACTAGAAATATTTGCTGATAAACCTATATTAAATTATGTAGAAGCAATTGAACCTTGTGAAGCTATTAAAATTTCTAAAGAATCTTTTTTAGAATGGATTAAATATGATAGTGATTTTTCTTTATATGTACACATAAAACTTTCCGAAAAAATGTATCATACTTCTATTAATAGTAAAGCAAATGTGGCCTATAATTTAAAAGATAGAGTATTATTCTTTTTATGGAAATTTTTAAATGATCACAATTTAAATACTGTACATAAGGATATACTAGTAGAAGGTGTTGGTTCAAACATTAGAAGTGTTAATAGAATTATTAAAGAGTTAGCCAATGAAAATATTGTTGAATATAACAAAGGATTTATTAAGGTAAATGACATAAATAATCTTGTTGATATAATTTTCTCACCTAATCCTAATAATAATTTAGTAGGTATTTTTAATAAAAAAACAGGAGGTAACTATGATAGATAGAAAATTATTAATAGAAAAAGCATTTGATGCTCAAAAATATTGTTATACACCATATTCTAATTTTAATGTAGGTGCTGCTTTACTTTGTGGTAATGGTGAAATTTATCAAGGCTGCAATATAGAAAATGCTGCATTTACCCCTACAAACTGTGCTGAAAGAACAGCTTTCTTCAAAGCAATTTCAGAAGGACAAAAGGACTTTACCGCTATTGCTATTGTAGGAAACAAAGCTGGTATTAAACCTGGAGATGGTGATTACTGTGCCCCTTGTGCTGTTTGCAGACAGGTTATGGCTGAGTTTTGTGACTTAAAAAACTTTAAAGTAATTATTGCAAAAAGTACTGAAGACTATTTAGAATATACATTAGACGAACTTTTACCATTAGCATTTACAGGTAAAAATTTAGACTAAACTATTAAAAGCTATTGATTTTCATCAATAGCTTTATTTATATAAATTTTCTCATATATAACTTTATCAATACTTTTAAATCTTTCAAAATAAAATAAGATTAGTAAATTATTGTTCTTTATCTATAAGCTTGCCTGTAACTACCAATCTAGCATCATCAAATTCATATGAACATGTTGATAAAGTTATAATTTTATCATTTTCATTGACACTTATATCTGATTTATATATTGATTTATTTTTTATTCTCTCTAAAAATTCTTTATATTCATCTTTGTCTTCAAAACTAGTTTTAGTATAATTATCATTAATATCTGTTATATATACAGAAAAAACCTTATATTTTAAATATTGACCGTTACTTAACTCTATTTCTATATCATTATTATTGTAGAAAAAGTCTTCTTCTTTATATTTTTTTAAATTTGCAAACATAGTTCCATTTTTCATGTTATGTCCAAATAATACGGTATTTTGATCATCAAATCCATTATTTAAATAATTCATAAATATTGAACCTGATACTATGTACTCATTATTTATATCTTTATATAAATACTCTTCATTATCTTGTCCTTGAAGAATTGGATAATTTATATTTGTATTATCAATTTTTATCCACCCTCTATAATCTATATTTTTTTCAAATAAATTATCACTTTCTTCCTTTTCTTCTCTAATTAAATTATATACTTTATCCGCATCATTATATTCTTTTAATTGATGAATTATTTTATATGCACATATAACTATTATTAAAGTTAAGACTATATTAATTATACTTTTAAATATTTTCATTAAACAATCCCTCATTTTTATCTTATAATTTATAAATTTTTCTCATAATATAACTTATCAAAACTTTAATTTATATTATTAATGTAAATTAAA